>CAXTCQ010000519.1:0-2064 GCA_964242965.1 uncultured Calothrix sp. | reverse complement strand
TGCAGGTGGTTGTATTCCAAACCAGATTGCATGACATGGGGTATAATCTCTAACTTTATTACGTCCATTGATGTCTCCTGCCCTATCTTTATCTTTTTCTCCTAAATAACCTGGCGACGATTCATATTTTAGAATATCTTGCTAGTTAGTGGTCAGTGGTCAGTGGTCATTTGTGATTAGTAATAGGAAAAAATATTTTCTTTTCGCTTTTCGCTTTTCGCTTTTCCTTTCCCCCTTCTCCCCCTCTCCCCCCTTCCCATACTCCCTACTCCCTACCCTCCCGTTTTACAATTGTTTTTCCCTATGCCAAAATCACAGTAAAAAGTAATGCGGCCAAAAATTCAAAGTCAAGCGTCAATGACTTCCCAGAAGTTACCAGCGATTTCAGCCATCAGCGCAATTCTCACAATCGCAGCAATATTTTTTACTTTATGCTTAGTATTTTCACTGCATCGTTATTTCAGCTTTTACGCTTCCTTTGACCAAGGAATTTTTAACCAAGTCTTTTGGAATAACTTACACGGTCGATTTTTTCAAAGTTCCCTTTCTTCAAGTCTTTCAACTAACGTCATCCATGCAGGTGAAATTCCCAATGTTGCTTATCACCGCCTGGGGCAACATTTTACACCCGCATTGTTGCTTTGGTCGCCTATTTATGCTTTGTTTCCCTCACCCGTAACTTTAACTGTCCTACAAGTAACACTGATTACGGCAGCGGGAATAGTTCTATATTTCTTGGCACGGGAATATCTCGAACATCCTTTATCTGTAATGATAACTGCCAGCTTCTACAGTGCAAATGCAGTAATTGGTCCGACACTCAGCAACTTTCACGATATCAGCCAGATACCTTTATTTATGTTTACGTTGCTGCTAGCGATGGAAAAACGCAAGTGGTGGTTATTTGGGTTAATGGCAGTATTTATCTTGGCAGTGCGTGAAGATGCAGGAATCGAATTATTTGGTGTTGGTTTTTATATGATTGCCAGCAAGCGTTTCCCCCGAATTGGGATTGCGACTTGCGTAGCGAGTTTTAGCTACATCCTGATTTTAACCAACTCAATCATGCCAATGTTTTCGGCAGATATTTCCAAGCGGTTTATGTTGGAACGGTTTGGACAATATGCAAACGGCAATGAAGCTTCAACTTTAGATATTATTTGGGGAATGGTTAGCAATCCTTTGCGGTTAATAGTCCAATTAGTGACACCCTTTGTCCGTAAAATTCGCTATTTAATCGGTCACTGGTTGCCATTAGCTTTCATTCCTGCGGTTTCTCCTGCATCGTGGATGATTGCTGGGTTTCCCCTATTAAAATTATTTCTCGGTCAAGGTGAAGGGGTACTAGCGATTACGATTCGGTATGCTTTGACAGTTGTACCGGGTTTATTTTACGGTGCGATTCTCTGGTGGTCGCAGCACCCGCAAGTATTTAAACTTAGATTTCGTCGCTTTTGGATTGGTTGTATTTGCTTATCGTTATTTTTCACCTTTACATCCAACCCTAATCGGTCTTTTTACTTTATGATTCCCGATTCAGTTAAGCCTTGGGTGTATGTATCGCTACCCGAACAATGGCGGCATGTTTCTCAGATACGTCCATTATTGGCGGAGATTCCCGCTGATGCCAGTGTTTCGGCAACCACATACTTAGTGCCGCATCTTTCCAGTCGCCGGGAAATATTACGTTTACCAATGTTAGAATTGCGTAACGATGCGCGGGAAGTTATTAAAGTTGATTATGCGATCGCCGACCTGTGGCAATTACAAAGATATCAAGCTGCATTTAAACATGATAGAAGACACCTGCGCGAATTAGTCCAACAAGTCTCTAAGCTAACTGCCAACCGGGAATACGGAATAATTGACTTTGCCGATGGTGTGATTCTTCTCAAAAAAGCTGCAAATCCCAATCCTTTAGCTGAAACTGCTTGGAAGAATTGGGAAGTAGGGAGTAGGGAGTAGGGGGAGATGGGAAGATAGATGGGGAAAATGGGGAGATGGGGAGATAGGGAGATGAGGAGATGAGGAGTTACAAGTTATTGTTTTATTACTCTTTCCCCC
>CAXTCQ010000518.1:0-2089 GCA_964242965.1 uncultured Calothrix sp. | reverse complement strand
GTGGGATAGAGCTTGAGAGCAACATTATTTTCTCCCCCTCTCCCCTTCCTCCCCTACTCCTTACTCCCTACTCCCTACTCCCTTCTTTCTTAAAATCTCTGTCCGATCCCAAAGTGGAATTGACTTTCACCTTGGTCGGTGATACCGTAGTCGGCGCGAAGCAGCCCTAATGGTGAGTCAAATCGAACACCTGCACCGTAACCAAATCCACTTCCAGGTTTACCGCGAACTCCAGCGGGATTGCCGATGACGCTATCGCCCGAACCTAAGTCGGAAGCATAATCGGCAAACACAACACCGCCGAGCGAACTCAGAAGAGGAAAACGATATTCGGCTGATGCTAATACGTAGGTACGTCCGCTACCTACATCACCATTGCCATAGCCTCGTACTGAGTTTTGACCGCCTAAGTTGAAAGCTTCGTAAGGTGCTAAATCACCTAAAACTGTTCCAGCTTGGAGGTTGAGGGCAAAAACTTGAGGTTGTTTACTTTTGTAAACTTGAACTGGGACAAATTGACTGTAATTGGCTTGGAGACGATTCATTGCGATACCGCTGTTGCCAAAAGGAACCGATTGTTCGGTGCTTAACTTGAGGATAGAACCGTTAGTGGGGTTAATTCTGTTGTCGCGGCGGTCAAGGAGAGCAGAAAGTGAGACGGTGGCTAGGTCGTCAATACCCGTTTTGCTGAGACTTAAGGGGTTGCCTTGTTCGTCTGTGGGGGAGATTTTGCCGTCTCTATCGCGTATACTTACCCGCGTATAGTTAAATCCTAAAGAAGCATCCCAACCATCGATGGGACGTTGAAAACTAACGCTTCCGCCAATCTTGCCTTCACGAATGCGATCGCCATTTGCTAATTTAATATCACCATCAAATATTTCGGAAATTCCACTTTTGCGGAAAGCATTGATGGTGTAACCGTTGCGGTTGGGGTCTGTGAGGCGATAAGGACTGTTGAAGGTGCTATCAAATAATAAATCGCGCCGTCCCAATTGAATGTTGGTGCTTAATGTATCGTTAGTTCCGCCCACGTTGCGGTCTTGATAGTTGAATGTACCCAAAATACCTTGGTCAGCGCTATAGTTACCACCAACGTTTACCGAACGCGCTCCAGTTTCTTTGATTTCATATACAATATCAGTCTTAGTTGCATCACCATCAAGCGTGACATTAACGCTTTCAAATAAGCCTAAGCCGTACAATCGCATCACGTCTTGACGCACAACATCTTCTTTAAATATTTCGCCGGGTTTTAATTTTAATTGCTTGAGGATAAAGTCGGATTTTGTACGTCCTGTAACGGGTTTACCTTTACTATCAATAGTTTCACCGTTTTCATTCACAAATTTCAACTTGATATCGCCGACCTCACCTTCAGCAACATTTACCGTTAAAATACCTAGTTGATTGGGTTGAATTGCTATGACCCGCGCCAAGCTGTAACCGTTATCTTTATACCACTTATTAATTTTTTGTACCGATTGTTCCAAGCCAGAGGGACTGATAGCTTGATTAATTTGTCCTTGGAATGGTTCGAGGGCAACTTTGTATGTTAATGCTTTTGCGCCCGATAATTGGAGCGATCGCACTACTAAGGGTTGCACTTGATACGTAACTTTTATACCGTTTGCCGTATTAGTAGTATCTACACGCGCACTGAGAAATAATTTAGTATTTAATATTGCTGTTACATCTTTTTGAAGTTGGGCAAAACTAGTATCTCCACCAACTTGTGTTTTAATAACTTGGCGAATAACTTGTTGCAATTCCTGCGTAGCACCGACAATTTGGACTTCAGTTGCGGGTACGACTAGATTTGGGTCAGATGAGGGAGCAGGGGGAGTGGGAGTAGGGGGAAGACGGTTCTGATTCGTTACAGCTGTTGCTGGTTTGGTAGGAGTGGTTGAAGCTACCGATGGAACGGGAATTTTCACGGGTGCTTTTTCGGAAATTACTGGTTTTTTCGGAGCAAGTGAAGCTACCGATGGAACGGGGATTTTAACAGGTGCTTTTTCTGAAGTTGCGGGTTTGCTAGGAGTGAGTGAAGCTACCGATGGAACGGGGATTTTAATTGCTGCTTTTTCGG
>CAXTCQ010000517.1:0-2200 GCA_964242965.1 uncultured Calothrix sp. | reverse complement strand
GGAAAGGGGGAAGGGGGAAAGGAAAGAGGAAGTAGAGGAAGTAGAGGAAGTAGAGGGAGTAGAGGAGGTAGAATTTACCCCTTCCCCTTTACCCTTTACCCTTTCCCCCTCCCCGATTAAATTTCGCAATACCATCAAAGTTCCTAAAACTGGATTGCGTAAATCGTGGGAGACTGCGTGGAAAAAGACTCTTAATGCTTCTTCGGTGCGCTTTCTATCGCTGATGTCTAAAATTACTCCGACTAAACCGCCAGTGGTACTGTCAGCTTTGGCAAAGGTGGCTTTGTAAAATATGACATCATGCTTTTTACCATCGGCATACAGCACCGAACTTTCATAAGTTTGAACTCCGCGTTTTTCAAACAGTGCCATATCTGCTTGATGGTATTGTTCGGCCAGGTCTTGGGGCGCAATTTGATACACTGTCTTACCGATAATTGTAGCTCTACTAAAACCAAGCGATGTCTCAAAAGCTTGATTGCAACCAACATACAAGCCAAGGGCGTTTTGATAAAATACTGGCGCAGGAATAGTATCGATTAGAACTTGTAGAAATTCAAATTGTTCTTGTAAAGCTTCCTCAGCACGTTTGCGTTGGGTGATATCTTCAATCATCCCTTCGTAATACAGTATGTTTCCCGATTTATCGCGCACCGCATAAGCTTTTTCGGAAACCCAAACAATATTATTGTCGCGTCGATATATTTGAGATTCAAATTCGGAAACGCTGCCAAATTCCTCAATTAAACGCACAAATTCGCTACGACGCTTAGGATTAACATAAAGTTGATGCCCAATATCAATAAAATAGTTAATCGCTTCTTCGGGTGTCGAAAAGCCCAATATTCTCGCAAGTGCTGGATTTGCGGTAATGTAACGTCCACCAGATGTGCTTTGGTAAATACCTTCGGCGGCGTTCTCAAAGATACTGCGGTATTTAGATTCGGCGATTTTTAGTTTGCTATTAGTTGCTTCAAGTTCTTTGTGGGCATAAAATTCGCTAGCTTGCAAGCGGTCGTACAGACAAACGCTTAAGTCGCATATTACACAAAACCAAAACAAGTATAAGAGAAATGTAGTATTGTATATTGGTTCCTGGGTGGATGGTGGGGGTAACTTCAGACCCAATGCTGTATTGACACCAAAATAGTAAATCAGCAAAACTACCTGCGACATCAGGTGCAATTTCCATCGCACTGGCATAAATGTCGCTTGACCCAAAAATAGTAGCGACCATGAAACAATATCTGGAAGTGCAAAACCTTTGATAGTACTAAAAATTTGCTGACCGAGGCTAATTGACCAAGATAAACCGAGAAACAGCACTCCTGGATGGCGGCGACCGAATTTAGTTCGATGCAATAATAACGAGATAACGATACTTAACAGCATTGCTATGTTGAGAAGCAATGAGTAGCGCAGCAAATTTTTGGGAATGTCTGCTAATTCTCTAAGGGGAGAAAAGAAGTTGTAGATATCGCGGATGAGGAAGCTTAAAACGCATACTATTGCTAGCCAAAACCACAAGCGCAAACGCTGCCATAGAAAATGACGTTGCCGTGTTTGGTATTTTTCTGCAATGGCACTTTCCATCAAATTAGCTTTCCAAAGGTAATGTAAACCAGAACGTTAACCCTTTGCGGTTACTTGTTACCCCTATTTCACCATTATGTGCCTTGATGATTTGCCGACACATATATAATTTTAAGCTAGCGCTAGTTGATGAAGAACTTTGCGGGTCGCGGACGAATAAATCGAAGAAGCGATCGCACTCCTGTTTGCTAATTCCGACTCCATTATCTTGAATCGTACAACGAATCTGACCCGCTTCAACTTTGGCTTTGAGGGTAAAGTTTAATTCGGGTGGGTTATTTTGACAACTATATGTTAATAAGTTAACAAATACTTTCCGTAAAAATTCTTGGTCTGCTTTGACGTTGGGTAAATTATTGCGAATCAAGTTCTTGAGTTGAGCCTGATAGCGGTTAAGTACCGATGTCACGTCTTGAAGAATGGCTTCTATTAATGTGTCAAATGGAACAACTTCCTGATGCATAATTATGCCCTCTGCATCGCTGGAATGAATTTCCAATAACGAATTAATCATCCCCAATTGTCGTTCATTTCCTTGAATCATTCGCTCGATAATTGAACGAGATACTGGGATAAAAGAAGAGGAGGAAGATGGGGAAAGTAAAAT
>CAXTCQ010000516.1:0-2222 GCA_964242965.1 uncultured Calothrix sp. | reverse complement strand
TTTACAAAGTTTTTTCATTACAATTGAGTATATTAGTGAACCCGCCCGTACAGAGGCGCGGAGTTCTTGTGTTAGGAGTTAGGAGTTCTTGCGTTAGAAGGGGCAGGTTTACTACTAAATTTTATTCATAAAGTCTTGTAAAATGCGTTGATGGACGGGTCCGAGAGGACGAGTCTCTCTTGCAATTGGGGAATAGCAACTACCGAAGTGAATATCTTCGGGTGTTAGCAAACCCATGTCCCAACCTTCGTTAAGAACTAGTTGGTTAAATTCTACTTCTAAAGGCGCGTGAAAGACGTGACGCACAACTCGTTCGTCAGGATAACAGCCAAAAAAGGTAAAACTAGAAGGTAATTTATAGCCGATTTCTTCTAATATTTCGCGTTGGACAGCTATTTCGGGAGTTTCATTAGTTTCGATATGTCCCCCAAATAATGCCCAGTATCCAGGGTAGAGGATGCTGGGAATATTATCGCGCAACTGCATGAGAAACTGATTGTCACGATAGAGAATTGCGATCGCGCAATGTACAGCAACTTGCACCTGTTGATTGTTCATAATTTTTTATAACTAGGTTGATGTTTCAAAAATTACTTTTCTTCGATATAAACTTCCCCTAGCTCTTGACCTCCTAACGGTATGCTTCTGTAGCGGAGTTGACCTTTAATCACGATTTGCGAACCCACACGCAACCCGCTTTGATTCGTTAAAACTAGAATTTTACCTGTGGAATCATTGAGTTGATAAACATGTTTATTTAGCAAAGGTGCGTGCTTCTCTATTTTGCCTTGAATGTATACAGTGGAGTTCTTTTGCTGCGGTGTTAGCTCCTTAATTGGAGTAATATTTGCACCGATTGCGTTCATACTTGAAAGAGTTGCATTACCGCAGCTTGCCAAATTTGCTAGCATAAACAACTCTAACCCCGTGCGAAGTACTGAGAATCGTCGGTCAAAAAAAAGTATTTTTTTCATCACACCTTGAGGTTGAGAAAATTTTTGCATTACTTACCTACCTTGTCGCCAATTTTATCAAGTCAGTTTCCATTAATACTATGCTTTTCAGTTTTGTAAATACACAATCTACTGAGACTACGAATCTGAGAAAATATTTAGAACTAGGAGAAGGGAGTAGGGAGTAGGCAGTAGAGGGAGTAAGGGAGATGGGGGGAGATGGGGAATGCGGAAATAGTTTTCTTTTGCTCCTCTACACCCAACCGCTCCCTATCTTCCCTACTCCCTACTCCCTACTCCCCACTCCCTCTACTCCCCCAATTATGAATCTAGACTCAGCGAAAATTCTTGATGGAAAAGCTTTAGCGGCAAAAATCCAGCAGGAATTATCCGAACAAGTTACACAAATCCAAGCTTTAATCAATCGACCACCTGGTTTAGCGGTGTTGATGGTTGGAGATAATCCAGCATCGGCAGCTTATGTACGCGGAAAAGAACGTGCTTGTGCAAAAGTCGGGATTAACTCATTTGGTAAACATTTTCCTACCCAAACAAGCTTTGCTGAACTCGAAGATACCATTGCTGCACTCAATCAAGATGAACGGGTTGACGGTATTCTCGTTCAATTACCCCTTCCCGACCATTTAGATGCTCAAGCGCTTTTACACAAAATCGACCCCGACAAAGACGCAGATGGACTGCATCCAGTCAATTTAGGTCGATTGGTACGCTCAGAACCTGGTTTACGCAGTTGTACGCCAGCCGGAGTTATGCGACTGTTGGAGGAATATAATATTTCGTTGCCGGGTAAACAAGCGGTAGTTATCGGACGCAGTATCTTGGTGGGCAAACCTCTAGCTTTGATGCTGTTGGACGCAAATGCCACCGTGACAATAGCGCATTCCAAATCCCACGATTTAGCAGCTATAGCCAAAACCGCTGATATTTTAATCTCCGCTGTCGGTCGTTCGCAACTTATTAATGCTGAAATGGTGAAACCGGGCGCGGTTGTGGTAGATGTGGGAATAAATCGAATTGTTGATGGAGATGGCAACAGCCGCTTAATCGGCGATGTCCATTTTGAGTCTGTATCTCAGGTGGCAGAATATATCACCCCTGTTCCTGGGGGCGTTGGTCCGATGACGGTGGCAATTTTACTGCAAAATACTGTTTATAGCTGTTTAAAAAAGTTAGGAGTTAGGAGTTAAGAGTTAGGAGTTAAGAGTTAGGAGTTAGGAGTTAGGAGTTAGGAGTTAGGAGTTAGGAGTT
>CAXTCQ010000515.1:0-2249 GCA_964242965.1 uncultured Calothrix sp. | reverse complement strand
CTAACTCTGTACGGGCGGGTTCACGAATATACTCAGTAGTCATGAGAAATATTTCTAAACCCGCCCCTTCACCCTTCCTAACTCTTAATTCCCTACTCCCTACTCCCTACTCCCCATTCCCTTATGTCGGAGAGCTTTTTAGAAATTGAACGTCATCGTGCTGCGATCGCACGCCCGGATTTATCGCGTCCGGTAAAATTAGCTTTACAATGGAAGATTCTATCTGAAGGTAGATGCTTTTTCGACTACGGTTGCGGCTACGGTGGTGATGTAAATCGCATCGCGTCACTTAATTATAAAAGTGCAGGTTGGGACCCTTATTATTTCCCTAAAAATCGGCGAACTTCTGCGGATGTGGTCAATTTAGGCTACGTCTTAAATGTAATCGAAGACCTAAAAGAACGACGCGAAGCACTTTGTAAAGCTTGGAAATTAACGCGCAAAGTCTTAATAGTTTCCGCACAAGTATTAATTAATGCCCCAAGTCATAGTTTGATTCCTTATGGGGATGGTGTGGTAACGCGGTTGAATACGTTTCAGAAGTATTACGAACAAGCAGAACTAAAAAAATATATCGATGAAACCTTGAATGTTGATGCAGTTCCAGTCGCTTTAGGCGTTTACTTTGTTTTTCGAGATGACGAAGAAAAGGAAAATTTTAAAGCGATACGCTACTTTTCACGCACATCAACACCGCGTATTCGCATTCCTGTAAAACGGTTTGAAGACTATCAACACGTCCTCGAACCGCTGATGGCATTTCACACCCAACGCGGTAGGTTGCCCGTCAAAGGAGAATTAGCAAATCAAGAACAATTATTAGTTGAATTCAGTAACTTTCGCCGTGCCTTTGCCGTAATTTTACAAGCTACTGATGAGGCAGAATGGGATGCTCTAGCATATCGTCGTTCCCTCGACATTCAAGTATATCTAGCTTTGTGTCACACCGAAGGGCAACGGTCGTTTTCCAAGTTACCCAAAGAAATGCGTCACGATATCAAAGCCTTTTTTGGCGACTTTGACGATGCTTGCGAAGTTGCAGACAAGAAACTGTTTAGTTTGGGACAACCAGGGGTAGTCAAAGCTGCCTGCGAGAAAAGTAAAATTGGTAAACTGACTCGCAGTGCGCTTTACGTACATGTTTCAGCACTGCAAGAACTCGACCCCTTGTTGCGAATTTATGAAGGTTGTGCAACTCGCTTTATTGGCAGTGTCGATGGTGCAACTTTAATTAAATTTCACCTCGACGAACCGCGAATTTCCTATTTGTCGTATCCAGAATTCGATGAAGACGCGCATCCAGCCTTGGTTGAGAGTATTAATATTGATTTAAAAACTCTGGGCGTGACGCAATATAACTATGCTAATCGCGCGAATCCACCAGTTTTGCACCGAAAAGAGACATTTGTTGCTTCAAATTATCCTCGCTACGAAGAATTTGCCAAGCTTACGAAGCAAGAGGATGAATTGGGTTTATTGAATAATAAAAGCGAGATTGGAACTCGTGATGGTTGGGAAAAATGTCTTGCCGAGCATGGTGTAGTAATTAAAGGGCATCAAGTCCAATTTTTAAAGTAAAATTCTTAATTTTGCAATATCCCAAAGTGCATTACTTTCAATTTGTAAGAATAGCTAGTTAGTTATATAGGTATGCATTAATAACTTTAGTGAAAGTGCTTTTGAAATAACGTACAAAACCATATATTTGACCCATGTCAGATTATAAGTCATTTTTTCACTGCTTGAATGTAACAAATTTCGCTGCCAAAAAAGGACGTAATTACGTTAGTCGATTCTCATTAATTTTTATTATTGGGACAATTATCAAATTTACATGACAAAAAACGCGATTTTTGTAAACTTGGATAAACTTATATATACTTATGTTGCAAAAGCTATGTGTAGCAAGTTGTTAAAAGTACTGTAAATCGTAATTATACTTAGTTAAAGAAACTGAACTTGCAAATAATTTCGTGGATAATTAAATATTGAAAAATTAAAAATATTGTTGAACTAAATAACGCTTCTTGCGTCGAAGAGTACTGAGGTATTGCATCGGTAGCAACTATGCGTGAAATTACACTCACTTCGATGGGTGTATATTCCAGTTCTTGCTTTAATTCTGAACGTTGCTGTATTTTAAGAACTTTAGCAAAGTGAGATGTATGCTAACTGCGATACATAGAACTTAAGAAAATCAAGACACGAGCAAAAACTCTTCCAAACCTCCTTAACTTGATGTTCTGGAT
>CAXTCQ010000514.1:0-2283 GCA_964242965.1 uncultured Calothrix sp. | reverse complement strand
CTCACTCCTCACTCCTCACTCCTCACTCCTCACTCCTCACTCCTCACTCCTAACTTTGTTTCTTTCAATTATCTATGTCTGTAAAAGTATTAGTTCCGACCCCACTTCAACAATTTACCAGTAACCAAGCGGTTTTAGAGTGTTCTGGTAACAGTGTTTCCGAACTTTTGGACTCACTCGAACAAACTTGTCCTGGTATCAAAGAACGTCTGTGCGACGAAAACGGACAACCACGACGGTTTTTGAATTTGTATGTAAATAGCGAAGATATTCGCTTTTTAGATGGAACTTCGACACCGCTAAAAGATGGTGATGAAGTTAGTATTGTGCCTGCGGTTGCTGGTGGTTAATATTTGTTTGTCCTTTGTCATTGGTTATTTGTCAGTAGCAAAATGGCAAAGGATATACAAGTGAATATATTGGTAGCAGTATAGTAAATTATCGTCTGTGGTAGAAATATCGGAATCGAGTTTAGCAAAAGATTTAGATACAAAAAAATTAGTTTATGCGGCTGCTGGTATTAGTGAGTACTGGGTTTTAAATTTAGTCAAACTACAATTGATTGTTTTTCGTCATCCTCAAGCTTCATACTATTTATCACGTCAAGAACTTACAGAAGGAGAAATCGCTCCTTTGATGTCTATGTCAAAATAAAAGTGAGCCATTCGCCACGGGCTGTGTCCGGTGTCAATATGGCGTGATGCAAACCACGTTGCCAGAAAATCGCCCGATTAGCAAGACATAAGGATTAACTCAGCTATGCCAGAAGAAATCAATCCAAATGAACCTGGGAATACTATTCCCGGTAATGATTCACCCGAAGCCACCGATATGGCTAGTGCAAACGCACCTGACCCCAATGCTGTCAGCGGGGATAACCCGAATGCAGCCAAACCCCCAGCAGCCAAAAAAGCCGCAGCAGGAGATAAACCCGCAGCAGCTAAAAAAGCACCTGCCGCAGATGGAGAAAAACCCGCAGCTGCTAAGAAAGAAAAAGCTCCAGCGGTTGAAGATAAGCCGTTTGTGGAGTTTATGCAACAAGATTATGTACCAGCATTACAGAATGCGATCGCAACTCAAGGAGTCCGCGATTTGCAATTAAGTTTCGCCAAACAACAAGTTCCCATCCGAGGAATGCAGCTTGGGGAATGTTGGCAAGTTGTAGGTAGCTGGCAAAATGGCTATCGTCAATTTAATTTATATTTTCCGGAAGAAAATATTCAAGGCAAAAAGGGTTTTTCTTGTAACGAGGGTAAAAAACCCAGCACGTTAGAGTCATTTTTAATCGACGAACGCAAGGTAACACTTGATATGTTGGTATCGAGGTTAGTGTACCGATTGAACGGGCAAAAGTGGTTGGGAAGAAATTAATAGTTAAAAAATATCCAATTTCCGTAGGGTGCGTTATGGCTTCAGCCTAACGCACCGCACGAATCATCTAGGGTTTACGCATCCTGCTTTTGAACTTTAAATTCCTAACTTTTAATTTTTAACCAATTTCATGAAAATGGTAAGTAACGGCTCCAGTAACGGGGTCATTATCTATTTTGACGTAACCAGATTTCAGCATTTCATTTAAAGCGGCTTCAACTTCTCCAAAGCCGGCACCAGTGGCTTTTACACCTTGAGTAACAGTCAATCTGCCACCATTTTGTTCGGCAGCATCAATGAACTTAACCATCAATTTTTCTTGGGGAGAACGATAGGTTTGCGATGCCACAACTGAGTCATTCATGGGTACACCTAAAGGTGATAAACCAGCTTTTAAACGCAGTTGCATCTCGCGTTCATCTACGATATTTGGCATCAAAAATAAATCAACAATTTGTCCAACACCAAATACACCTCCAGTTAACAACCATAATACCCCAGTCCCAATTTTGCCGTTGTATAAGCGGTGCAGTCCTCCAAAACCGAAAAGCATTCCCGCAGACAAGATATAAGAGAAAACTAAGCGGTCTTTTTGTTCTTGAGTTTGAGTATTCATAACATTTCTCCTTTAAAGATTTAACTTTCACTACAGAAATTTAAGTATTTAAGAGGACAGGCAAAATCGTCATCCGACGGAATAATAATTTTTTGTAAGTCCTTTATTGCGATAAGCAATTAGCATTTTTTATTACATCAATAATTAAATCTAATCTAAATATACTTGTCTTTTTATGCTCCTATATAGTAATGAAATCCTTGTTTTATTACTTCACCCAAACGAATTAACCAACAGGGTGATTTTCCCTTGGACGCTTATGCTTATTCCTTTTGTTTTCTAGTTTAGGGTGGGGC
>CAXTCQ010000513.1:0-2304 GCA_964242965.1 uncultured Calothrix sp. | reverse complement strand
CTCCCCCTTCTCGCCTTCTCGCCTTCTCCCTACTCCCCACTCCCTACTCCCTCTACTAACCACTGCTTGAACATGTGATTCAATATTTCTTGATACCTTTGTGGAGTCAACTCTGCTGGTATTAATTCTTCAACTAAGAGCAAATGATAGCCTAATTTGGTTTTAATCGGACCAATTAAGTCTTTAGCTGATGCGCTAAATACTATCGAAGCAATATCAGCCTCAATTGCCCAACGATAGATTTTACCCTCATAACCGCATTTTAGTCGCCGATTCTCATCTATATCGTATAATTTTGCTGCTGCATAGAAACTAATTTCAGCTTCTTCGATTTGAAAATAGAGTTCCTGTGCCAGCTTCTCGTTACTCACTATCATTTGATATAAGATAATCTGGTCAAACTCCAGGCGATTTTGAAGGAAAAACTTTCCGACTTCATCCCCAAACATCTCCTCGGCTAGTTTCTCGACTAGCAAACGATTGCGAATACCAAGTTCCCAATCTGATGGTGCTATCATCTGCTCGTTTAACCATGCAACCGTATCCGCAGCTTTTTCCAAACGACGTTCGCGGCGATCGCGCTCAGATAAAGCTTGGATTTCCTCGGTAGTAACGACTATACCTTTTTCTTGTGCGGCTCGGGCGATCGCTTTCTGGAATAATATTTTTTGGCATACTTCCTTTAAACTTATGTCCTGCTTGAGGAAGTTGACAATTTCTTCTGATTCAATATTAATTTCTGAATTCTCATTCATTGTACTGTTTATTTTATATATATTTTTACCGTATTAGTACGTAGCAATACTACGTCTCTACTAGTTTTTAATTTCAGCTGAGGTTGACAAAGTATAACTGTAGCTAAAGCTGTTAGAACAAGTTAGCGAGCCCGGGTCGCAGCGTGAGTTAATCAGTGTCCTAAGCTTGTTATAAACGATGAAAACTGAGATTGGTTTTCAATCAGAAAAACCCGGCATCTATTAAGATACCGGGTTTGTAAAACGATTTGGCATTGCTATATCAATAATCCCAACTGGAAGGATTGGAATTATCAAAGTAGAAACGAAACTTGAAAAATTATTAGTTTTTCACGTAGATAACTTTACCACTGTTACTTTTTCTATTTCGAGATGGGAGCTTTCTGGAAATAGAACCACCAATAGCAGTGGAATTTAAGTTATTACGTAAAAGTAGTACACCTGATAATTAAGTAGATAATAAGCACAATTAGTAACTATTGATTTGGATTTTGTTTATTTTCTATATGTCTTCTCCTTGTTAATAAAATACATTAATCGCCAACTATCAAATCCACTCACTTGCTTTGTTATATCTAATGTATAAAATATAAATGCTAACTGTTTGCCAATTTGGCAGTTATATTTCAAAGAGATAATAAATTGATTTTGAAAAGCAGATGAATTTTATTTACCCAATTGAATGAAGTCAGAAGGTAGGGAACAGAAGGCAGGAGATAGAAGTCAGAAGTCAGAAGCAGGTTTATATATCAATACGGTTCAGTTAGGACTGTAAATTAATTATTAACCTAATGTAGAGACGCGAAATTTCGCGTCTCTTGACTTCTATAATGCCCACTAATAATCGTTAACCGAACTATATTAGTTTATATATGGGGATTGGTATCCTAACTAAAACGGGCAATCTTAATTAGGTCGGAGTATTAACCCCAAGCTAAATCTTTTGAAAATAAAAAACATGCATGTTTAGATCCCCGACTACGTAAAAGTTATCGGGAATCTGATTTATCACCTCGATGACTATTAAATTCTTCGAGTATATGAGTGGAAATCAACATAACTAGTTGCAAAAAGCAAATATGCTTAAAGCCCTTCGCTTACCAATGACCAATGTCAAAAAACAAAGCATAAATGACCACCCTAACAGTTAATTGAATTCACAGTATCTCAAACAAACTTCTGGTTCTGGTTCTGGTTCTGGTTCAGATTTGATTGATTGATTTTCAATCATTTGTGTTGACAACCAGTCCTCCAAGCTACCACCACGAATTTCTGTTTTTTGCTTTCCAACTGCTTCCATATAAGCTAAGTCTTTAATTTTACTTAGACAGCTTGGCGATAGGTTCTTTTCATTATTCCCTGAAGCCGATTTTGCAACCTGGATTTTATCGTAATCCTGATTTGATTTGTTAACTGGAGAGTTTTCTTTGAGTAGTCGGTTATAAGTGCGGTAGGGGATGTAATGTAAAGCATTGTATCCTGCAAAACGCAGCATTAAAACACAAGCCCAAGAATATTTGCCAGCTAAAATTGCTTCAACTACTTGGTC
>CAXTCQ010000512.1:0-2345 GCA_964242965.1 uncultured Calothrix sp. | reverse complement strand
CCCCACCTCCCTACCTCCCTACTCCCTACTCCCTTCTTACTTACATCCTAATGACTCGCGGGTTGAAACCCCAGTTTTGGAATTTACACCGCTTGCTTTGGCGCAAAGTTTTTTAATCTCCGTGCCATCGAGTACTGCATTGGTAAAATCAGCATTAGTAACGTTGACGTTATTAAATACCGAACGCAGCATCATGGCGTTTGTCAAAATTGCTTCGCTTAAATCAGTATTCTTGAAGCTGACTAAATAGCTGATACCTTCACTAAATTCAACCCCGTGCATATTTACGTTTTCTAAAGTCGAACCGTTAAAAACGACACCACGTAGGTCAGCGTTGCTAAAATTTGTATTTTCGAGTTTGAGATTGGTGAATTCATTCCCAACTAACTTTTGTCCCGAAAAGTCCCTACCTGTAAATTCATTCCCGGAGGAACGTATGATGCTGGAAGAACTTGCTGCATCTGCACTTAGAGGAAATATGAGTAATGCGATCGCCACAAAAAACCCAAAAATAACTTGCTGATACTTAACCATGACTGCTTAATAAAACTCAATAATCCGCCAACTAACCATTAAACATCATTGGCTATACTATCGGGTAAATATACAGTCAGCGAAGAAGTTGGGGAAAGCTTCCCCCAGCAAGCGCGATTTTGTATTTTTAAATTAATTTAATCGCGCTAATTAAGATATAAAAGATATTGACACCCGACAGTAAAATACCAGTGGCAAATCAACCTCTAATTACCCAACCTCTAGCGCGAACTCCCTTATACCCCCTAGCCCAAGAACTCAAAGCTAGATTTACCGACTTTGGTGGTTGGGATATGCCAGTACAATTTAGCGGTATCACCACCGAACATGAAGCTGTACGAAATGGTACAGGGATGTTTGATATTTCCCACATGGGTAAATTTACTCTCCAAGGAAAAAATCTAGTTGACCAACTTCAAAAGTTATTTCCCTCAGACTTAGCACGTTTACAACCCGGTCAAGCACAATACAGCGTTTTACTCAACCACCAAGGCGGTATTATTGACGACATTATTTTCTACTACCAAGGCGAAAATGCAGGCGAACAGCGAGGTGTACTAATTGTTAACGCTGCCACCTGCGCGAAAGACAAAGCGTGGTTATTAAAATACCTCGACGACCAAATTAAATTTCAAGATTTATCTTCCGAAAAAGTCCTAATTGCCATTCAAGGACCAAAAGCAGTCGCTATATTACAAAACTTTGTTAAAGAAGATTTATCACGCCTCAAAGCATTCGGACACCTTGAAACAACTATACTTGGCTTCATCGGATTTATTGCGCGGACTGGCTACACAGGCGAAGATGGTTGCGAAATAATGGTAGACCCCGAAGTTGGGATTGAATTGTGGCGAAGTTTCTTGTCTTCGGGTGTAGTTCCTTGCGGACTCGGTGCAAGGGATACTTTGCGTCTCGAAGCTGCGATGGCACTTTACGGGCAAGATATCGATGAAACCACCACACCTTTGGAAGCAGGTTTAGGTTGGGTGGTTCATCTAGATAGTAAAGGTGATTTTATCGGACGTGCAGCACTAGAACAGCAGAAAGCTGGGGGAGTCCAACGTCGCTTGGTAGGATTGCAGATGCAAGTACGTAACATAGCCCGACATGGCTACCAAGTTTTATCGGAGGGCAAAGTAATTGGAGAGATTACCAGTGGTACATTATCACCGACACTGGGTTATGCGATCGCACTATGCTATGTCCCAACTCAGTTTGCAACCATTGGGACTCAGCTAGATGTAGAGATTCGCGGTAAAGCTTACCCAGCAGTCGTTGTCAAACGTCCTTTCTATCGTTCAAAATCTCGGTTGACAAATTGAGTTTACAACTTGATAATTTGCATGACTTTTAAGGAATAATTTGTTCAGGTCGGAGCTGATCGGGTTAACTTCACAGCATGGCGAATTGCCAAAATTTGTTACAGAACATTAATTTACTAATAACTTTGATGACGCAGTAGAGGAATCAATTATGTCGTTTGAATATCCCGAAGATTTGAGATACTTGGATACCCATGAATATGTACGCTTAGAAGGCGAAATTGCCACGATTGGCATAACAGCCTTTGCTGTAGACCAGTTAGGAGATATTGTATTTTTAGAATTGCCAGAAATTGGCGACGCTATAACTAAAGGTGACAGCTTTGGTTCGATTGAATCAGTCAAAGCCGTTGAAGACCTGAATGCACCTGTTACCGGCACTGTCATTGAACGTAACGATGCGATGATTGATTCTCCCGACCAGGTTGCCGAAGACCCCTATGGTGAAGGTTGGCTAATGAAAATCCGCGTCAACGACCTCAGCGAAAT
>CAXTCQ010000511.1:0-2387 GCA_964242965.1 uncultured Calothrix sp. | reverse complement strand
GCCGTGCCCCTACGACTATTCGTATGTATCATGATTTTTGTGAATTGGTATTACAAATTGAATTCACCGAAAATTGAATATCGTTAAGGTATGAAATGTAACGAATAAATTACTGGAAGCAAATTAAAAACTGGCTAGTCTTGAGAACCGCCAGTTTTTGTAGGGTGCGTTATGCGCTCGCGCTAACGCACCCGAAGCTATCTTATAATTATTATTTGTACCTAGCTACTTACCAAGTTATGTGTCACATTACTCCTAAAAAAATCGCTCTCGTCGAAACTTAGCCATCATTTTCCCCATCTTCAACCAACCACTTCAATAGTTATCGCCATCGCAGCAAGTTTCTTAGCATCTACACCACGTACACCCGCAGCTAACTGCACACCTTCAACATTTATTCCACCACGAGTACCAGCGTCCAAATCTTCAAGCAATTTATCGGTTACATCTAAGAACTCGTCATTATTTGCAGCAAGTGGTCCGCGTGTTTTATTTCCTCTTGTGGCAATTTCTTTAAGTGCTTTGAGTGAAGTGCGTAGTGGAGATGTACTAGCAATAATTAATGCTTCTGTAATTCCCAATGGTTCGCCAATAGTTAGTTCAAAGCCATCACCATCTTCAGGAATTATCCGCTTATCTGTGGCTGTCAACAATGCTGCATCTTCCGATGCTGACCAGTTATTAGGAAATATTATAGCCATCTCACCTGCGGCATCAATAACTAAAATGCTGACATAAAGAGGAGTCGATTCTTGATTTTCTACTTCAAAGACGACTTGGGTTCCTACTGGTAATTTGGGAATTTCTCCTTCTTTGATATTTATTGGTTTCGCAGGAGTAGTTGAACTTGCACCTATTTGTTTTTTAATACTACGAGTAGGAAGAGTTTCACTGATGATTTTTTTACTACCAGCAATATTTATCGAGGCAGTAACTTTTAATTGTGATGTATTATTATTGCCTACCATCTGCTTGAGAATTCGCACAGCTAGTAGGGATTTAAATTTGGGTTTTAAACGTTGCACTGCGGCTGTAACAGTTTCGTTTGCTTCACCGAAAGATTTCGGAACTATTTGGTCGAGTGAGGGTAAAAATAAACCAAAACTACCCACAGCAGGTAGATTTGTAGACTTGGATTTTTGTAATTGCTGATACCTTGTTTCGGTCATACGACCAAAGATATATTGCACTTCTTGCTGTCTTAAAGGCAAGGAAGTAACGCGCTTGATTTCTTGTAAAGCTTGTTGCGCTTGGGTAGTAGTATTAGTGTCAAAAGCATCGTCCAGCCCAATTTTTAATGTTGAATCGCTCTTAATACCACGAATCTTTTCTTGTAAAAGTGTTCCTGGTTTTAATTCTGCATTTCCCCTTGCTGCACTGACAAATTTGCCTTGTCCTATTAATCCTTGACGAGATTCTAGCTTGACGATTCCTGTTTCTCTACCTTCGGCATCGACAACGCTGAAAGCAGCAGTATCTTTGTTAAACGCTTCGAGCGATCGCGAATCTATTCCACCCAGCCACAATTCTACTTCTTGGTTGCCTTTTGTTTGAGTAACCACTGCTTCAGCGTAGGATGTATTAAAGGGAGTAAAGTAAATTGGTGGATTGGGGTTCGGTTTGCTATTTAATTCCAGTTCTGGCTCTTGAAAAATACCGTTACTGCGTGATAAAACTCTCGTACTGCGATTTATATCAACTAATATTCTTTGTACTGGTTGATTTGCTGTTTGCTGCCAAAGGTATTGAGTAAATAGATAAGTAAATACACCTGCATGAAAATCATTAAAAGGTGCATCGACTGCAAATTGGTCGCGTTTAGCAGAAGCGATGACAACACCTTTGGCTACACCTTGACGACGCAAGTCAATAAATTGTTTTTGAGATAAATTTAGCTGTTTTAACCATTGACGCTGATATTCAAATTCTTGGGGACTGGCTTGAAATTGATTACCACCACCGAGCGATACTCTTGCAGAGTCGTTGCACGATCGCACTACAAAATTTCCACGTTTTGCACCCTCCGAATGACAGCTATCCAGAACTACAGTCACATTATCTGTTTTTAAGGCATACATAAGTAAAAACAGCGTGTGTCCCATGATGTCTTGCACTACACCACCAGAGGAGTTGTATCTAGCATCAATTGGGACAATTGTACTGTTAAGCCCATCGGGAGTGTCTTTATCTGGATCGACAACTTGCGAACCATGTCCGGAGAAGTGAAATACCACCACATCCCCTGGTTTAGCTCGGTCGATAAGATGTTCTTTAAATGCTGTGAGGATACCTTCACGAGTAGCTTGTTCGTCGATTTAGAGGGCTAAAGCCCAACTACTAACTCCTAACTCCTAACTCCTAACTCCTAACTCCTAACTCCTAACTCC
>CAXTCQ010000510.1:0-2446 GCA_964242965.1 uncultured Calothrix sp. | reverse complement strand
CCCCCCCCCCCCCCCCCCCCCCCCCCCCCCCCCCCCCCCCCCCCCCCCCCCCATACACCCTACTCCCTATTTATCAGGAGACTTAAGCGCTCGATCTAAGACTTGACGAGCTTGCTCTGCTTTATTACGTGCATCTAGGTAACGAAGATTGGCTTGAGCGAAATTTTTGAGAACTTTAAACCCTTCCTTGAGACGAGAAATTTCGTCTTCTGTAACTGCTTGATCGGAAAACAGCACATCAACCGCTTGACGAACTTCTAAAGCTTCGGTGCGCGACTCCTGTACTTTTAACTTGAGCGTGGCAAGGTTACTGAGGACTTGAACTGCTTGTGTAATAGCGTCCTCGTCACTTGTTGTATCAGTGCTGGTTTCTTTGACCTCAATTAGTTGTTGAGGGCTAAATCCTTCTTCGAGTTCCGTAGGTAATTCGCCCGAATTCATGCGTTCCATCAGCTTATCCATTGCTTTTTCACGGGCTTTGGCTGAATCTTTACCGGGAACATCAAAAATGATATCTGGGCTTTGAGCGATAGTATACTTAACCATATTCAGGCAGAAAAAGTTGCAGCTATAGTAGCTGAGATATCCTATCTTAGCTTAAAAGAGTTCATATATAGCCGTTTATAACGTGGAGCGCGATATGCAAAGACTGCACGCGAAGAAATGCGATCGCGCTTGCCGCTAAATAGCCAAAATTATCTTCTTGGCGTGACTGCGATCGCTTTATACTGCAAACGGCTAAAATCTGGACTTTTGTCATGAGTAGCGAACGAAGATTAATTAAAATTTATAAAAACGTGACGGAAGTTGCATCTTATCGTCGTGGAATTATATCAATTTGGGGGATTATTAGAAATAAGGGAATATGGCGATTAACTCTGGCTGTTTGGTGTTTGGGAATATTGCACGACTTTCCTGACTTTTTCGCGTGACAATCCCAACTCCTGACTAATTGCGGCTTCAATTTGGCTATGTTCGGTGAGGAAAAACTTAAATTCGAGTTCTTCGAGTGCTGAATTTATAGTTTTGACTTTAACTCGTGAAAACCCTTGATTTTTGTTAATTTCGACTGCGATACTCCCAAAGCGTAAAGCTCCACGGACTGCAAGTACAATTTTTGCAGGCTGGTTTGATATTTGAGTCTCTATCGGCAAGTATTTCTCGGTATATAAAGACCGCATCAATACCCTATCCGTCACAAACCCGCTCAAAACCCAACATCCAAGCGCTAGTAAAGGTAAAGGTAGCCAAAACTCAAATCCGAAATTAAGTAATATTTGTAACCATCTAGAATTGAGCATAGCTAGAAAACAGTAAGGCAAATTACTCTAAAGAAAAAAACAGTGCAATACTTAATCTTGAGTCGAAAAAGTGCGATGCCCTAACTGCTTCCACTTTGTGGTATCGCTTCGCAAATCGTAGTACCGCATTATGTTAATTTTACTAGTAGAAGACGATGCCGACCAATTAGAACCGCTACGAGCAGCGCTCACAAAAGCGGGACATACCATTGATGCTGTTGAAGATGGAGATACTGCACAATGGCTTATCTCGCAAAAAGATTATGACTTGTTAATTTTGGATTGGATGTTGCCGAAAGTAAGCGGAGTCGAGCTTTGCCAGCAATTTCGACGACTTGGTAAAACTTCCCCAGTACTGATGCTGACGGCAAAAGATACTACTAAAGATAAAGTAACGGGTTTAGACGCAGGAGCCGATGATTACTTAGTTAAACCCATCGATATCGTCGAACTGCTTGCACGAGTCCGCGCACTCGGACGACGTTCTCCACTATGGCAAGGAGATACATTGACGGTAGCAGATTTACACCTCGACCGCAATAACCTGACAATAGGACGAAATCAAATCACCGTACAACTATCAGGTCGTGAATTTCAACTGATGGAATACTTAATGCGCCATCCACGCCAGGTGTTAACTTATACTCAAATTGAGCAAGCCTTGTGGGGATGGGGAACTGAACCGGAAAGTAATGCTGTAACTACCCTAGTACGTCGCTTGCGATCGCGCTTGCAGAGTGTAGGAGTAAAAGACTGGTTGGAAAATGTATATGGTATTGGTTATCGTCTTAATGTTCCCCTCGAATAGTTAGGAGTTAGGAATTAGGAGTTATGAGTTATAAATTAGGAGTTGGGAGTAGAAATTATTCTAACAATCGCTGTCAACTGTAGTAACAAGTTTAAAAATTGTTTTTATTCATACTTGTAATTTAATCTTTGGACAACATAAATGCGAGTTTCTGTATATTCCAGAAACACTATTTATCCAATCTCTTAACTCCTAATTTAATAAGAGACGCGAAATAAAGAGTGCGGGTTCTCCTTTATGAGTAAGCGTCTCTACATCTCCTAACTCCTAACTTCTAACTCCTAACTCCTAACTCCTAACTCCTAACTCCTAACTCCTAACTCCTAACTTCTAACTC
>CAXTCQ010000509.1:0-2530 GCA_964242965.1 uncultured Calothrix sp. | reverse complement strand
CCCCATCTCCCCCCACTTCCCACTCAAATCGATGCGCGAGCAAAAACCGATCGAACAAAACAGTCATCGGGGCAAGGGCAAATAATGCCCAGAAAACAGCAGTAGACATATAAAAGTAATTCCGTAGAATAAAAGTGACGATAGCGATGCACAATGCCCAAATAATTCGCCCAATTCGAGCATTTGGTATCGAACGAGGGTCTGTAACCATGAATAGGGCAAATAATAATAAAGACCCACTCATCAACCGATGTAAATAAACATCCCAAGTCCAACCCAGCCAAAAGTTGCGAACACCTTCGAGTAAAGCATAAGTACCCAAAAAAGCTGCGGTAGTGTCCCAGCGTCCGATGCGCTGCAAAATCATTCCCCCACATCCAGCAAATATCAGCACATACCACCAATCTTCACCCCATTGTCCTGGTGAAACCCAAGCGTCCGGAGTCAGTACCAGTGCAGAGATAATGCCAAAATTGGCGGGGTTGAAAAAGTGCTTGTCGCCAATTTTGAAAATGAATTTGCTTGCGATCGCACTCGTTGCGGCTAATGCCATTGTTGTCCAATGGTCTGCCCGCAATAGTAAGCTGAGTCCCAACGATGTAATCAGCGCACTACGTACCGATTTTGAAAACTCAAGTTGTGCTTGCTTAGATTCAAATACATCTGACCCTTGACAAATGACTCTTGAGCAATGACTAATAATCAACGGTATAAACCATTGCATTAATAAACAAGTGCCAATTGCTACGCCAATTACTTCGGGTCGCAGCGTCCAATCTCTTGTACCGATTCCTAATACTAGAAATAACGAGAGAAAGAGGATTTGATAGTCGCGTATATCTTTAAAGTACATTGCCCGCAATTTCCGGGATAACCCTGAAGTCGTTGTCTTAATCTAGACGGGTTGTAATTAAGATTGTGCCGTCGTTACAGATTTTGCTACAGATGTGAAATTACTGCATTCTTCACTTCTAAAGGCGCTTCAGAATAATTACTTAGTATTAAATAAGCGTATTTAAAAGATATCAAATAAGTGATTCAACGACTAGACACACCAAAATAACGATTTTTATTTTAGTAAATCTTGATTTAGAAACCATCTTAGCTTTACCTGAAACACCGTTACAGTCGCATAAACTAGGTTCAGTTAGCATCCAAGCGGCAAACACGACAAAATTAAGTCAGCTAAATATTAAAATTTGCCGCCGTATAAATTGCATCTCCAAAATTAGACTTTAAAACTGAGAGAAATTTCAAAATGAAAAAGATTACTAATAGAATTTTGATTGGTGCGTCAATTGCTGTAAGTTTGGGTGCGATCGCATCAGCTCCAGCACAAGCGGGTAGCCTGACTAACGCTACGATTGGAGGAACGGCAGCGAGCGATTATTACGTTTATGATGTCAATGGCAATAATACTGTCAAAGTAGATAGCAACCTAACAAACGTAAATAAAGTCTTAAATGGTAACGCTACAAATCCGACTGGAAACGTCGAGTTGAGAGCTAGCAGCGAAAAAACAAGTTTTGATTTTACAAAGAATACTTCTTTATCAGGCACAATTGGCGGCAGAAATATTACCCTTAGCAGTTTAACTGCATCTGACTGGACTGCTAACTTTACAAAAACATGGTTAACGTCAGCTTTAGTATCAAATAATTTGGCTATAGCAGTTCCGCAAGTCGATTTCCTCAGCAATATATTCACCAATTACGGTGGACAGCAACGTTTTAGCGACCCCAACATCTCATATGTTAATCAAAATGACACAACCGGAGAAATTAGCATTGGACTTGCCGGACACTTCAATGCTAATACTTTGCTGACAGCTTCGATTAACAGTTACATCGGTGATGGAAATATTAGCACGAGCAATAAAGTAGTAGCAAGAGGATTGCTAACTCTGTTGGCAAATACACAAATTCAAGCAAGTGAAATCGTCAAGGTTTCCTACGATAACGGACCAGCGCAATTACTTTACAGTTTCAATGCTACACAAACTGGATTGGTTGCGGCGGATGACGGTCAATCCCACAATGGTAACTACGAAGTTAAACTTCAAGGTCAAGTCCCCACATCTCAAGCAGTACCCGAACCCTCGGTCATGCTTGGTTTGTTAGGTGTAGCTGGAATGTTTGGGGTTCAACGTCAGCGTAAAAAAGCACAAGCATAATTGTGATGGTAGTTCCGACATGTAACCATCGGAACCACTAGCTTTGAAGGTAAATTTTTCAATAGTCTTAATTTAGAGTCCCCAGATTATAAATTTGGGGATTTTTATCATAAAGTAGTGTTCCTCATTAATTTTGACCCTTTCGAGAGGCCCAAATCCCCCAAAATTAATGACATGGACTACTAGTACTCCACCACATTAATTTTGAGGGCTAAGAAAATTAACCACAAAGTACACAAAGGACACAAAGAAAGAAAAAGAAAGAAATTTTAAGTTCGTTTACCCCTCATATTTAATGTGGCGAACCACTAGTAGTCTGCCACAGCAACTTTGCTAGGTGAAACAAGTGGATACAAG
>CAXTCQ010000508.1:0-2544 GCA_964242965.1 uncultured Calothrix sp. | reverse complement strand
GATTTTTCGTTATCCCACAACGCGATTAATCGCCTCTCTACAAGCTGTTTTTTGGGTAAACGAAGGGTTATTAGATCCCCGACTTCTCCAAGGATACTGCTGGTAAATAGAGGGTCAGACACCTCGATTAACATAAAAACCGCCCCTGGCTTCAAGCCAGGGGCTAATTGGAACGAAGCCTGCTGAAAGCAGGCTTTGTTGCTATTAGCCCTACCATTCTATGGTAGGGCGGGATTTTGGGCATTCTATAAGGCTATATGATGCCTTATTTGAGGGGTGTCACCCTTGATTCGCTCTTCTGCATCCTCCAAGAAGTCGGGGATCTGGTTCTCTCGAAAGGACTAGAATCCGGGTTTCTTCAAAAAACCCGGATTCTAGGCAGGAGCGAAAAGGTCAAAATTAATGACATGAACTACTAGTCTGACACTCAATCGCCAATGGCATCCTTTCAGAAGCAGGGATCTGGTTTTGCCAGTGCTTAAATAAAAATAGTGATTATATAAAATGAAATTCTATGGAATTTGATATTCAATTGCTACCCAGTATTAATGCTAAGACTATCCGCGAAAATGGTAAGCAATATTACGTAGATGAGAATGGAAAACGCTTTCCAAGTGTGACAACAATATTGAATGCTACTAAACCACAAGAACAACGCGATCGCTTATCGAATTGGAAAACGCGAGTTGGAACCGAGGAAGCGACGCGCATTAGCACAACTGCAAGTCGTCGCGGTACGCAAACGCACAAACAAATCGAACGTTATTTACTAGGTAAAAATCCAAATTGTTCTGAAGCGAGTCGTCCTTACTGGGAAAGCATTCAACCAGTACTAGATAAAATTAATACAATTCGCCTCGTGGAAGGCTCGATATTTAATTACGATTTGGGCTATTCGGGTAAAGTCGATTGTGTTGCTAGTTATGAAGGTGTTCCTTGCATTTGCGAGTGGAAAACTGCCGATAAACCAAAAGGTTCAATCGAACGATTATATGAATATCCACTACAATTAAGTGCGTATTTAGGTGCAGTCAATGAGTTTTATCGGTCGAATATACAAGTAAATCATGGTTTATTAGTTGTCGCAATTCCGGATATGCCAGCAGAGGTGTTTTGGTTTGAACCGGAAGTTATGAATGAGTATTGGCAGGTATGGGAACAGCGAGTGGCTGAGTATTATTCATGGAGAAGGTAAATATAGTAGGGTGCGTTAGACGGAACGTCGTAACGCACCGAAATAAAACTACAATTACTCCAACACTGCTAAAACAGCTTTCGGTAACAATTTATCTTTAAACCAGATAATTTTTGCCGGAACATCATCTAATTTCACCCCAGCTTTTTCTAAATTCAAGCGTTCGGAAATAGCCAAAATTAAATTATCGCATCCCGAACGTCGTACTTGATAAAATTTCTTTTGTAAATACTCAGGTCGCCAATATCCGACAATCTCTAACAAATAACTTCTACCATCAGGATGAACCAAGCGGAAATCGGGTATCATCACGCTACCTGGAATTGGAATTAAATCAACTTCGCGTTCTAATTCCCAAGCACTTTTGAGCGAATCCCACTTATCAGCAAACGAAGCTTCCAACATACTATCGTAAGGTTTGCCGGGTGGATAATGCGTTACCAAACCGCAATCAGCAGAATTCATCGTAAATCTACCTGTTTTCCAAGTATCGGTGTAGACATCGCGGGTTTGTAGTGTCGCTGCGAGACTCCATTTGGTGACATGGAGTAAAGCCGGAATTAGTTTTGCGATCGCCAGTCCATATCGCGTACTAGGATTGAATAAGCTGGTGGGACCATCGATAGTTATTGTAAAACCGTGGTCGGCATCACCTTCGATATAAGCCATTAATTGAAATAGCTTTAAGTAGCGAAAGAGTAGTTTATATTCTCCCGGTACGTTGCGATGTGCATTTAATACTAGCTGACTAGCTTTATAAAAGACTCCCTGCGTTTGCGATAGATTGTATCGATGTAATAATGCCTCTGGACTTGGTTCTTCAAAAGCAGTCAAAATTCGATTTTCAAATAAATCCGCGTATAAGCCATTTTTTACCTGTTCTGTGGCAATTTCGCGTGCGAGTTCTTGAGTCAATTCATCGGCGATTTTTGTCAGAGTAATTTGTGATTGTTGCGGACTCGGAACAGAAGCAGCTGATAGTGCAAATACTCTTTCGCGTAACATTTGCGGTTCTAATGGACTGACGACTTCAAATGTACAAAAGCTACTTTTTAAGATGTAAGCCAATCCGCGTTTAATTCGATAATCTGTGTCATCACCTTCCAAGTCAGATAGTTTTCGTTCTAGCTCACCTTGAGTTTTGCCGATAAATTCTTGGAAGCAGGTAATTAAGTCGGTTGCTAATTCGAGATTTTTAGATTCAATTTTTAAGCGTTTGGGAATAATTTGTTCGCCATTTTGGCGGTAGCTGAGTAAGTCGGTGGGAAGCATTTTAATTTTAAATGTTATAAATTGTCATGTGCCCGTGGGGGCGTTGGGGTGGGTTGATTGGTTTTGTTCGTTGGGGT
>CAXTCQ010000507.1:0-2610 GCA_964242965.1 uncultured Calothrix sp. | reverse complement strand
TATACCCTTGGACAATGAAACAGTACGCACCAGCAACACAGCGCAACCGCGAACCAATTTTAGAGGTGTTGCGGCAAGTGCTGCCTCCAAGTGGCACGATTTTAGAAGTAGCAAGCGGGACGGGAGAACATGCAGTATTTTTTGCACCGCGTCTTCAACCTCGCAAGTGGTTGCCTTCGGATGCTAATCCAGAACGATTGGCAAGTATTGATGCATGGGTGAAAGAGTTGAAGATTGAAAATCTATCTGCATCGATTGAAATTGATGCAAGTTCGTCGATTTGGACTGTAGAGGATAGTACATTACTAAATGATTCACCCATTACAGCCATCGTCAATATTAATATGATTCATATTTCACCGTGGGCAGCATGTTTGGGTTTGATGGCAGGTGCCGGTCGAATTTTGCCACCGGGCGGTATTCTTTATATGTATGGTCCCTATAAGCAAAGTGGAAAACATACCGCATCCAGCAACGAAGCGTTTGATGAGTCGCTGAGGATGCAAAACTCGCAATGGGGTGTACGCGATTTAGATGAAGTCGTAGCAGCAGCTTCATCGCAGCAATTATTTTTACTTAAGACAGTGCAAATGCCTGCGAATAATTTGTCAGTGGTGTTTCAACGCGGTGATTTGTAAAAATTCGAGTCCACTTAATTACACATGATACCTGTAGGGGCGTAACATGATATTTGCCCTTACAGATATTACAGGCAATTCGACGGACATGATATTATATCATGTTCGATTAAAGACTTATGATAAAAGTCGGTTGGGTGTACCCCGTTGGGGAACCCGGAGGGTAGCAAAGCGTAACCCAACACAACTGTTGGGTTTCACTGCGTTCCACCCAACCTACACAGAAAAGTTTTATTATAAAGTTTTATTATAAGTAATCATCCGAACTTGATATTCTATCTTTTTGTAGTTGGTATTAGTAATTAAAAATAGTGTTTTATACGACAATTAAATAAACTAATTCGATATTTTATTTTCGCTAGAATTTAAAAATAAAATAGTAATTTCTATATTCCTTTAATTATTATTTATTAGTTTTAAACAAAATATTTTAATACGTGATTTTACGGTAGAAGAAATTCAAGAATCTTTTATACAGTAATTACAGTCATATTATTTACTGCAGTATAGGTAGGTTATTCATCTTATGTCTTTTATCGAAGCGTATATCAAGACACGTAAGGATAGTTTTACTTTGCAGACAGCAGTAGGACTATTAATTTTACTCTTGTTAGGGATTATATTTATATTTTCCGAAAATGCGAATTTATCGATTGAAGAAAAAATTGACTATATCACACAAGTTATCACGGCGACTGCGGCTATTTTGGGATTACTAATAATCAGTATCAACGCTTATTATATATCAGTGCTGGCTCAAGGAATCCAACAAGGCGGTTTTAATGTTAACGAAAATTTCTCATCAGCTAAACAGCTATTGCTTGAGAAACTAATCGAAAATCAAGATATTGAAATTGAAGTGAGTTATGGCGAACCTGGACGCGAAAATTTAACTTCAGAACGTTTATATCAGGCTATTGAGCAACTTGGTAGTCTACAAATTGAAACGCGCTTAGGGGCAATTTATACCCTCGAACAAATTGCTAGAGATTGTCCTAATGACCATTGGGCTATTGTCGAACTTTTTGCCGCATTCATTCGAGAAAATGCCCCAATTATTATTGATGATGAAAATTTACAAGCCGAATTATCACCGCTACCGACAGATATTCAAGCTGCTTTGACTGCGATCGCACGACGTGATATTAGTAAAGAAGAGGAAAATCAAAACCTAGATTTACGTTATATCGATATTCGGGGTGCGGATTTGAGTAGCGCAAATTTCTGCGGGGCAGACTTTACAGGTTCAGATTTGCGCTACTGTACATTTTTTGCTGCCAATTTGGAAACAGCAGATTTTTCGGGAGTCAATTTACAAGAAGCTGTTTTTTACGAAGCCAATTTGCACTCTTGTCTATTTTATGAAGCCAATTTGCAAGCAGCTGTGTTGCGAAAAGCTAACCTTTCAAGGGCAGTTTTTTATCAAGCTAATTTGCAAGCTGCGATTCTCTATGATGCAAATTTAACTGAGGTAATTTTTTATCAAGCAAATCTGGAAGCTGCGAATTTGTGTGATGTCAATCTCAAGTTTGCAAACCTTGAAGCATGTAACCTTAAGAGTGCGAATTTAATCGGGAGTAACTTGCAAGGTGCAAATTTAATCGGTGCAAATTTGCAAAATGCCTCGTTAAGTACAGCTAACTTACAAGAAGCGATTCTTTACGAAGCTATCTTGTTAAAGACAAACCTATGCGATACAAATCTGACTAAAGCTAACTTGGTAGGAGCAAATTTATCAGGTGTAATTTTGCAAGATGCAAATCTAAGTAGTGCAGATTTGAGTCGAGTTGAGAATTTAGAACAAAATCAAATTGAATTAGCACTAGGCGATCGCGCTACTATTTTACCACAGAGCCTTAAGTCGCCAAATCATTGGATGGAAGAGAGTTAGGAGTTCTTGTGTTAAGAGTTATGAGTTAGGAATTATAGGATAAAATTTTTCTTTACTCTTTACTTTCCCCCCTTCCCCCTT
>CAXTCQ010000506.1:0-2615 GCA_964242965.1 uncultured Calothrix sp. | reverse complement strand
CTTCTCCCCCTCCTCCCCCTACTCCCTACTCCCTACTCCCTACTCCCTAACCCTTTACTACAAACCTCATGGCGATAATTTCCTCAAAACGACAGTCTCCAAACCCCGATGGGGAGCCGAAGCGACCGCGACAGGTTCCTGCATCAGCACCAGAAGAAAATCAACTTTTACAACCGGAAGCAGCAATCGATGAACGGGGAAAGCAGGAAGAAAGCATCCGACCGCATCGCTTCGCGGATTATATTGGGCAAAAAGATTTAAAAGATGTACTTGATATAGCAATTAAAGCGACAAAATTACGGGGTGGTGTACTTGACCATTTGTTGCTTTACGGTCCGCCGGGATTGGGTAAAACTACAATGGCGATGATTTTAGCATCCGAAATGGGGGTTGATTGCAAAATTACTAGCGCAGCTGCCCTCGAACGTCCCCGCGATATTGCTGGGTTGTTAGTAAATTTGAAGCCTGGAGATGTGTTATTTATCGATGAAATTCATCGCTTATCGCGGATGACTGAAGAAATTTTATACCCGGCAATGGAAGATTATCGACTCGATGTCACTGCTGGGAAAGGAACTAGCGCCCGCACGCGGAGTATACCACTATCAAAATTTACACTTGTAGGTGCAACCACAAGGGTTGGGGCGCTGACTTCGCCGTTACGCGATCGCTTTGGCTTAGTTCAGAAATTGCGCTTCTACGAAGTTGACGAACTGAGCAAAATCGTGCTACGTAGCGCCGAGTTACTCAATACTCCCATTAACGAAGAAGGTGCAGTGGAAATTGCCCGTCGTGCCAGAGGAACGCCGCGTATTGCCAACCGACTACTTAAGCGCGTCCGCGATTATGCGGAAGTGAAATTATCAGGTGTAATTAATCAACAGGTTGCAGCCGAAGCGCTACAACTATTTCAGGTTGACCCTTGCGGCTTAGATTGGACTGACCGCAAGATGTTGAGCTTGATAATCGAACAATTTAACGGCGGTCCCGTTGGGTTAGAAACTATTGCCGCAGCAACGGGTGAAGATACGCAAACGATTGAAGAGGTTTACGAACCGTATTTAATGCAACTTGGGTATTTAAGTCGAACTCCTCGCGGCCGGACTGCGACTCCTGCTGCGTATAAGCATATGGGATTTAAGCCACCTAGACCGCCGAATGAGCAATTATCTTTGTTGACGGAATAAGGTAAAACCCCTCGCTAGCCCGATCGAGGTGATACTGGAAAAAGATTTTATTCTTTGTGCCCTTTGTGCCCTTTGTGGTAAAAAACGTATCATTAATTTTGACAAGTAGTGATGTTCAGATTCCCGACAACTCCTACGAAATCGGGGATCTAACAACCCCTCGGAACTAATGAAACGAACCACTAGTTCTTAACCACCTTGATAGACCAAGGTTTTTATTTTTCTCCGACAATCGATGTCAGGTGGTTAGCCGAGCGTAACGTACTGTACCAATAACTTGGTGCGTTTCTCATCTTTTTTGTAGCATCGATTTTAACCTCTATGCGAACTTGTCCCACCGTAGCAAAGCTATTTCATTTGCATAAGCTGACCAGCATTAGAAATCGATACTAATGTAACCGCACAACTTGGAATGTGAAACTTGTCAAAATGCTAAGCACTATATTATTGAGCAGCTTTTACAATACAAGGTGATGCTCGACGTTAAAGTAACTAATAGTAGATTATTAACTACACAGAACGCGAGTAAATCGAGATGATTAAACTAATTGCTATTATTTTCAGCTTGGTTTTGGTATTTAGCTCTATTCAACCAGCTTTAGCAGAGTCTTCGATACCGAGTTTGACTGCCGAGCAAATTCAGGTGCGCGATGAATTGGGCAATAAAGCATTCGCAGCTACAGATAAAGGAGATTTTGCCACAGCCGAAGAATATTGGACGCAGATTCTCGAACAAGACCCGACAAATCCGGCAGTTTGGAGTAACCGAGGTAATTCGCGGGTTAGCCAAAATAAATTGGAAGAGGCGCTAACTGATTATAATCACGCAGTTGAACTTGCGCCCTATGTCACCGACCCCTATTTGAATCGGGGTACAGCTTTAGAAGGGTTGGGAAGATGGGATTCGGCGATCGCCGATTACGACCATGTATTAGAACTCGACCCAAAAGACGCGATGGCATACAACAATCGAGGTAACGCCAAAGCTGGATTGGGAAAATGGGAGGATGCGATCGCGGACTACAAAAAATCGGCTGATATCGCTCCGAATTTTGCATTTGCCCGCGCCAACTATGCCTTAGCATTGTACGAAACAGGTCAGAAAGACGAAGCAATCCACCAAATGAAAAATATTCTCCGTAAATATCCCAAATTTGCCGATGTCCGCGCTGCCATTACAGCTGCATTATGGGCAAAAGGGCAACAAGGGGAAGCAGAGAGTAACTGGGTTGCAGCAATTGGACTCGACCCGCGTTACCGAGACATAAATTGGGTAAAAAATATTCGCCGTTGGTCGCCAAGTATGGTAGAGGCATTAGATAAATTTTTGAAATTGCAGTCATAACTACCCTCTAACAACCCCAAAAAAGCATACCGCCATCAAACGAAAAAACCCATAACCCGCCCCACCCACACCAACAACCCCAA
>CAXTCQ010000505.1:0-2651 GCA_964242965.1 uncultured Calothrix sp. | reverse complement strand
CGCTACGTAATAATGGGCTTTTTGACTGTTAAGATATATTTCGCCAACAGCATCCACTACGTTCCACCCAACCTACTTTTAATTATAGGTTTTCAACTGTATATAAACAAAATTTAGGGGTGATTTCTTAATCACCCCTACACACCATGCCGGATATTCTATTTAGTTGCACTCTTTTACTGACTTAACTGAGCAACATTGGAATCAGCTAAACTTGGGGCTATAAAAATTTGACCGTACAAGCTAGCGGGTTGTTGTGCTGCAATAATCGGCAGCGCTTCCCTTGCATGTGCGGCAATTTCAACTGTCTTCACATCGTAAGCTTGGGTGATAAACTTAGGATACAACCCGATACCGATGATGGGAATCAACAAACATGCGGTAATCAACAACTCGCGGGGTTTGATATCGAATACAACTGCGTCGAGGTGCAATTCTTCGCTTTGCTTGCCGTAGAAGACTTCACGCAACATCGACAGTAAGTAAATCGGAGTTAAAATCACACCGACTGCACCGAGCAACACAACTACTACCTTGAAGCTGGAACTGTATACATCGCTAGAAGTGATACCAAGGAAGACCATGATTTCACCTACGAAACCACTCATACCGGGCAGTGCTAGCGAAGCCATCGAACCAACGGTGAACAGTGCAAATGTGCGGGGCATTACCTTTGCCAAACCACCCATTTTGTCCATCATCAAGGTGTGGGTGCGCTCGTAAGTAACGCCAGCGAGGAAGAATAGAGTTGCAGCAATCAAACCGTGCGAAACCATTTGTAAGACTGCACCGCTAATACCAACTTCGGTGTAAGAAGCGATACCAATTAGGACGAAGCCCATGTGAGCAATCGAAGAGTAAGCCAAACGACGCTTTAAGTTTGTTTGAGCAAAGGCGCAACATGCACCGTAGATAATGTTAACTACACCTAGAATTGCTAAGACAGGGGCAAAATTAACGTGGGCATTGGGCAACATTTCCATGTTGAAGCGAATCAACCCATAACCACCCATTTTCAGCAACACACCAGCCAAAACCATCGAACCCGCAGCAGGTGCTTCACCATGTGCGTCAGGCAGCCAGGTGTGGAAGGGGAAGACGGAAAGTTTGACACCGAAAGCGATTAAGAATCCTGTGTATGCAAGCAATTCTAAAGCTGGAGAATATTCTTTTAAACCCAGTTCTACCATGTCGAAGGTGAGGGTATCACCGGAGAATGCCATTGCTAAACCAGCAACCAAGATAAAGATGGAAGCAGCAGCAGTGTAAATAATGAATTTAGTAGCAGCGTAGCGACGATTCGCACCACCCCAGATCGAGATTAATAGATATACAGGAACCAATTCGACTTCCCACATCGTGAAGAACAGCAGCATATCTTGAGCCGCGAATACTCCGATTTGGGCGCTGTACATCATCAGCATCATTGCATAAAATAATCGCGGCTTGTCGGTAACTCTCCAAGCCGCGAATATTGCGAGTGTATTAATTAAGCCAGTTAATAAAACTAGCGGCATTGAGATTCCATCAACTGCTAGCGACCAATTTAAGCCTAACTGGGGAATCCAAGCGTATTTCTCAACCAATTGAAGCGACGAACTTTGAAAATCGTAGTTTTCCCAGAAGGCAACAATCATTAAGGCAAAATCTGCGATCGCAACTCCCAAAGCATACCAGCGAACCGTTTTACCGTCTTTGTCTGGGATTAAAGGAACCGCCAGAGCCGCAACTAGCGGCAAAATCGTTATGGCACTCAGCCAAGGAAATTGAATATTCATCACTGACAATCGTTTTTCTTTTCAACTTACTTCACATTATATTAAGCTTTATTTAGTTTTGTAAACGTTATATATCCCTATAAACTCCTATTTTGAGGATAAAGAGCATAAATAAGTAATAAATACCTATTGTTTCAGGTGCAAATTAATTATAAGTATTGGGTTTTGTAACGTCAATCAAAGCAAAGCCTCATGCAATCGTTATACTTCTTTACAATTCAAGGTACAACGGGGTATGTACTATCGTCAATGTTACGAATAAGAGACGCGAAATTAAGCCCTTCGGGCACACTTCGTGAACGCGTCTCTACATCTCCCCCAGCCTAAACAATGCGGTTTACAATTGTCCAAACGTCGCCGTCGGAACGAACGTAAGGAACGGAGATAGTTTTGAAGCCTGTAATAAACGGTTTATAGTAAACCTGCCAGTAAAGCGGACTAAGTTCGTTAGCGCAGGTTTTGAGATTGCGTAGTTCTGCTGCTAATTCTGCCGCTAGTTCGTTGATACGTTCAGCATGAATATGGGCTTGGTTGCGAGCAACTTCGAGTTGTTCTTCCTGTAATGCTCGTTGAACTTTGGCTGGAAGTCGCTTAATAAGGGCTTGTTTTTTCTTAAGTTGGATTTCAAGGGCAGCTAGAGCATCATCAATTCCTTTGATTTCGACCGCTAGTTCGGGATTTTCTCTAGCTTGACGACGATATGCTTCGACAATATTTTGCGGTGAATCATTGCTTGTGGTTGCAAGATTTGGGGTAAGTGCGGCGCGTTCTTGTTGCAGAGCATCGATTTGGTCTGTAAGTGCCGCAATTTCTGCCGGAATTTTTTCCATTTTTATATATTTGGGGAGGGGGAATAATTATTTAGTGTGGGGG
>CAXTCQ010000504.1:0-2743 GCA_964242965.1 uncultured Calothrix sp. | reverse complement strand
TTTACAAAGTTTTTTCATTACAATTGAGTATATTAGTGAACCCGCCCGTACAGAGTTAGGAGGCGCGTCCATGTAGAGACGCGAAACTTCGCGTCTTTTATTGAGTTAGGAGTCGTAAATTAATCTTCCCCTATTCCCTATTCCCTAATTCATACAAGCAAGAAAATCCGCTTTCAATTTGGCTTCGTCGAGGTTGCGTCCAATGAAGACGAGTTCGTTTTTACGGGTTTCGCTGTCTTTCCAGGGACGGTCGGGTTTGCCTTCAAATAGCATGTGGACTCCTTGGAACACAAAACGCTCATCTTCACCCGCAATATTGAGAATGCCTTTCATACGGAAAATATCGGTTCCTTGGGTTTGTAGCAATTTACTCATCCAAGCATTCAACTTTTCGCCGTCGATAGCACCTTTTTCGACTAAAGCTACTGAAGTTACTGTTTCGTCGTGTTCGTGTTCGTGTTCTTCTTCGAGAAAACCGGGTTCTATTTGTAAAGCGTTGTCTAAGTCGAATGCTTTCACTCCAAGCAGTGCATCCATTGCTAACTCGGAATTGCGAGTGCGGTGGATTTTAGCTAAAGCATTCATTCCTCGAATCCGTTTTTCGAGTTCTTCGAGTTCTGCGGGGGTGACTAAATCGGTTTTGTTTAATAAAACTATATCGGCAAAGGCAATTTGTTCGACTGCTTCATCTGCATCCCAATGTTGCGAAATATGCTTGGCATCGACGACTGTGACTACGGCATCGAGTGATAATTTTTCCCGCATATCTTCATCTACAAAGAATGTTTGAATTACGGGGGCAGGGTCGGCAAGTCCAGTAGTTTCAATTACAAGGTGGTCAAATTTATGACGACGCTTCATCAAATTACCGATGATGCGAATCAAATCACCGCGCACTGTACAACAGATACAGCCGTTGTTCATTTCAAAGATTTCTTCGTCAGCATCAATTACAAGTTGATTATCAATGCCAACTTCACCAAATTCGTTAACTATTACGGCAACTTTTTTACCATGCTCGTGGGTAAGAATACGGTTTAACAGCGTGGTTTTGCCAGCACCGAGATAGCCAGTTAAAACGGTTACAGGAACTGTATTTGCAATTTCAGCAGTCGTCATATAAATATAAATTAACTAAGTTTTACGTGCGATTGATTAAAGGGCATAAAATTATGACCGTTTCTAGAGGGTAGAAATAGTTTACAATTTCTACTCTCTTTGTCTTTTTCCCTGTATTTATAGCATCGTCCGCAAAAAAGGCAAGATAGCTTCGACTATAGCTGATGGATATTCCTCATGCATTCCTAACGAACCTGGAAGAGTTACGTTTAAAACATTTGGTAATGCGGCGATCGCGTCCATTTCGGCGCGAGATTTGCTTGGAGTTGATTCTCCCGTAATTACCATTACTGGGACGGGTAAATTCTCGACTAGTGTCACAAATTCTGACCGATTATCAATTGCATCGAGATTTCCAGTTACGAATGCTGCGGGTGCAAAGCGTGCGCCAGGTTTTTGGGTATTTTGCCATTTATGCTGGATAAATTCAGGTGTAAGATTATCATTATCGACATAAACGTGACGGCTGTACATCCAACTTAAGAAGGATGGCATGGTATTTAGCTTGTATAACGCTTGTCCCAGCAATGGAAAACGTATTAAATCTTTACCAACTCCAGCAACATTGCGATTCATGCCCATAGTTGGGAAGGGACCTCGCCAAGTTGGTGCAATCAACGCAATCCGCGAAAATAAATTTGGTTGTTTTTGCGCCAATTTAAGAACGTAAGCTGCACTATGTCCGGCAGCAATTACCGAAGCAGGTTTTTGAATCACATATGTGATAAAATCTTCGATAAATTGGTGATAAATGGTGGGTTGATAGTCGAATGACAGCCGTGAAGAATCACCAAATCCCGGAAAATCCACTGCTATAGTTTGAAAGTAAGGTGATAGTAATTTGGCAATTCCTGCCATTTCTGACCGCATGGAAACTGTGCTAAATGCGGGTAATAATAGTACGGGGATACCGTTACCCAAGGTTTCGTAAACGACGCGGACTTGTTGGTTTTGCCAGTTCCAAGGATATTCTCGAACGGTTCCGCCGATTTCGAGTTTTGTAGATGCTGATAATAAGTTAGTCATTGGTCATTTGTTAATTGTTGTTTGTTGCCTGTTATGTAAGGTACGTTGTTTCTTGGTAACGCACCTTACATAACTATTAACTATTACCACTTGCTTCACATTCCAAAGCTTTTTTTTGCATGGTTTTAAATATATTATAAAAACCATTAGCACGGGAAGGTGTGAGACTCACATTTAAACCTGTTTCTTGAATAAAATCAGGGACTACTTGCACAATTTCAGACGGTGTTGAACCATTTAATCCTTCAATCAAAAGACCAACTAAACCCTTTGTTAATTGCGAATCTGAATCACCTTGAAAGGTAACTTTTCCATCATCCAAACATGCAGTTACATAAACCTGCGACGCGCAACCGGCTACTTTGTTTTCTGGCACTTTATCAGCTTCAGGAAACTCTTTGAGCTTGGTTCCATACCATATTAGCTGTTCGTACCGCCGTTTCTGGTCTGTAGCGCGTTGGAAACGCTGGACGATTTTCGCTAAGGACGGTGGCAACGATTCAATCGAGAACGACATAACAGCAGCATTGAAATAAGCGGTATCCCCTTGAGTGTAGATTATCTGTTGAGGAATGGGGGAAGGGGAGAAGGGGAGAAG
>CAXTCQ010000503.1:0-2789 GCA_964242965.1 uncultured Calothrix sp. | reverse complement strand
ACCCTAACCCTCCCCGCTTGCGGGGAGGGAACCGGATTTTCCCCTCCCCGCAAGCGGGGAGGGGATTAAGGGGTGGGGTAAAATTCTATGCAGCTTTACAAAGAATTGGTATTACATCCCTATTTTCTGACCAAAACGCTTAAGAATTTGCAAAACACTATATAATTCTCGCGCAGATGTAAATGGGGCGAAAACCCTTGACAAATCGTACTGAGGTGGATTTGTTTGCGTCACTTTGATAAATAAAATATCGTCCCCATTTGTAACCATACCAAATACAGGTTTATTGGCATTGGGGTTAGCCATCAGATAAACTAAAGCTTGGGGTACGGCAGACCAAACCGAAAGGGTAGTTTTTTTCGACTCTAATACCATTATCCAAAGCTGATTTTGTAAAACCAATACATCAATCCTTCCGCGCAGTATTTCCTCCCCATCATCAAGCACCAATTCGACGCATGATTCAGCTTTAATCCGAAAAGGAGGGTCGTAAAATCCTGCGAGTGCCAGTACTGGTGATACTAGCAACAACATGGTTCCTTCTAGTAAGTCACCTCCAGCGCGGTGATAAAGGTATCTACGACGCACAACATCCAAAGAGATTTTTTCCGCTTCCGTAATTTCTGCTAATTTGTCGCACCATTCTGGGAAAAATTGCTTATTCTCAACACGGACAAAACCAAATCGGTTTTCTACATCCGTCAAGCTAGTAATTGCTTCCGTAATAGCTGTTGTCTGCGTCATACTTTTGACCTTTAGAATATTCTTACTCCCTACTCCCTACTCCCTAATTTACGCCGATAATGGAGGCGGAAAACGAATATCTGCACTGAAATTACCGACATTTACACTGTGGTAAATTGGCAAGGCATATTCTAAATTTTCATGGGGACGGGCAATAATATGGTAGGAAAGTAACTCGCCACCATCAACCCGTGCGATACGCGAAGCGTTAAGCCTCCGGCTTATCGCATTCAATCCCAAACTAACAGCTACATTCACTTCTCCGACATCACCACGAATCAATACGGTAATTCTGCCTAAATCGGTATTTTCGTAACCAACAAAGGTGATACGAGCAGCTTTACACATCGCGTCTGCCACTTCTACCGCAGTCGGTACACCGTAAACTTCAATCATTCCAAGTGCAAATGTCATTCTCAGTGCTGAGTAAGGGGGGAGGGTGGGTTAAAACTGAACCGCAGGCTACCTATTATCATATGAAATTAAATCGACGCTAAATATTGATAAAGGGAATGGTGCGTTACACTTCGTTAACGCACCCTACAATTAACTGCGGTTCTTGACGCACTCGTTTTTGCGTCATTATCATCTTGACTCCCCTCGCAGGTGCTAAAGTCACACCTCGACGATGGGGTATTTCGGGTTGCGAATCGACTAGTTGCAATTGATATCTCGACAAAATTGTTGCTAGAACCAACTTCATTTCAAATATTGCTAAAGCTTCACCCAAACAGCGACGCACACCTCCACCAAAGGGCATAAATTCATAGGGAGAAAATTGACGTTCTAGAAAACGTTCGGGTCGAAATTGCTTGGGCTGCGGGTATAAATCTTCGCGTTGATGCACCAAATACATGCAACCAACTATAACTGTACCAGACTCAATCCGATGTCCCAAAATTTCCGTATCTTCTTGCGCGACACGGGGAAACGTCAGCATTGCAACTGGGTAAATCCGCAAAGTTTCGTTGCAAAATGCTGTTAAATATGGCAACCGGAATATATTCATTGGGTCGGGAGAATCACCTAAAGTATCGAGTTCTTTAAGTATTTTTTTGCCTGTCTCAGGTAAATAATGCGCCCAGTATAATCCCCACGACATAGCGGTTGCAGTGGTTTCGTGTCCGGCAAATAGCAACGTCATTAACTCGTCGCGCAATTCTTTAGCGCTCAAACCTTCCCCATTTTCGTCTTTAACTGACATCAATAGTTCGAGAATGTCTATTCGATCGGGGTTCGGATTGGCTCGACGCTCGGCGATTTCAGCGTAAAGTAACTCATCGATTCTACTGCGATCGCGTAAAAATTTTCCCCAAGGACTCCAACTGCCTAAATCTTTTTGCAGCACTGGAAAAAATAGGAAACTCGAAGAAAATGGCGACCGAAAGACGCTTGACATCCTTGCCATCAAATGCTTTATTTGCTGGCAGCGTTCCCCCTCATGCAACCCAAAAACCGACTCTAAAATCACTTGCATCGAAATTTCTTGCATTGCCTCCCGTGCCAAGAAGGGTTGGTTAACCGGGAACTGATTCATTACTTTCTCGGTAAGGTTGACAATTAACTTGCCATAGGACTTCATCCGATCGCCGTGAAATGATGGCATAACTAATTGTCGCCGTTTGCGATGGCTCGCTCCATCGAGCATAATCACCGAATAGTCACCAATCAACGGTTGCAATATCCCGTTCAATTCACCTGGTGCGGTATACTTTTTACGGTCGCTGGTCAAAATTTCTTGGATTGCTTCAGGATGGTTTACAAATACAAAACTTTTCCCGGAACCGATAATTTTAGTGCCAAAAATATCAGGATACTTCAAAACTGCATTTTCCATATACCTTACAGGGTCTGCAACCCATTGGATTCTTTGGAAAATTAAAGGAGTTGCGAGCAGATTAGGTGATTGCATTTGATTCTCGGTCCTGTTTTTACGCTACAGCAAACTTAATATAATTCTAGATTTCAAAAAAGCGAAATTCCCATAACATCCCAAATATAACTAATTCTCCCCACTTACCCCGTACCCCTTACCCCTCATCATA
>CAXTCQ010000502.1:0-2880 GCA_964242965.1 uncultured Calothrix sp. | reverse complement strand
CTCGTCTCCCTCGTCTCCCTCGTCTCCCTCGTCTCCCTCGTCTCCCTCGTCTCCCCTATTCCCTAAATTTTCCCAAATTTCTTGGGCATTTTCGACCCAGCGATCGCTATGTGCGTGACATTGTTCGGGTTCGTCGATGGCAATAAAAGTATTTTCGGGTAAATAATCTAATAATGATGCTGGTTTGTCGTATGCCAAACCCAAAAAGCGCCGACTTCCTTCTAAGGTTGCTAAATCTAATTTCAACTCGTCACTTAAAGCTTTAAACTCAGAACTATCTTTAAGTGACGAGTTGATGATAGTACTAAAATTAGTTGGAGTTAAAATCAACTCTTCGATTTTATCGAGGGCAGAACGTTGCGTTGCGGCATCAAATTCCCGAATTTGCTCGATTTCATCCCCGAACCATTCCAACCGCACGGGTAACTCAGAAGACACCGGGAACACATCAACAATATCACCGCGACGGCTCCATTGTCCCTCAGTCTCAACCAGCGCAACCCGTTCGTATCCTAACCGGGTAACGCTAGAGCCAAAGTCATCTAAGTCAAACTCCATCCCACGCTTAATAGTCAAACAAAACGGTTTAAATGCCTCCATTGGGGGAAGATGTAGCTGTAATGCACCCACAGTAGCAACAACGACAACGGATGCGGATGGAGTAGAGGGAGTAGAAGTAGTGGGAGAAGTAAATTCTTTTTTACCATTTTCCTTTACCGCTTCCCCCTTTCCGATTTTTACTAAATCCGCAAGAACCTGCATTTGTCCCCATGTCATTTCGGTTTCAGGGTCAAATGGTTCGTAAGGAGAAGCTTCAGAAGTAGGATAAAAATATACACTTTTCCATCCCATCGCCTCAAGTTGGGCAGTCCAGCGTCCGGCTTCTTCCAAAGTGGCACAAATTACACATAGATTTTTCGACTCGGTTTTCGCCAATGCCGAAGAAACTAAGCCTTTCGGTAAACGGGGAATCCCATTTAATGATAAATCTTGTTGTCGATTTAACTTAGTTAATAATTCGGTTGTCAGAGGAGAGCGTCCTAAAGCACGCACTATGGAAGAAAAAGCCATATCTTTTAACAATACGTGGGAATAATTTTACGGCACTCTTCAGCTATATAGTGCCTACTTCCACCATTTTAGAAGCGCTAAGAGTTTTTGGTTGATTGGGTAGTCGGTAGTGGGGAGTAATAATTAGGTGGTGAGGAGAGTAAATTTCCCTTTCTTCCCTTTTTTCTTAGAGACTTGCAACATTCAACGCTCGAATCGAAAATTCCTAGTAAAATTACGACAGGCTGGGAAGGTTAATGTTACGGCTAATATATCTCAAGAGTGCAATTAAATATGACTAACCTCTAAATACACAAATACGGTATGACAATTAAGGCTAGTTTTTCTACATTCAGGCAGTTGTATTAGATTACATTGAATATTGCATACTAAAAATTTAAACTAAATCGCGGAGTCTGCCGTAGTCCTCGGCAATTTTCAGAATGTCCCCAACAGTCGAAATTCTAGTAATACTTTTATTAATCCTCGCCAATGCTTTATTTGTGATGTCAGAGTTGGCGATAGTGTCCGCACGAAAGGTACGCTTGCAGCAACTAGCCGAACGAGGTGACGCTAAAGCCCGTGTAGCCTTAACTCTGGCATCTTCACCCAATCAATTTCTCGGAACAGTCCAAATTGGTATTACGCTGCTGACTATTTTATCGGGTGCTTTTGGTGAAGAAGCGATCGCAAAGCGAATTGCCCCACTTTTTGGCATTTCAATTGCTGCCGCACAACCAGCATCGTATAAGGAACAATTAGCTAAGGGGTTAGCAGTTATTATAATCACTTACCTAACCCTGATTTTAGGCGAATTAGTACCGAAGCGGTTAGCGCTCAATCATCCCGAACCAATTGCCTCTGTAGTCGCAATTCCGATGCAGATGTTGTCGAATATTACAACACCCATAGTATATCTTTTAACTTTATCCACAGATGCTGTATTGCGGCTGTTGGGAATCAAACCATCGACGGAACCTCAAGTTACAGAAGAAGAAATTCGCGTTTTAATCGAGCAAGGTACCGAAGAGGGAACATTTGAAGAAGCCGAACAGGACATGGTAGAACGGGTGTTTAGGTTAGGCGATCGCCCGGTAAGTGCTTTAATGACACCGCGTCCCGATATTGTGTGGTTGGATCTGGAAGACACTCCTGAAGAAAACCGTCAGAAAATTATTGACAGCGGTTATTCTCGATACCCAATATCTCAAGGCGAACTCGATAACGTTCTTGGTATTTTGCCCGTCACAGACTTGCTAGCAAGGAGTTTCTGCAATCAACCAATGGATTTAACTGTGGGTTTACGCCAGCCCGTCTTTGTGCCCGAAAGCACTCGTGGCTTAAAGGTTTTGGAAATGTTTAAGCAAACGGTGACGCACATCGCATTAGTTGTGGACGAATATGGTGTAATTCAGGGATTAGTAACGCTCAATGATATTTTAATTGAAATAGTTGGAGATGTTCCTTCAGTGGATGGACAAGAAGACCCCCAAGTTATACAGCGTGACGATGGGTCGTGGTTGCTAGATGGGATGTTAGCTGTGGATGAGTTTATGGAATTATTTGATATTGAGGAATTGCGATCGCAAGACCGAGGTAGTTATCAAACTTTAGGTGGTTTCGTCATTACCCATCTCGGACGCATTCCCAGCGCTGCCGATCATTTTGAATGGCACGGAATGCGCTTTGAAGTCATGGACATGGACGGCAACCGCGTCGATAAAGTCTTAGTTGTGCCAAATAAAGAAGTATCTAAAGATGTAGAGGAAAGGGAATAGGGAGTTAGGAGTTAGGAGTTAGGAGTTAGGAGTTAGGAGTTAGGAGTTAGGA
>CAXTCQ010000501.1:0-2950 GCA_964242965.1 uncultured Calothrix sp. | reverse complement strand
CTCTCCCCCACTCCCTACTCCCTACTCCCCACTCCCTAATTTATGCGTTTTTGGCTAAATACATTAATTCTGTCAAGTCGAAACGACCCGCCTCGTTTCGTTGAATTTGTGATGATACAATGTGCGATCGCAGCATTAACAGCTTCGATTTTGTTTCCGTTGGATAAGCCGTATTTTATACTGTGCTTGAGTTTGGTACTAGGGTTATCGATTTCGATATTAGTACGGGAAGCGATCGCACCTTCACATCAAACCCGTATTTCGCAAGTAACAGCTTTAGCTTTACTTATTACAAGTTTATTCGGGTTCGCTGATTTTTTGCAAACTTTGTAGGAGTAAGGGAGTAGGAAATAGGAAGTAAAGGTGTGGCAAACCGGATATTTGCTTCAAGCTATTAAAAGTTCCGTTGGTGTTAACTCAATGGATTTTAAAATTGAAGTGTCTCTAATATCGTGCTGCATTCCAAAGTCAGTTGTGGCAAATTCTATTTGTAAGATTAAACGATTTTTATGCGTAGGAGTAACACCTTTGTGAAAACAAAGTCCATCTTCGATAAATCCGAAACCAGCTTGACCGCAAATAGTTACTAAAGATTCTAGACCATAGTACTTGATAATATCTTCATCTGTTTCTCGTTTACGCAGTAGCAGATGTGAAAGTTTTTTTTGATTGTGACTACCCCGAACACAAATATGCGGACCATTTTGTGCATCTACATCAGTTAAATAAAAGAAAAATTTGAGGAAGCGATAATCATCTAAGTCATAGTGAAAAAGTTGACCATTAGAACTAAGTTGTTGGTACGTTCTGTCTCCTGGAAAACTCCACCAAAGCCGCGAACCTTGATGTACTGGTTCTCGTTCTAAATATTTAGCGGCTATTGCTAATAAATTTGCATCGTTTTGTAGTTTATAAATAGCAGGACAAAGCAAAGCTGTGTTGAAATAATGAGCTACGATAAACTGTGTTTTAGCTTGAGATTCTGCTTGCTCTTTATCATGAAAATAAAATCCTAGCTCGGATTTTTGATTTCCATAACAAACTGTAGTTTTAGCAAATTCAACGATTTCTGCAACTAAATGTTGAGGTAGATTAATGTTTAAAGCCAATCCCTCGTTTTGTAGTTGGGTTACAATCTGATTGACATCAATATTAGGAAAATATGAATTACTTTCACTTTTAGCCAATTGAGATAATTTACTGCGATTGAAAAAATATACAACAGATCGTGCTATCTTAAATCTAGCGATTTTACGCATTAATAACCATTTAGGATTTTTGGTTAAACCTTTGTAATTTTCATAAAGAATACTATATAAGCTTGAATAAATTTTTGCCTTGTAGTTATTTAATGCACTTATAAACATGAGTTTATGAGAATAAAAAAAGTAATATTTTGAAGATGCACTTACCCCTCTGACAGCAATCAATGTTATACATGCGTAACTCTAAGTACGCTTTCATACTCTTGGTTTCAATCTAAACAGACTCAATCGGAAATTCCATCAGTATATTTGCTTAAGCTTCGTTTTTATTGCTTAATATAATCTGTAGAAATCCTCACTTATATTTTTTAGGACTTACGCACACTAAGCGTTCTAGTGGTTCGTGTCATTAATGCGTGATGGGTTGCTGCCAACGTAGGTTGGGTGTAGCGCCTGCTGCGTTACCCAACTATTAAATGTTGGGTTCCACTTCGTTCCACCCAACCTACAACTCCCAACTCTTAACTCCTAACTCCTAACTCTTAACTCCTAACTCTTAACTCTTAACTCCTAACTCTTAACTCCCTACTCCCCACCCTTGCATTTCTACCAATTCAATACATAATTCGTTGATTTGTTCTAAATCGGGTCGATTTGGTAAAGTCGAATTTTCATAAGCTTTATCCAGTTCCTCAACTAAATCCTCTGCCATTTTAGTAACCTGGTCGTAAGAATATTCACCGCGAATAATTGCCCGCAAATCCTCTGCATCACCAGCATTTCGACGGTCTACAATTATGCGACCAGTCTGTAAAATCTCTAAACCGCTACGTAGCAATCGTATACAATGCATACCGTGTTTGAGGTCAAAACCCGATTTGCGTTCCATTTCAGCCCTTGCTGGGTTGCGGTTTTCTTGCCAAGCGAGATAAGCTTTCCATTCTCGGAGTGCGACTTGATAGCTTTGGCTTTTTTGCAGCAGTCGAATAAAGTCTTTGCGACTATTTGTAAACTTTTGGGTTAGTTCTAAAGTTTCATCGGGCAAAGTATATTGCTTGAGAACACCTTTAAAGTCTATTTCCGCTGTTAATAGTTTATATAGTTGTTCCGATTCCTCTAGAAATTCGATTCTTCCCCGGATTAGTAAATATAGATATTCGAGAAATGCGTTTAATTCTTCCTTTGCCAGCGGTTCTTCGTCGGTAATGCCAAAGTCAGTCGGTAGCGGTTTTGTTTTGGGTGGGTTTAACAACCACTTGCGATGACTCTCCATTTTCTTGATTTGGGCAAAAGCATAACCCGAGTAAGTATGCTTGACTTTTTTGCTGAGAAAGATTTGCCGATGGTTAATTAAATGTTGTCCGACGGGTGTGAGTAGGGGATATTGATTTAACCATAGCAATTCTAAAACGTTCGGATTTGCCCCAGATAGTAGCTGGATGATTTTGCGTAATTCGTAGATAACAGTATCTTTGTTTCCATCTAAAAATGGTAGCATCCCCGATTCGGTATCCCACCCGCTATCTTTTTGCTCGATAGTACTGAAACCTAAATAATATTGTTTTGGGGCAATAAATACCCCTCGATAGTCCAAATCTGATTCGGGACGGTTCAAACCGTACCCGTGACTGCCAGCTAAACCAATAAAAATCGCACGTTTTTCAACTTCGATACGTTGCATAGTGAATGAGGGAGTAGGGAGTAGGGAGGAGCCACTGCGTTGCGGGGGTTCCCCCCGTTGTAGC
>CAXTCQ010000500.1:0-2991 GCA_964242965.1 uncultured Calothrix sp. | reverse complement strand
TTTTATATCAGTATATAGTGCAGTAAAAAAACTAAGTATATGAATGAGATTTTCTGACTGCGCTTCTGACCGCCAGGGACTGTAAGTCCCTGGCTAATAGCTAAAGTCCTCTAAACAGGACTCCAGTAAAATGTATAAATAAATACTTAACATTGCTTATAGTTTTTTCCCTGTTGGCTTACCAAATCAAGGGTTCAGAATTTAAAAATGTCTAATTAATTTTGCACAGGTACTTATTTATAGCGGTTCTTAGTTTAATCAGGTACACTTGCTTCGTCCAAAATGTAGGGGCTATTCTGTGCTGTGCCCCTACGACTGTACCTCACTCGAGAGGGAAACGCTATACGCTAATTTAAAAACTAAAAGATACATGCTGATTAATCATGATTATCAATCCAATAAACATGGATTTTTGCTATTAGACAGGGATTTACAATCCCTGTCGGGTATCAAGCAAAGTTAAACATTCTCATTGTACTTTGTATAATTTTACTAGAATAATTACTTAGTCACGACCACTGACCCTTTACCCTCCACCCTTTGCCCTTCCTCTACATCTAACTTCGGCTGAGGTATATATTTAATTTCCCAAGCTTTAAGTAAAATCAAATACTCATAAAAAGCTTGCAGCGTACACCAAGCCAACCCCGCACGTCCATCTAAACACCCACCCAAGAGAAAATACATATAAATAAAGCGAATCATCGGTCTAGCAGGTAGACGTAATGATAAATCTTTCAAAGCGTGACGACGTTCGACTTCTGTCTTCCCAAAAAATAAATCTTTCCAGTTTACAGTTCCGTGTTCGAGTTGATAAACGGTTTCTTTGGCTTCATCGCTGGAATAACGATTATGTTTCTCAATCCAACGACTCAAACCTTTACTGCAAGTGTAGTGCGGGTAACTTTCCTTCAAAAAGCTAGTTTTACCGTCGCATACTTCGCGTTCGGTATGACCGTAGTCTGTAAACCAAACTTTACCGTGACGAAATAGCCGCATTTGGTAGCGCGGATATTGGGTACTGCGACGAATCCAGCGATTCATAAACATGACTCGTTCGGCAGCGTAATAACCGATAAAGTCGTTTTGTTTACTTTCAGCAACGCATTCGGCAAATAACTCCGGGGTCATGCGTTCGTCGGCTTCGAGTATATAAACCCAATCGTACTTTGGAGGTATATTTTCTAGCATCCAAGTCCGCTGGCGACCGTGGCTTTCAAATGCATGTTCGACGACGCGAACCGGGTAGCGTTTGGCAATATCGCTAGTGCGATCGCTGCTGCATGAATCCACAACTATGATGTCGTCGGATAACATCGCTGACTCGATACAAGCTGCAATGTCTAATTCTTCGTTATAAGTCAATATGTAAATCGTAATCATACTAAAACTGTTAGTATTTTTAATGAATAGTATCAAATATGACTCAATAATCTACTATTTCTGATGAAAAGAGCCAATTTAATCGAAAACTTTAATGAGGTTTTATAACTGCTTGATTATTTGTAACATTAATGACCCGCCATTCGACTATAAGTCCCAGTCTAATGGCGAAAGTCCTCGCTCATGAGGATTGAGAAAAAAAGGTTTTGATGTCAAAACTATCATGTCGTATTTGCTCAATTATTGTTTATACGTAAAGCTGCAAGATGCAAGAATCAATTATTCCTGACGTGAGTTTGTAGGGTGCGTTAGCGAAGCGTAACGCACCGTCCTAGATATTAGTAACCCACTATTCCAGATTTTAGTCCCAGATTCTAGGTGCGTTAGGACGAATCGTCCTAACGCACCCTACGGAACTTGCAAGTGATTAAATCCACATCCCTTAACGTGCCGCAGCTTTACGAGTGCTGCTACCACCTTGCATCATCCCCATGCTTCTCAAACCAGTCCAGCCAATGATAATGTAACCAATCGATAGCAATAAGCTGCTCATACCAATCCGCAATCCTGATTTCCAAGCGCGGTCTTTGGCTTGTTTCTCAGCTTGTTCTTTCTGTTCGCGGATTTGGCGTTTTTGTTGGTCGGCAAGCTTTTGAGGGTCGCTTTGAGCAGCAATAAAAGCATCAAGTTCTTGGGGATTTGCCTTAAACTTCTTCAGCAAGTCTTTTTGTTGCTGAGGCAGTTGAGGATTATCGAGTGCTTGCTTATACTTAGCATCGTCTTTGAGCAGGTCGGAAAACTGAGCCTTGACTTGGGTTTTTTGCTTTTCGAGTGCAGCTTTTACTTGGTCATTGCCGAGTTGTGCCTGGACTTGCGATAGCTGGGTATTAAGTTGAGTTTCGGCTTGTTCCGCACGCTGATTGATTTGGTCTACGGTTACAGCGCTCGCTTGACGGATGTTGTTCAAATGCAAGGGGAAAATGAGCAAAAACATCAATCCCAAGACACTTGACAAAATCAGCGCAGGTACTCGCAAATCGAAACCGCCGCCACCATCATTATCAAAACTATCTGCCCAATATCCGGCAAATAGTAATCCCAAGCCAACCAGAGGTACAATACCCCGGTCAACTAAAGCAGTTGCCAAATCAATCTGCCATCCTCGGTCAGTTGGTTGAAAGGGAAACAGCAGAATCACAAAATCGATTAAGAAAGACAACATGAGAATGATTCCGGCAACCTTAAGGGTGCGGGAAGCATTTTTTGCGGCAAAAGTATTAATCATAATTTTTTGGTTTGTAAGCAGTACAAGTGATAGTTATACTTTAAGTTACTGAAATATTGTTACTTTGACCTTATCTATTATTTGCAATCGTGCGATCGCGCTAAAGATTTGTTGGTAGTGGTAAATTATTACCTTTTTCTTTGAAACTTTACCACGGTAGCATCTACTATTTAGCCTGTCCTCAGAAAAAACCGAGTTCTCGTCGATACCAGTAGGGAGGTAGGGAGATGGGGAGAATGGGAGGTAGGGAGGTAGGGAGGTAGGGAGAAGAAGGAGAGGAAGTTGATATTACCTTTACTCCTTTCCCTTTCTCCCTCCCCCCT
>CAXTCQ010000499.1:0-3089 GCA_964242965.1 uncultured Calothrix sp. | reverse complement strand
TTCAAAAACACTACGTAAAGGCAATTCAAATCCAAAAGCATCGCGTATTCTCGAAACAAGCTGAGTTGCTAGCAATGAATGACCGCCTAATTCAAAGAAATTATCATTGATACCCACATGCTTGAGTCCCAAAACCTCAGCAAAAATTTTTACCAGCACTTGTTCGATGGGAGTCTGAGGTGCAATGTAATTTTCTGTTAATTGAGGCTTAATTGCATCGTCGAGTGCGATTAAGGCACGTCGATCGACTTTACCGTTAGCTGTTAAAGGCAAAGACTCCAACACCACAAAAGCTGATGGCATCATGTACTCAGGTAGCTTTTGTGCTAAATAAGTCTGCAATTGCGGTACTAACTTACGTGCAGCTTTAGCTTGTAGGGGGTTATTTGCGTAAGATTGCCACGGACGCGGGTGAGTTATGCTATCTGGAATAATATTTTTGCTTGCATCTTTCCGAAAAACTACATCGTAGCGTCCTTCATAACTGCTATTTGACCAGCTAATATCAACGTTATATGGTATATCGATATACCAGTCTTCTGGTTCGATTCCTAATTCCACTGCTTGCAAAGCTTTACGCATCTGAGCGACAGTTTTATTAAAATCTGGTTTAAAATCTTCAACTCCTGATAGCCATTCCACTGTTTTAACTGCTGCCATTACCCGTGCATTTGGCACATTAGTAATGCGTAATATTTCGGGTTGATTTTCAATTAACACCTGATGTACTGCTGAAACTGTTAAGTTATTTTCGTCCCAATCCAAACATGAACGATCGGATTGAAGTATTTCACTAGCACCAATATGAAGAATCGCATTATAACGAAACTGCGTTAACTCGTTGCTCGCGCATCCCCGCATTAGTTGAATTTGTACGTGGCTAATTTGCGGTAAGCGCTGCTTTAATGCAGTGAAAAAAGCCGGGTCAAGAACTAACTCTGTTTCTTGGAAAATTTGCATTTGTACTCGTTGCTGTAACTCAGCACGAGTCAGGGAAGGTTCTGCTTGATACAGTTGCACCGACGTATGAAAAGCTTCTAAAAGTGGCAAACTCCGCACATCTCCGATGAAAATAAAGCCACCAGGAGCAGTTGCTTGCACAGCACCTTCTAACACGCGAATCAAATAATCAATACTTGGAAAATATTGCACAACGGAGTTCAAAATTACTGTATCAAAAGCTGCTGCTTCTATATCTTTAAAGTCAGTAGCCATTTTTTGGTGCAGCGTTACCTGCGACATTTCTGGAGGTAACTGCTGTTGAATATAGTTAAGGGAAACTGGAGAAAAATCCGTTCCACAATACTTAGTACAATGAGGTGCAATCCTAAATAAAATTAAACCTGTTCCACAACCAATTTCTAAGACTCGCTGAGGTTGCAAAGCCATAATTTGCGCTACTTGGTTATTCACCCAGTTGCGTATCTGGTCTGCTGGTATCGGTTGATTTGTGTAACTACTATTCCAGCCGATAATATTAAATGTTGGGTCGGCATCAGTAGCAGGTTGATTGTAAGTTTCGTTATAGAGAATTTGCCATTGCAAAACCTGCTCATCTTGCAATTGCCTCGATTGTATATTATCCTGCTGGTTGCCATATTCGGCTTTGGGTGCAACACAAGCGACTATCCGTTTTTCCCCTTTATTCTCACTAATCATCACTACGGTTTGCTGCACTGCTGGATGTTGACTTAACACCGCTTCAATTTCTCCCAACTCAATACGATAACCGCGAATTTTTACCTGTTCGTCAAGACGACCTAAAAACTCGATGTTGCCATCTATGCGGTAACGAACTAAATCACCTGTTTTATAAAGACGTGCTTTTGGTAGAAACCCGGTTTCTTCATAGACGCTTTGCGGATTCCCGCAGGGTAGAAACCGGGTTTCTGTCAAATCGGGACGGTTTAAATAGCCTCGTGCCAGTCCATCACCACTAATATACAACTCACCAGCAACACCAATCGGTACAGGTTGTAAATATTTATCTAGTATGTAAACTTTGGTGTTAGCAATAGGACGACCAATTATAGGCACTCTTAGCCCCCCTTCGTCAGGCACTCTTAGCCCCCCTTCGTCAGGCACTCTTAGCCCCCCTTTGTAAGGGGGGTTGGGGGGATCTTCTTGACTCCTAATCGAAACATAACCCGAAGTAGTTACAACCGTATTCTCAGTCGGTCCATAATTATTAACTACCTGGAAAGGATACTCAGCCAAAGGATATTGATTTAACTTATCCCCACCTATAAGCAATATTCTTAAAGCTGTATGATTCGACCAATCTAATGATAAAACTTTCTCTGCAAAAGGTGTTGGCAAGAAGCAAATTGTTATAGCTTCTGATGTTAACCAATCTCGTAGAAGCTCAGGCGATTTTCTAGTATCATCATCGACAAAATAAATGCTCGCCCCAACACTAAGATAAGGTAAAATTTCCCAACTGCAAGCGTCAAAGCCAACCCCGGCAATCTGCGTCGCTCGGTCAATCGGTGAAACCGCAAACGCTTTTTGATGCCAAAAAATCAGATTTAATATTCCTCTATGTTCGATTTTAACTCCTTTAGGTCTTCCAGATGAACCAGAGGTATAAATGATATAAGCAAGATTATCTACTGTAACGTTGCTGATTGGATTATCTTGGCTTTTTTGAGCAATTATTTCCCAATTATCTAAACATATTATTTGAAAATTAAAGTTTTTAAATTTTTCAACCCACCGTTCGTGAGTTAATAAAACTGACACTTGAGCATCTTCAAACATGAAATGCAAACGCTCAGATGGATAGCTTGGGTCTAAAGGTAAATAAGCTCCACCCGCTTTTAAAATACCCAACATCCCGATTACCATATCAAAAGAGCGTTCTACACAAAGTCCGACTACAACTTCGGCTTTAACTCCTAATTTTTTTAGATGATGTGCTAGTTGGTTGCTGCGTGTATTTAGGTCTTTATAGGTTAGAGACGTGACGTGTTTTGGAGATGCGATCGCTTTTGGAGATGGAGACGCGATATATCGCGTCTCTACATTTTCAAACACTAGCGCGATACTCCTTTCAGGAGTCGCTAGCGCGATACTCCTTTCAGGAGTCG
>CAXTCQ010000498.1:0-3154 GCA_964242965.1 uncultured Calothrix sp. | reverse complement strand
GAAAAGGGGCTACTTCTAGTCTATACCCTAACCGCCTTGGCGGTTGCTATACATCCCACTACGACATTAAGTCAGGTAATCCGGGCTGGTTACTGTTCACACGCGATAATAAGCTCTTGGTAGATCATCCAATTACCCAAGGTCGCAATGCGAGCGAACGCATTAACCGGGTGCTTACCTTCACTGGTCAATCGCTGAAAGTACTGGATGGGAGTAGTGAGTTTCTTAGATTAGCAGACACAGCGCGAGACTTGAAGCAGCGTATTTCAAAGGCTCAGGCGTTGTCCCCTGACCTTGGAGTCTCTGTTGCTGGCAATGCCCAAGGAATTGCGCTACACTTGGGCGAAGGTCGCGTAGTGGTACTGGGGGAAGCAGCTATGCTTTCGGCTCAATTAATCACCGGACCTACCGCACAAGAGTTAATGGGTAAACAAGTGATTCAGATGGGGATGAATTACCCTGGTTCTGATAATCGACAACTAGCTTTCAACATCATGCACTGGCTCTCTAAGCTACTGAGCTAAATTCGCTTTTGATATTTCATTCAAATGCCATGCAAGCGTTACCAGCTAAAGGTAATTTTTTGCTTTGTTGCTACGTATATAGGTGTAATTTGAATCAACTTATGTAGTTTTCTAGAACGTGGGATGAGTTAATGTAGATGCGTAGTAGTTTATTGTAAGAGGGTGCAAGAATATTTGTTTTAATTTTAACGCATTGCCTTAAAGTCAGATAGTAAAATTTGTTGAACTCACGTTAATTTAAGAAAAATGGTTTCCACGTTCTTAAACTCCGGTTCCGTTGATTTATCAGGTGTTCGTCTCACTATTCGTAATTTACAACCGCAACTGGTGGAATGGCGACGGCGACTGCATCAAAAACCTGAATTAGGCTTTAAAGAAAAACTTACTGCCGAATTTATTGCAAGTTTATTGCAAGAATGGGGCATCGAACATCAAACAGGTGTCGCCCAGACTGGAATAGTTGCCATTATTAAAGGCGAAAAATCCCCGCTCAAGAATGGGCGGGGGAACCCCGCCCCTACGTTAGCGATTCGTGCGGACATGGACGCATTGCCAATCCAAGAACTTAATGAAGTACCGTATCGTTCGCAACATGACGGATTGATGCACGCTTGCGGACATGATGGACATAGCGCGATCGCACTCGGTACTGCTTGCTATCTTCAGCAAAATCGCCACAGTTTCGCAGGTACTGTGAAAATTATCTTCCAACCTGCCGAAGAAGGACCCGGTGGAGCAAAACCGATGATTGAAGCGGGAGTCCTCAAAAACCCCGATGTTGAGGCAATTATCGGGTTGCATTTGTGGAATAACTTGCCCTTGGGAACCGTTGGAGTGCGTCCCGGCGCATTAATGGCAGCCGTTGAATCCTTCGACTGTACAATTTTAGGTAAAGGCGGACATGGTGCAATGCCGCATCAAACTGTTGATTCGGTGCTAGTTTCCGCCCAAATTATTAACGCATTACAAACAATAGTTGCCCGCAACGTCAACCCCATTGATTCTGCCGTCGTCACAATCGGCGAATTCCATGCAGGTACAAAACGCAATGTCATCGCCGATACAGCGAGGATGAGCGGCACTGTTCGCTACTTTAACCCAGAATTATCGGGCTTTTTCAAAGCTCGCATCGAACAAATTATCAGTGGAATTTGCCAAAGTCATGGTGCAAATTACGACTTAAATTACTGGTCGTTGTATCCAGCAGTCATCAACGATGCGAAAATGGCAGAACTCGTGCGTGCGGTCGCTGAAGAAGTAGTTGAAACTCCCTTGGGTGTCGTCCCCGAATGCCAAACAATGGGTGGGGAGGATATGTCATTCTTTTTACAAGCAGTTCCTGGCTGCTACTTCTTTCTTGGTTCCGCGAACCCAGCCAAAGATTTAGCCTATCCGCACCACCATCCGCGCTTCGACTTTGACGAAACTGCGCTGGCAATGGGTGTAGAAATTTTTATCCGATGTATCGAAAAATTTTGTAATTAATCACTTTCGGCAGGTAGAAATAAGTATTATTGGTGTAATTTTATTTCTGCCTACCTATATTTATGAATTCCCAGTTATTAAATTCCAGCGTTCTTGCTGCAATTACCGACTTTGAAAACTCCACAACCCCCAGTGTCTGGGCAAGTGTCGAAAAAAAACAACTTCTAGCTGAAATGCGATCGCGTCTCAACGATGCCTTTCAAATTAATCAAGGTTCGCAACCGTTTTGCGGTCCTGCTTCTATCGTCTTTGAATTAGTTCGCAAGCAACCTTTGCGCTACGTGCAAATTTGTCGCAGTCTCTTTGAAACCGGAAGTTTCAAAGGAACAACAAAAAAAATTGAAGCATCTTTAACTTTGCGTCGCAGTAAGGGACGGTTGCGGATGAATCAAACCGATTGGATGGTTTTAGGTGCATTGCGCGAGTCGGAAAACACAATTTTTAACATCGAAGCCGAAGCACCCGATATAATCCGCAACCTAGCAGGAATGACCAAATCTTGGGAGATGAAAGGGTGGACGCAGGAATTACTCGGTTACAAACAAGTTAGATATCGCCATACATATTTAAGTGGCGAATTTAATGCATTAGAAGAAACATCGAAAGCTTTAGCAGCAGGTGGAGTAGCATTTGCTTTAATTACAGCCGATGGTTTGCTGCGCGGCAAAACTCCATTTCTACCATATCCAAACCACTGGATTACAATACTCGGTAATATTTCGATTAAAGGTGGCAACTGGTTTGATGAAGAAAGCGGACGCATCACCTTGGATGTTTACTCCTGGGGAAAACAATTTCACATTAACCTAGACGAAGCACCGTTTGAGGATTATTTTTGGGGAGTCGTCATCGGCGTATAAAACTTCAATATTTAGCGTTGCTGAATCCGAGGCGCGAATTTATCTCGCGCAAAGGCGCAAAGGCGCAAAGAATAAGAGTTTTAATTCTCATTTTTTATTTCATACTTCAATTCAGCAACGCCTAATATTTTTAGGCATAAACCCGCTTGCCCCCAATAATGTACGGGCATCACCAAAAATCCGATTTCCCCAAGAAACCAACCCCCTAAACCCACAATACTGTACGGGCGGGTTCACGAGAAATCCCATTCTCCCAACAAACCAACTCCATAAACCCGCCCCACC
>CAXTCQ010000497.1:0-3269 GCA_964242965.1 uncultured Calothrix sp. | reverse complement strand
TTAGGTGCAGATAATATAACTTTCTCTTACGGCATTTTAGAGCGGTCTATCCCGATTAACTCGCTCGAAACCTATGCTATAACAGGCAAAGTAGATGATGATTTTGCTACTTACGCACGATATGTAAACAAAAAACAACTAACTCAACTACGAAGGGTTTTACAAACTCCCATACCCTTAAATGTAACAGAAGTTTCACAGTTTCTTTATACACCAATTGGCGAACGGTTATTAGAAAATCTCGGAAAAGTTATTCAAACAGAATCGCGCTCACCTGGGTTTTATGCAATTCGAGCAGCACTGATTTTAGCTGCGGCAGATTCAAAAGGGTTCACGCTGTTGAATGTGTTACGTAAATACCCTTCAAACGCAATAACAATTAATGTAGACCGGACTTTAGAAATAGTAGAGAGATTACAGGATGTAGTCAACCAAACACAAGATGTATCTGAAGTTATCAACACGCAATCTCGACAAGCGATCGCCTCTGCATCTAATAGTCCCAAACCGCTTAAAGACTTAAAGCGACAAGGAAATTTTACTTGGCAAAAGCAAACGATTGTACTGAATGATGTATTGCGTAGCCGCAGTTTCCCCGCAGATATTTACTTGCCAATTACTCAAACTTCTCGTCCAGTCATTCTCATTTCGCATGGACTTGGTTCTGACAGAACAAGTTTTGCGTATCTAGCCCAACATCTCGCTTCTTACGGTTTTGTCGTTGCCGTTCCCGAACATCCTGGTAGTAATGCCCAACAGTTGCAAGCATTGTTATCAGGTAGATCGAATCAAGTTACCGACCCTAGAGAATTCATTGACCGACCTTTGGATATAAAATATTTACTAGATAGACTCACTCGTTTATCTCAAACTAACCCACAATTTAAGCAACGTTTAAATTTGCAACAAGTAGGTGTGGTGGGGCAATCATTCGGTGGATATACAGCCTTGGCATTGGTAGGTGCAACGATTAATTTTGAGCAACTGAAAAAAGATTGTCGAGCTAGTAAAAACACGCTGAATGTTTCGCTTTTACTTCAATGCTTGGCAATACGTTTACCGAATCAGCAATATAATTTATCCGATTCACGCATCAAGGCAGCGATCGCAATTAATCCAGTTGATAGTAGCATTTTTGGGCAAGCTAGTCTCAGCCAAATTAAAATCCCTATAATGATTATATCGAGCAGCGCAGATACTGTTGCTCCAGCTTTACCAGAACAGATTCAACCATTCACTTGGTTAACAACTCCAAATAAATATTTGGCGTTAATCAATCGCGGAACACACTTTTCGACTATTTCAGGTTCCCCAAATGCTGCTGTACCTGTTCCCACACAGGTAATTGGTCCTAACCCGACTTTAGCACGTAGCTATGTCAGAGCGTTGAGTGTTCCCTTCTTTGCAACTTATATCGCCAAGCAGTCAAGTAATATTTCCTATTTGAGTACAAATTACATCAACACTATTAGTCAAGAGCCATTGCCCTTAAGTTTGATTCAATCTCTGACATCCGATCAACTTGAACAAGCTTTTAGGTGAAAGACCCAGGTGTAGTGGTCTGTGTCATTAATTTTGAGGGGTTCGTAGTTGTTGCTCTAGCCCTAAGAATTAATAATTTCATGCGAGTACAGCGCTACTACGTACCCATCAAAACTTTTGACATGGACTACTACTGCTTTGTGTCATTAATTTTGGGAGGTTGGGCGTTGAAAACCCTGGAGAGACGCGAAATTACCCTAAGCCCTTCGGGCAGGCTGCGCCAACGGGAACACTTCGTGAACGCGTCTCTACATCCAGCATAATTAATGACACAGACCATTACCCCCATAGGATAAAAATTTATACAACTAATTATGAGGGGTTATACCCCCAGGCGTTAAGCATTAAGCAGGTTTATAATTACGTTTTTTAAGCAAGCTTTGTATTCTGAAGCACTTCGACATAAAATCAATCTGTCAAGATGTAATCTTGATGGTTGGGATTGTTAAACAACAAAGAGGGTTAGAGTACAGAGGCTTTTACGCCTACAGATGTACGAATAAAAACTTCTATGGTGTTTTGTAATCGCAACGCGACTCCCATTTAGGAAGTACGCAGCAGTATCGTAAAAAAAGGAGAATATTGATAGATGACTCGAAATAAACCATTGGGATTTGGTTGGGTTGGTTCTAAACCTAAAAATCACCGCCAAAATCGTCATCGCTGTTCGATTTACTGCGTTATACCACCGCATATGCTCGAAAAGGTAGCGATAAATGGTAACGAACAGCTGCGAGATTGGGCATTTCATACCTTAAATCTATCTTCAGAATTTCGCGGACGGCGTAAAGTTGTTGGTAATATCAATTTTGCGGTGTCTCCCGGAGAAAAGCGCCGGACAATTTACGATGCTGCAACTACTCAAACACTTCCTGGTAAACTGGTACGTGGAGAAGGCGACCCTGCGGGCAGCGATGAAGCCGTAAATGAAGCTTATGATTCGGCTGGTTCGACTTATGACTTCTATAATGAGGTGCTTGAGCGTAATTCGATTGATGGTAAAGGATTGCGTCTCGACTCAACCGTACATTATGGAGTGAAGTACGATAACGCTTTTTGGAACGGCGACCAAATGGTGTATGGTGATGGCGATGGCGAGTTGTTTCAACGCTTTACTAAGTGTATTGATATCATCGCCCACGAATTAACGCATGGTGTGACGCAGTATGAAGCTAGCCTCAATTATTCGGGTGAGTCGGGTGCTTTGAATGAGTCGATGTCGGATGTTTTTGGTGCATTGGTAAAACAATGGGTGAAAAAACAAACTCCCGACCAAGCTGATTGGATTATTGGTGAAGGTTTGTTTACTTCTAAGGTGAAGGGTATTGGTATCCGTTCGATGAAGGAACCTGGGACTGCATATGATGACCCCGTATTAGGTAAAGACCCGCAACCTGCACATTATAAAGATATTTATACTGGGGTGAAAGATAACGGTGGGGTGCATATTAATTCCGGAATTCCTAACCGCGCTTTTTATCTAGCTGCAACGGCAATTGGTGGTTATGCGTGGGAAAAAGCAGGAAAAATTTGGTACGTAACGCTGTGCGATCGCTTGCGTTCGGGTTCTAATTTTCAACAAGCTGCATCTGCAATGATTAAAGTAGCTTCCGAACTCTACGGTGAAGGTGGTAGCGAACAACAAGCTGTGCAGCAAGCTTGGGAACAAGTTGGAGTTAAAAGTTAGGAGTTAGGAGTTAGGAGTTAGGAGTTAGGAGTTAGGAGTT
>CAXTCQ010000496.1:0-3283 GCA_964242965.1 uncultured Calothrix sp. | reverse complement strand
CGCACTGAATGCCAAAACTAAACCAAACGGAATTTGAACTGATTGGTAGGAAAAAAATTTTATAGATATCGGTTCGGCATTTTGGACGGAAACAATTGCGATCGCAATTACCCAAAAGGCTACAACTAAGGATGTCAGCAGGTTCGCAAGAGATTTCATAATTATTGAGTTATGTAAATTTTTGTATTAAATATTTAAGTCATGTCGGGGATTTGAGAGTTTGTATCCAAAGCCGCTTGAATTATTTGCCACAATAATATTTACGGTTTTGATTCTATGGAGTCTATTCGTTGCATCTGTAAATTTAGATAGCGCGTATCGTAGGCAACCAAAAATCATTAGGATTAAGTATAGGCTGTATCAAAGTAGCGAATCTGTAAGTGAAAGTTAACTAATTCCTCGCTTGCAGGAATTGATACTAACATCAACTCTGACTATTTTTGCTTGGTTATTGTCGCACGATGGGGACATATAGTTACCTTTCGCAGCTAAGAGAAGCATCGCCCGGAAATCATCCAACCAGTATATCTCTCACTAAATCCGAACAATGTCAACCCCTGAGCGACCATTCGCCAGCTATCACCTTTGGTCTTTAGTTGCCCCAGCACTAGGGCAAGAACGTTGGCATTGCCAGATGCGACGGGGGTTTATTAAAGCAAGACAACACGAACCACAAGTTAAAGAACTGCTGACAAAAGCGACAGCATCGCAGCATATCGGTTTACTCGCACAACAAGGTGTATACGAGTTTCATCGCAACCAAGATTTACTCTCTCTCGAAGACGGTGTTGAACAAGTTGCCCAGCTACTCAAATTAAACAATACAGCGCTGGAGGTTCAGCAGCGGGTATTGCAAATTTTGAGGAATTATTACGATTTGCCATTTCTTTTAGATAAACATATTCTCGAATTAACACGAGGTGACGAGGGTTTTCCGAAACCAATTGCGATTGAACGAGAAAACTATAGTTTTCGGTTATATGCGGCAATGGATTGTATTATTGTAGAGCATTCGCACGTACCAACTTTACATATTTTAGATTTTAAAACGGGTAAAGCTTCATTTGACCGCAGGCAAGCTAAGGTGTACTTATTAGCAGCGCGTTATTTGTATCCCGAATATCGTGCTTACGCATCCTTTTACAATTTAGAAATTCGCAAGACATCCGAGTTAATTCAAATTTCGAGTAGCGAGTTAGATGATGTTGAGTTGGAATTGGTAAATATCGCCAATAAACATCAACAAGATATGTCTAATTATTACCAAAAATCTTCTAAATTTAGCTCGATATTTACTCCCAATCCCGGCTATCACTGTCGTTTTTGCCCGTTTAATTCAATCTGCGAATTTTCCAGTTTTCATTCTGACAAACCTCGGTTACATCAAGCAAATTGAACCAAAGTTTTCGTTCATTAATAAAATTTTACTTTGTAGATTGGGGTTGCAACGTAGTGAAACCCGACGATAATGTTGGGTTTTGCTACGCTTCACCCAACCTACTTTAATCTAAGTCTTTCAGAGAACGATTTGCTTGCAAAAAGATAAATCAAGATTGCCAAAATGAATGCTATAAGCAATGTTTAACTGTTCGAGAGTTTCAACTAACCAGACTATTCCGTTAGTAGTTGCCGACTCGTAATGATTGAATAAAATCGAAAATCTTTTTGCTAAATACGGTTTTATTTTATGGCAAATAAGCACAATCTTGAGTAATAATCCGGTAGCGACTAAAGTACCTTGGTTGCCAATTAAATCAATAAATGTAAAATGTTGTGGCGATGCAGAACTCTCGACGACTAAAAAATTGAGTAAGTGACTGCAAGTTCGTATCAATAAGAACTCATCGAGTTTCTGCTCGTCTGCTTCCGCAAATGTATTTTGTAAATGAGTATATAAGCGTTGATGAAATTGCCGCTTGCCGTAATCCCAATCAATACCCGAAATCAAGTATTCGTATAAATCATTTTTAAACGCACCAAAACAAGAAACTTGACTGCTATACTTCAAAAATAATTGTGCAAATTCTTGATAAGTGTAATCACCTTCAACTTTACCGATAAATTGCTTGAGGGCAGCATTGAACTTTTTTTCACTCAGTAACGTTGGATTCGTCACGGGTTGGATAATACGATTTGTATCGATTGTCGATTCAGTTGGAACGACATGACAGCGAACCTGATAGGTGACATACCGCGACAAATCAAGTTCAAATTTTTTCTGAACCTCAGTTTGAATTTTTTTGACAGTCAATTGATGTTCCAAAGTTGAATCTTCACTCAACAAGCAATGCTCGTATAAATATGGATAACGTCGTATCAATGCAACTAAAGGTTTTTGCCCGTTGCTCACCTCCGATTGGAAAATTACCTGCGTTAACCGTCGCAAAATTAAGTAATGTTCGCTTTCAGTAAATTGTTGGACGAATTTATACAAGCGTCGAATTGATTTCTCACGAAAGCTAATAGTTCTGTAGCGGGTAGGTAAATGCTCAAATAAGGCAATTAATTTTGGAATAGCGCTATACATTTGCGGTTGCATGTGCCACCTATTTATTAAAATGTGACAGCAACGATTGAGAAAAAATCTAAATTCTTGTTCGGTATACAATTCCGTAATCTGGTCGATAGTTGTTAATATTTCTATTTCCGGATAAAAAATACCTTCGATAAATAAAGCCCGAAAACGCTCTATCATCTGGTTTGGAGATTCGATTTGTACTAAATTAAGTAAATGTTGATATATCTTATGCTCATTAGAAAGAATCGTTGGATAGTAGGAGGTTATCAAATTGCTCATGCTGTTTTCGCTTTCAAGCTAAGTTTCATCCAGTCAAATTTTCTATAGCAATGCACGGAGGGTTTAAATGATAAAACCTCTAGAAACCCGATCGTGGACGAATTTCTTCATGAATTGCTATAGAAAAGCAAACGTGAAAAAAATTTTAAATTTGCTGAAGTTAAAATTTGGTTGAAATTTCCAAAATTTATCCGATTACTAATTCAAATTATTTATCTCCTGAGTGGGATTTAGTCATGATTACAGACAGTTTATAATGCGGCTACATATTCATGATTAATCTTAATTACAATTCTTTAATAATGCCTAGTCGTGAAAATACTTGCTTATGTATTTAATTAATGAATTTTTGAAGTATTCGTCAATTTACTTACGTATACTTATATATCTTTAAATACTACTAATCACAAGGTGAAAAGGGAAAGGGGAGTAGGGAGTGGGGAGATAGGGAGATAGGGAGATAGGAGATTAAGTTCTTCCTTGTCC
>CAXTCQ010000495.1:0-3312 GCA_964242965.1 uncultured Calothrix sp. | reverse complement strand
GTTAGGAGTTAGGAGTTAGGAGTTAGGAGTTAGGAGTTAGGAGTTAGGAGTTATGCAGCGCTGGTGATAACGAAGTTCATATCCACCTTCATCAGGAATTATTTTAATAGGTGGCTCACTAATAATCGGCAACAAGCACCTGGAACACAAACACCCAGTACCAGCATCGCGGGACATAGTAAAGGTTACATCAGTTGGTAAAGTTTTGACCATAATCAATCCTTTGGCTGCTGCATGTAAGCCCAAAACCCGACAACTATGGCATCAGCAAGCCGCATAAATCCGTCGCGGTAGTGATTATCAATGAGTGCGATCGCAGCAGTGCCGATACAAGCTATAAATACCAGGGCTACAGGGGCGTGCCTACTTCTCATGCATCAATCCGTAAGCTAGGTGCTACGTCCTCAATATCGGACCAGGTGACGGTGCCAGTTTTTTTAGCTTCATCCCATGCGATGGCTGCTACTTCTTCAAGGGCAAGGGCAAGTTTTGCAGGGTGGACAATAGTTCCATCGACAATTTTTGTATTTAGCTCAACTAATTCCTGTACTAGTTCAGAAGAAATTAAACGCATGTTAACCCCCTAACAATTGCACTAGCCATCGATTCAGCATCAAACAGATCCATATCGCGCTGGCTATCGCAAAAACAGCATTCTATAAGGATTGCAGGTGCTATTGTGTTTTTAAGAACGAAGAAAGCCCCATTTTTAACGCCTCGATTGAAATATCCCAGCTTGCATATTTCTTTGAGGACGCTTGAAGCAAACTTCCGTCCGGTTTGTGAAATAGCGAATACCTCTGTACCGTGAGCTTTCCAGTTGAAAGCGTTGAAATGGATTGAAACGAACAAGTCAACGTTTTGAGAATTAGATTTTTTTACCCGCTGTTGCAATGAGTCCAGGACTGTTTTAGATGAGGTTGGTTTGCAATTAACCACTTCGTGACCGAGTGCAACCAGTTTTTCAATCACCAAAGTGCCAACTTCCATCGTTAGGGAATTTTCAGCTTTTATCCCGACTGCGCCGCCGTCAGGGGGGCAGTTATGCCCGATGTCAATGCCAAACAACATATGTGTCAAAAAAAGGGTATAGGTTTGTTAAATAATTGCGATTGCCTCTTTAACTCGGTTGGCATCGATGTCGATGTAATGACCAAGTGCTTTCAAATCCTGGTGTCCAGTAATTTTTTTGATTGTGTAGACATCGATGCCGGCGCGGTGTAAACGGGTAATGAACGTGCGACGGGTCGAATGGGTAGAGATACCCTTCGTATCAAGTCCGGCGCGTGCGATCGCTCGTCTCAACCCCTGGTCAACCGCTTGAAAAGAGATACTTCCTTCAACCCGACCGGGAAACAGATATTTACCCGCTGGTGGTTTGTACCGTTCTAAAATTTCATAAAGCGTCGAGTGGATGGGTACTTGCCTGGTTTTACGCTTACCGTCAGGCGACGCTTTGCGAGTTTTAGCTTGAAAAGTGATTTCTTCAAGTGGTTTACCCGACTCATCAAAAACATCACTCGTTTGCAGACGTAGTACCGCACCCCAACGCTCGCCAGTGTAGCGGGCGATATCCCAAATTAATCGCAATCGTTCGTTTTGAATTTGTTTACGGATACGAGCATAATCGCTATCACTTAAAATAGCGGCTTGCCCTCCCCTATTATTCTTCCCCATTATTTTGGATAAATTAGTGTTGATATTTAACCGGAGTTTCAAAGTTGATATTTAACCTTTGTTGCGGGTAGTTTATCAACTATCTTATTTTTCTTTGATGTATCTTTATGGGTTAATCGTATATTTGGTAGGCGTTACAAGCCATCAGTAAATGTTGGTATTTTACATAGAATATCAATATTTACAGTTCCGAGTTAATGCGTATACAAAATTGATTAGCAATCTAATAGCAAATTAATTTTTATGGCAGAGCCAACATTGATTCAAGTTTTTGGTAATAGCGCTACTCAGACTGGCACTACAATTACTATTGCAAAAGCAGACCTACCAGGTTTAACAGCTTCAAGTACAAATAGCGCTGAAAGCTTGATGGTTGGCATTTTATTAAAAGCTCAATCCACACTATCTAAAACTAGTTTCGATGCAAACATAGACCAAAGCCTTTACATTGAACCCGGCTATTCTAGTTTTGCATATAGAGGCGTTGATAACTCTCAATATAGAGTCGATCAATTAACGGTCAATCTAACAAAGATTGATACTACGTCAACTATTGACCCAGACAATTACTAATGGCTTGTTTTACCGTAAGCGTAAGTATTACTTACAGAGCAAAAGGTGCTACTGGGTCAGGGAATACAGTAACTAGAACAAGTTCTTGTTTGCCTAGTCCTTTTTCTACTGTTCTTGACCGTTCAGCCGATGGCTTTTTTTTAAACTACAACGGCGGACGGGAGATATTAGAGGGTAGTTGGACTAACTACGACCTTTTATCAAGCAGTATAGTTAGTCAAACATCTTGTACCGAATGTAATGACCCAACAGTTTCCTACGACTGCATTAATGCTAGTTGTGTCAAAAAAACTGTATATAACACACCAGGAATTTACCAATCATTGTCTGATTGCGAAACAGCTTGCGGTATTGGGTGTAGTGGAAAGTGTTTGAGTAATGAAGAATGGAGCCGTATCCAGGATTTAGCAAATAAATTAAGGCAGAGGAATTGTAGTTAAATGAGTGATTCCGGAACGTCTGCTGTTTTGCAGCAAGCTTTAGATTGTGCCGGTAAATGTGATTGTTGTCAGCAATTGCAATCTCAGATTAATGCCTTAAAAGCTGAGGTTGCAAGCATCCCGCGTGTAAATGAACAGCGAATTATTCAGCAGTCAATAGCAGGTGCAGAATCTTTAATTGTTCCATTAATTGGAGGAATTGTCTTACAGGCAGTGGCTCCACTTTCGGCCGCGATTGCCGCAATTAATGCACAACTAGCAGCAATCGCTGCCACTGCAACATCCGCGTTAGGTCAAGCGGGTGCAGCATTAGGGGCAGTTGGTGCAGTTGTAGCAAAAGTAGCGGCTCTTGCGGCTGCAATAGCCGGGTTAATTGCTGCTATTGCAACATTACAAGTGCTTGGATCTCGAATTGATGCAGTAGAAAATGGATTAAATTCTCTTGGGAACGACGTTAGCAAAGTACTGGGAATGCTAGGGTCTGTCAAGAATACCGCAGAAGAAGCTCTTAATAAAGCTAGGATACCTGGACCTCAAGGTTTACAAGGCGAACGCGGTCTACAAGGTGCTACCGGAGCGCAGGGTTTACAAGGATTACAAGGTGCTACAGGGGCTACCGGAG
>CAXTCQ010000494.1:0-3334 GCA_964242965.1 uncultured Calothrix sp. | reverse complement strand
AGGAAAAGGGGCTACTTCTAGTCTATACCCTAACCGCCTTGGCGGTTGCTATAACATTTGCCATTATTAGAAAAAATGAAGGTTGATTTCCCTTTAGTATCTGTTATTATCCCCGCTTATAACGCAGAGGCTTTTATTGGTCAGACATTAAAATCTGTTCTGTCTCAAACTTACAAAAATATTGAAGTTTTAGTTGTTGATGATGGTTCGCTAGATAGAACTGCTGAAATTGTAGAATCTTTTGCTCAAAAAGATCGTCGCATAATTCTATTAAAACAAGTAAATGCAGGAGTGGCGGCTGCTCGTAATTTAGCAATTGAAAAATCTAAGGGTGAATATATCGCTCCAATTGATGCTGATGATATTTGGTATCCCCAAAAAATCGAAAAACAAGTGCAATGCATGTTACAGGCAGACCAATCTGTAGGATTAGTTTATGCCTGGTCAGCGTTCATTGATGAAAAGGATATAATTATTGGAGAATACACCTCTTTCTATTATCTGAATATTCCCAGCATAGAGGGATATGTTTACCCGGCTATGATGTTCACGAACTTAATAGGTAACGCTAGTGTACCTCTAATCCGCCGAGTTTGTTTCGATAAAATTGGCTTTTACAACTGTAATCTTAAACAGCAAAATGCTCAAGGTTGTGAGGATTGGGATATTTACCTGCGTATAGCTGAATATTATCAATTCCGCGTGATACCAAAGTTTTTAATTGGCTATCGTCAAGTTAGAGGAAGTATGTCCAAATCTTATAAGTCAATGGCAAAGTCTTACGATTTAGTCATGGCAGATTCAAAGAAACGACATCCAGAAATTCCTATTTCTATATATAATTGGTCAGCCAGTTCTTTTTATGTTTACATTTTAACTATAAGCCAGGAATATGGAGACTATTGGAGTGCTTTAGTCTGGATGTACAAAGCTATAAAATTAGACTATTCCCCACTTTTACAAACGTGGGTGTATAGATGCTTTATTATCTGCCTTATGCAAATCGTAGTTAAGCATCTAACAACTTTGATTTTGCCAAAGCATAATTCTTGGTTACATCAAGAAAAATTTAATTATCCAAAAAAGATAGCTGTTAATCGAGAGACTACACTTGCCGATATCCAGAAAGAAATGCACAAACCTGAACAAATTCCCTGGAAACCACACGCCCGAATTAGGTGGCAAAGATGGTTGTACATTGTGCAGCTTTGTCATCATTTATCTTATAGTGAAAAGACCAAAGTTACTTCAACAGTTTGTTAATATTTTCTCAAACCCCGATAACAAAAAAGTTACATGATCGAAGAGACGAAGGTAATTAAAACGCTATTACCATTACTAAAAATCTATCCTTGGGCAATTCCAGCAATTGTCACTTTAGGGATATTCTCTTCTCTTTCTGAAGGATTGGGAATTAGTTTATTTATTCCGCTTCTACAAAGTTTGGATACAAATCAAACAGCCGGGAGCAATTTTTTAGTCAGATATCTTAATCGAATATTTATAGACGTTTCAGCTAACGAACGTCTGATAATTATTGCTTTGTGTATTGTGTGCCTGATTATTTTGAAAAACTGCCTAGTTTATAGCAACGGTATCTTATTTGCTTGGTTAAACTCGCGGATTGGTCATCGTTTGCGTTCGGGAATTTTCCAGCAATTTTTGAGTGTCAGCTATTCTTTTTTAGAAAGTAACGAATCTGGGAAGTTAATGAACATTCTGGCTAGCGAAACATGGCGAACTAGTCAGGCTTTATCAACCCTAGCCGGATTAATTATTACTACCTCCACGATTGCTGTTTATACAGGAATTTTATTGCTTATTTCATGGCAACTTACTCTGACAGTTTGTGTTTTGATGGTACTAATTTCCTTTGGCATTCAGTTCGTGACGCGCTCTGTAAAAACCTTGGGCGAACAAGCAGTAGAGGCTAATTCTACTCTTGCTACCCGCATGTGGGAAGCGTTTGCTGGGATGAAGGTTATTCGAGCTTTTGGGCGTGAATCTTATGAGCAAAATCGTTTTGACGCGGTATCAAAAAAGGTACGTCGTACTTTTTTTAAACTTGATGTCATCTCCGGGTCTGTAGGTCCTATTTCTGAAGTTTTATCGGTCGTTTTATTAATTTGTATTTTGGTAATTGCACTGTTGCAAGACCGAAGTAACTTACCTACTTTACTGACTTTTATTTTTATTTTGTATCGCCTACAACCGCAAGCAAAGCAGTTAGATGGTGCGCGTGTCGGTCTTATGGCTTTGACAAGTGCTGTAGGGGAAGTGATGTCCCTTTTAGACTCCTCTGATAAACCTTATATTCGCTCTGGTCATATTTCCTTCAACAGTTTAAAGCAAGGCATATATTTTAAAACAGTTAACTTTAGCTACAATTCAAAAGAAAAACCTGCCCTTCAGGATATTTCAATTTGTATTCCCCCAGGTAAAACTACTGCGATAGTCGGTCCTTCGGGTGCTGGTAAATCCACACTAATTGGTTTGATATGCCGTTTTTCTGACGTGACATCAGGGGAAATTTATATCGATGATTGCGCCTTACGAGAATTGAATTTAACTGACTGGCGCAATCAAATTGCTATTGTTAGTCAAGATGTTTATATGTTTAGTTCAACGGTGTTGGAGAATATTGCTTATGGTTCATTAGATGCTACAGAAAACGAAATTATAGCAGCGGCAAAACTGGCAAATGCCCATGAATTTATTAGTCAACTTCCCCAAGGTTATGATACCAAAGTGGGCGATCGCGGAGTTCGCCTTTCTGGTGGACAGCGACAGCGTATAGCTCTAGCTCGTGCTATTGTCCGCAACCCGCAAATTCTCATCCTAGATGAAGCTACGAATGCTCTTGATAGTATTTCCGAACACTTAATCCAAGAAGCCCTCAACACCCTGAGTCAAAATCGGACAGTAATTGTCATCGCCCATCGCCTATCCACAATTGAACAAGCCGACCAAATTATTGTGGTAAACGAGGGACGAGTTATAGAACAGGGTAATCTCCAACAGTTACTTGAGCAAGACGGAATGTTTTCTCAACTTTATCGCTTGCAATACCGCAATGCTCACACTTTTTAAAAGTTATAAAGAGCGTTTTATGTCCTATAGTATTATCGAAATCGAAGTAACACAGCCTTTGCCCACTCTTTCACCATCGGAAAGTGATATGGGTATTGCCCTAATTTTGCGACGTAAAGATAAGCCCATCGGCTTTTTAATGCAAGCACTACCAGCCAAAAGCGTACTTACCCCGTCCGATTTAACTGAATTATAGCAACCGCCAAGGCGGTTAGGGTATAGACTAGAAGTAGCCCCTTTTCCT
>CAXTCQ010000493.1:0-3363 GCA_964242965.1 uncultured Calothrix sp. | reverse complement strand
CTTCTCCCCTTCTCCCCTTCTCCCTACCTATACCCGGCAGCTTGCAAGGTAAAAAGCTTCGCGTATCTTCTCCCTGCTTGCAATAATTCCTCATGGGTTCCTTCTTCGATAACTTCTCCACCTTCGATAACGACGATTTTATCTGCCATTCTCACTGTTGAGAAACGATGCGAAATCAAAAACACCATTTGATGCTTCGTTAAAGTACGCAAACGGTCGAAAATCTCGAACTCTGCTTGCGCGTCGATTGCTGAAGTCGGTTCATCTAAAACTAAAATATCCGCATTGGTTCGCATGAAAGCACGGGCAAGGGCGATTTTTTGCCACTGTCCACCCGATAATTCCTGCCCGCTTTTGAACCATTTACCTAATTGCGTACCAAACTGTTCGGGTAATTTTTCAATAAATGGTAATGCCATACCTTTTTCGGCTGCTAATTCCCGCAATTCTTCGTCTTCAATGCGGTTAACATCGCCCATGCCAATATTCTCACCGACGGTGAATTGGTAGCGGACAAAGTTCTGAAAAATTACGCCGATGCGCTGCCGCAACAAGTCAACATCCCATTCTTGCAAGTCCAAACCATCGAGTAAAATTCGTCCTGACTCAGGATTATAAAGCCGAGTCAGTAACTTAATTAAGGTTGTCTTACCCGACCCATTTTCACCGACAATTGCTAGCTTTTCACCGGGTTTGAGGTGTAACGAAATATTTTTAAGTGCGGGTTGGGTGCTACCGGGATAAGTAAAGCTAACATTCTCGAAGCGAATACCATCGTTAGGTTTAATGCCTTTAGTGGCTTTGCCCCATGTTTTGGGTACTTCGGCTTCGAGAAAATCGTAGAGGTTCGAGAGGTATAAATTATCTTCATACATGCCACCAATCGAAGTTAGGGCATTAGAAAAAGTCGTCTGTCCTTGGCGGAAAACGGTAATGTACATTGTCATATCGCCAAGGGAAATACGTCCGACAACGGTTTCAATTACAATCCAAGCGTAGGCAATATAAAAGGTTACGGTACTTACCAAACCTAGCAGGTATCCCCAAAATCCCCGACGTAACGTTAAATCGCGGTCTTCACCGTAGAGTTGGTGAAAAGTGTTGCGATATCGTTGTAGAAGCATCTCCCCGATTTGGTAGAGTTTGACTTCTTTAACGTAGTCTTCGCGGGCTAAGAGGGTTTCTAGGTAGTACTGCTGTCGGGTTTCGGGCGCACGCCAGCTGAATAAACGAAATGCTTGGGAAGCAAATCTAGTTTCGGCGATGAATGAAGGCATTGCTGCCAAAATTAGTGCAAATACAGCCCAAAATGAGAAATTGATTAGCAATGCACCAAAGGTGACTAGTGAAAGGGCGTTTTGCACTAATCCGAAAGTGCGAGTTACCAGTGATAGCGGACGCGATGATGCTTCGCGTCGCGCATTGCTGATTTTATCGTAAAACTCCGAGTCTTCAAATTGAGTTAGTTCGAGGGTAAGTGATTTTTTTAATATTAATTCGTTGACTCGTTGCCCTAATAGTACCCGGAGTAACGATTGGCAGACACTTTGTCCGCGTTGGCTAGCTGCTAAAAGCGCTAGGGCAATTGCTTCTAAACCAACGTACATTAATGGTTGCTTGATATCGTGACTTGGACTCTGTGTGGCGAAAACTACCGCATCAACTATCAACTTACCAATGTAAGCGATCGCAGCCGGCAAAATCCCCGCTACTAAGGTCAAAATCCCAAAAATAACAGTCAGACCACGGTTGGTAGTCCACACCAAGTTTACAGCTCGCCCGCTGTAGCGAAACACGGCGAGAGATTGTCGAAGTGAGTTGCGTATTTTTCTAATCCCCATACTATCAAAATAGTACAAAACTACGCATTTTGAATGATACTAAGCTAAATTCTACCTAGAGTATTATCAAAGCTAGAGAATTTTGAAGAAGGAATTCGTAAGCATGTTACTAATTTTCATAAGTTGTGAAGGTGAGAATCCGGGTTTCGTAAAAGTTACCCGGATTCTTAGCCCCAGGACTTAACCATCATCCTCAGATTTACGCTTATCCTCCTTCCATCGTCCCGATTTTTTCGCAGCCTCAGTCAAAAGATACTCAATTTGGGCGTTGACACTTCTTAAATCATCTGCTGACCATTTTTCCAACACCTCATAAAGCCGCAAATCTAAGCGCAATAAAAACCGTTTTTTCTGGCTCATTTCTTAATTAACTAGCTGCTACTAACTATAAAGTGTGCCAGTGTTGATTACAGGTTGGACAGTTTGCTCGGAAGTCAACACAACTAACAGATTATTAATCATAGAGGCTTTGCGCTCATCGTCCAAGTCTAATGTTTGGTCTTGACTGAGACGGTTGAGGGCTTCGTTGACAATACCCACAGCACCTTCGACAATTTGTTTGCGTGCTTCAATTAATGCCTTTGCTTGCTGTCGTCGTAACATCATTTGAGCAATTTCGGGTGCATAAGCTAAGTGAGAGAGTCGCGCTTCGATGACTTCTACACCTGTTACTTCCAAACGCGCTTGTAATTCTCGTTGCAGTGCTTGAGAAACTTCATCAGGTATCCCCCGCAACGATGGGGTTTCGGTGTCGCTGGATGAATAGGATGTGTCATAGGGATAGCGAATTGCTAAAGCCCGAATCGCGGTTTCACTTTGGATGGCGACAAATTCTTGATAATCATCGACTGCAAATTTAGATTTGGCGGAATCTACAACCTGCCAAACCACAACTGCGGCAATTTCGATCGGACTTCCTTCGGCATCGTTGACTTTAATAATTTTGCTGTTGAAGTTACGCACCCGTAGTGAAACTTGCCACTTGCTAGCAAAAGGATTTGTCCACCAGAAACCTGCTTCGCGCACTGTTCCCACATATTTACCAAAAAACAGTAGCACTACAGCTTGATTTGGTTCGACGCTAAAAAATCCCGATATCGAAGGAATCACAATAATAAGGAGTGTTCCTACTAACCATGCCACTGCTTCTGCTGCTGCATCTCCACCAACAAAGTCTCCAACTTTCAAGCCCCTCGCTAGTAAAGCCTGCAAACCATGCACGCTATGCCAAATATACCAGCCTCCGAAAAGTGCTAGAGCACCTACCACAGCCAACATCAAAAATCCGTTGACTTTAAACGCAGGAAATTCCCTTATTTTTGGTTCCACAATAATACTATTTTAATTTTAAAGTGATATCACTATAGTATCAAAAAAAATCCAAGTAGCAGAAATGCATTTGCTACCCAGATTCTTGAATTATCGAAGGAAACTGCTGGCAATTAGGGGTATAATCCCCTACATAACGATTTTTCGTTATCCCACAACGCGATTAATCGCCTCTCTACAAGCTGTTTTTTGG
>CAXTCQ010000492.1:0-3403 GCA_964242965.1 uncultured Calothrix sp. | reverse complement strand
ATGGGGAAGTAGGGGGAGTAAAAGGGGAAAAATATACTCATATTGACTCCATTCCCTCCATTCCCTACTCACTACTCACTACTCCCTACTCCCTAATTTAAATTGGTAAACGATTGATATCTCGATTGCAACCAATTACAACCATTGCCGAACCTCTTTCAAATCGCTTGTCTGGTTCGGGATTAATGATAAATTTACCATCTTTGCTGACTGCTAATAAATTCAAACCAAAGCGGTTACGTAATTGTAATTCAGCAATTGTTCTGCCGTGAAATTCATCGGGAACAATTACTTCGACGATGCTGTTATCAGGGTCAAGGTCGAAACGTTCAAGAATTGATGGTTTAGTTAAAGTTCTTGCTAATGCTGAACCTGCTTCGTATTCGGGAAAAACAACATGGTCTGCACCTACACGTTTTAAGAGCTTACAATGGACTTCACTTGAAGCTTTGGCAATAATGTGAGAAACACCACCTTCTTTAACATTTAAAGTCGTGATAATACTTTCTTGGATATAGTTACCAATTGCAATGATAACTGTATCAAATTCAAAAATTCCTGCTTCTTTGAGTGCAGCAGGGTCGGTAGAGTCGATTTGTAATGCGTGTCCGACAATTTCTTCGGTTAAAGCTTCCGATACTCGCTTTTCATCGATATCGGTTGCTAAAACTTGATAGCCGAATTTATGTAGTGTTGAACAGACTGAACGTCCGAAGCGACCTAAACCAATAACAGCAAATTGCTGATTGTCTTTACGCAAACTGCGAAAAAAGTTTAAAGATGAGAGATTCACAATTCTAGCCCTGTTTAACGCTGTTTAGTATTTTGCCGAAATTCAATTCTTTACTAACTATTTAAACATCACTTGTCTACTTGTCGAAACATTATATGATTATTACTAAGCTTTATAACTCTAAGCATAGATTCATAGCATAATCAAATTAATTTTACTATCTATGAATTCTAATAGAGAGGTTATTTCGTACAAGGAATTAGCCGACAAGTAAGTTTTCTTCTGGATAATGAACGCGAGTAGGTCTGGGGTCGCCTAAAATAGCAGACATTAAAAGTAAAATACCAACACGACCTATATACATGGTAACAATTAATATTAACTTAGCGGCGGTCGTGATGCTGCCAGTAATACCTGTAGAAAGTCCGACAGTGGCAAATGCCGATACGGTTTCAAACAAAATTTGAATGAAGGGTAATTTGGAGTCTGTAAGTGAAATCAATATTGTTGAAACAATTACAGTGGCTAACGAACCAACAAAAACTCCTACAGCCTTTAAAACGAGAGAAAATGCAATTTTTCTATCATATAATAAAACTTCTTCTTTACCCCGCAAAATTGACTTAGTACAACTAGTTAAAACGCGCAAAGTTGTAGTTTTTAGACCTCCTCCAGTCCCACCTGGACTTGCACCAATGAACATTAACGCAATCGTAATAAATAATCCGGCAGTGGTCATCTTACCGATATCAATTGTATTAAAACCTGCGGTTCGAGGTGTGACTGATTGAAACCAAGCGACTAATAGTTGGTCGCTAAAACTAAGATTTCCAAAAGTAGCTTCATTTCGTACCTCGATGCCTAAAAAGGCAACTGTACCAAAAACTAGTAAAATAGCTGTGGTCGTAGTTGCAACTTTAAAATCAAGCGAAAATACTAAATTTTGCTTTTTTTTGAGAATGCGATCGCGCAGCCATATATACATTTCTAAAATAACTTGATAACCAATTCCACCAAAGATAATTAAGCCTGTGACTGTAAACACTACTAACGGTGAACTTTGATAACCAATCAAGTTATCTTTGAACAAACTAAAACCAGCATTATTCCAGGAATTAATACTATGGAAAATCGCCAACCAGAGTCCTTGACTCCATCCATATTTGGGTACAAAAGCAGGTAGCAGCAAAAAGATTCCGGTGATTTCAAAAATTAACGTTGTCGCAATAATCGAACGAATAATTTGGCTGCTACCACTTATTCCCCGTCTATCTAAAGCTTGTTGAATAGCTATCTTTTGTCGCAGGTCAAATTTTTTGCCAATTAACAGAATCAAAAAAGTGGTAGAAGTCATGTATCCTAAACCACCAATTTGTACTAACAGAGCAATAAAAAATTGTCCCCAAAATGAAAAATATGTGCCAGGGTCTACTACCGACAAACCCGTAACGCAAACTGCGGAGGTTGAAGTAAAAAACGCTACAATCGGGTCGTTCCAAGTCCCCTGACTGGAAGAAAAAGGCATTATCAAACAAATGGTTCCAAGCAAGATAACTGCTAGAAATCCGAAGCAAATTGTTCGAGAAACAGTCATATTTGAGTCAAAAATCAAACTATCCCAGGTTGAATTGGTAGGGTTGACCTAACTGGGAACAAGAAAAATACCCTAATTCAAATGAAAACACACATGGTAGCCTACTTTATATGTGTTTTATTTTTGCTTTGTCTTAGCACTGCCTGACTCATGAGCGCAACACTTTACCAGCAAATTCAGCAATTCTACGATTCTTCCTCCGGTCTGTGGGAGGATATTTGGGGCGAACATATGCACCACGGTTACTACGGTGCGGATGGTACGCAGAAAAAAGAGCGACGACAAGCGCAAATCGATTTGATTGAGGAGGTGTTGCAATGGGCACAAGTAGAGACGGCTGAAAACGTTTTGGATGTCGGTTGCGGGATTGGTGGAAGTTCGCTTTATCTAGCAGGAAAGTATGCAGCATCGGTAACGGGGATTACTTTGAGTCCGGTGCAAGCGAATCGAGCAAAAGAACGTGCTGCGGGATTGGGATTGGGCAAGAGAACCAATTTCCAAGTTGCGGATGCGTTGAATATGCCGTTTGCCGATAATTCGTTTGATTTGATTTGGTCGTTAGAAAGCGGCGAACACATGCCCGATAAAACCAAGTTTTTGCAGGAATGTTACCGGGTTCTGAAGCCGGGTGGAACGATGATTGTGGTAACTTGGTGTCACCGTCCAATTGATACTTCCCCGTTGACTGTGGAGGAGCGACAGCAGTTGGAGGAGATTTATCGGGTTTACTGCTTGCCGTTTGTGATTTCATTACCTGAATACGCGGAAATTGCCCGTCAGCTACCTTTACAGAATCTTCGCACGGCAGATTGGTCGCAAGCTGTCGCACCATTTTGGAATGTAGTGATTGATTCGGCTTTTAACCTGCAAGCCCTTTGGGGATTATTAAGTTCGGGTTGGACTACGATTCAAGGTGCGTTGTCGTTGGGTTTAATGCAGCGCGGTTACGAAAGCGGTTTGATTCGGTTTGGATTGTTTTGCGGGAAAAAATAAAAGTTAGGAGTTCTTGTGTTAGGAGTTCTTGTGTTAGGAGTTCTTGTGTTAGGAGTTAGGAATTAGGAGTTCTTGTGTTAGGA
>CAXTCQ010000491.1:0-3408 GCA_964242965.1 uncultured Calothrix sp. | reverse complement strand
CCCCCTACCTCCCCTACTCCCTACTCCCTACTCCCTACTCCCTAATCTTTCGGACGCGGGAACTGCGATGGCGACTTGAAGTTTTGTGAGGGTACATTCCTGAGTGCCTGTCTCATAAAGTCAGCCCAAATTGGTGCTACAACTACACCACCAGTTGCACCACTGGCAAGCTGTTTATTATCATCCCGACCAATCCAAACAGCAGTGGTTAACTGCGGAACAGTTCCCACAAACCAAATATCTTTTTCTGAGGAAGTAGTACCCGTCTTACCCGCCGCCGGACGACCGATTGCAGCATTTTTACCAGTACCCTCAGTAATTACCGAACGCATGACATCGATAGTTGCTGCGGATGCCCAAGGATCGAGAGCAAGCTGCGGCTTTGGCGTGTTATCAAGCAATACATTACCGCTACTGTCAGTAACGCGGACAATTACAGTCGCAGGAGATTGCCAACCGTAATTAGCGAAAGTAGCATATGCACTCGCCATTTCCAATGGCGTTACACCAATCGCACCCAAAGGTAACGAAGTAACGGGTTCCATCGGACTCATAATTCCCAAAGTACGGCAGGCTTCAACTACCTTATTCATACCAATTGTTTTACCAAGCTTAATTACGGGAATGTTGCGTGACTGTGCTAGCGCGTAGCGAATCGACATCGACCCCCCGAAGCTACCATCATAGTTTCTTGGATAGTACCACCCATCACCATCACGATAGCTCACCGGAGTATCGTAAACAGTCGTATTCGGAGTATACTTACCACTAGCGAAAGCAGCATAATAAACAAACGGTTTAAACGAAGAACCTGGCTGACGTAAAGCTTGAGTTGCCCGGTTAAATTCACTCGTTTTCGCATCGACACCACCTACCAACGCTTTGACAAAGTGCGTGCGCGGGTCAATAGCGACCAAAGCTATCTGATTTTTATACAAGCCTCGACCAAGAAGCCGTCCGTGCCACTTACTGACAGTTTGTTCTGCCATGCGTTGAAACTCGGTGTCAATAGTAGTTTGCACGCGCATCCCGCCTTTGAGCAATGCTTCGCGTCCAAATTTCTTCGCTAATTCTGCCGACACAGCATTTGTGACGTAGGGTAAAGCGCTACCTTGGAACGAACGGATTTTACCTAACTTAATTTTTTCCGCCAGTGCTTTGTCATGTTCCCCTTCACTAATCCACCCTAAATCCTTCATCCGTCCCAGGACAATACGCTGCTGTTCCTTGGCTAGATTCATGTGGGTGAAGGGAGTATAAGCTTCGGGTGCCTGAATCAAACCTGCCATCATTGCCGACTCAGCCAAAGTCAAATTGTCGGCAGATTTATTAAAATAAGTACGCGCTGCCGTTTGTACTCCGTAATTGTTGTGACCCCAATACACTTGGTTGAGGTACATCTCCAAAATTTGGTCTTTGGGGAGAATTTGCTCTAAGCGAATTGCGAGTACCGCTTCCGCGATTTTACGGGTAAATTCCTTTCGGCGCGACAAAAAGAGGTTCTTCACCAGCTGCATGGTGACGGTGGAACCACCCTCACGCACTCCACCACCTCGCCAGTTAGAAACTAAAGCGCGTCCAACACCTTTGGGGTTGATACCGTGGTGGAAATAAAAATCGCTATCCTCGCTTGCCAGCACTGCCCGCTTCAGTTCGGGTGAAATTTTGTCGAGAGAGACGACTTCGCGGTTCGCTTCCCCGTGAATACTCGCTAAAAGTTTACCCTTAACATCGTAGAAGTAGCTAGTTTCAGAGGGAAAATAATTGCGTAGCTGTCTAACATCCGGCAGATTGCGGAAGCTGATTGCTAATCCTACCAGCCCTCCGGCTACAATAGAGCTTGTCAACATGGTTATGGCTAGTAGGGTGCCGCCAGTTACCTGACCAACTCCCTTTAGAAAGTCAAAACCAGATGCAGCCTGACCTCGGTTTTTTTTATCTTCAAAAGTACTAGACGACACGGCGATTTCACTTCCTCACTTGTATATATAAGTGTAATTTCTGGGCGCGAAGCAAGGCGGTTGATTTTTTGTAATTATATTAGTTTGGCAGACGAACTTTTAAACGAAATCAATAGTGACTATAACCAACCCGACTTTTAGAGTGCAAAACACAACTGACAACCAATTTCCTAGTATGACGCATAATTTTCCGTGGTTGAGTCGTGGGACTGTAGAAATTTTTCCACAAGCAATCAATTCGGACGAAAATGAAAATCTGGAAAAATTATTGCTAAAAATCAACCGTCCTTTACGGGTGAAATTGGGCATCGATCCGACTGGCACAGATATTCATATTGGTCATAGCATACCTGTGCGGAAATTACGAGCTTTCCAAGATGCAGGACATACTGCTGTTTTGATTATCGGTGATTTTACGGCGCGAATTGGCGACCCGACGGGTAAATCGGATGTACGAAGGCAACTTACTACCGAAGATGTCCGAGAAAATGCCAAAAGTTACTTAGACCAGCTACGTCCTATTCTAGATTTTGATACACCCGGTCGTCTAGAGATACGTTATAACTCGGAGTGGCTTTCTCAACTAGATTTAGGAAAAATTTTAGAATTACTCTCCACAATGACTGTGGGACAGATGTTAGAGAAAGAAGGATTTGATTTACGCTTTAAGAAGCAGAATCCGATTTTTCTCCACGAGTTTCTGTATCCCTTGATGCAAGGCTATGATTCAGTAGCGGTTGAGTCTGATGTTGAGTTAGGCGGTACTGACCAAAAATTTAACATTGCCGTCGGGCGCGATTTACAACGCCATTTCGGACAAAAACCCCAGTTTGGCTTGCTATTACCGATTTTGATTGGTACAGATGGCGTGCAAAAAATGTCGAAGTCACTTGGTAATTATATAGGTTTATCGGAGCATCCCAACTTAAAGTATCAGAAGTTGCAAGCGGTTCCCGATGATTTGTTAAAGGATTATTTCGAGTTGTTAACAAATTTACCTTTGGATAGTTTGCCCGAAACAGCACGCGATAAGCAAAAACTCCTAGCATGGGAAGTTGTCAAGCAGTATCACGGTGAAAGTGCGGCACAAGAAGCCAAAAAAGCCGCCGAATCGGGAGGACAAGAAGGTGATGTACCTGAGTTTTCCTTAGCTATGGTAGAATTTCCAGCGATGTTGGCAGCGATTCTTAATGCCAGCGGTTTGTGCAAAAGTAATGGCGAAGGTCGGCGCAAAATTACTGAAGGTGGTGTCAGAATCGATGGCGATCGCATTACCGATGCCGAAACAACTTTCCAATCTCCCCAAGAATTACACGGCAAAGTTCTCCAACTTGGGAAAAAGAATTTTATGCGTTTGATGAGGGAGTAGGGGTAAAGGAAAAAGGTTAAGGGAAATTCGTTAATAACTCTTAACTCCCTCCCCCTTCCCCCACTCCCTCCCCTACTC
>CAXTCQ010000490.1:0-3420 GCA_964242965.1 uncultured Calothrix sp. | reverse complement strand
CAGGAAAAGGGGCTACTTCTAGTCTATACCCTAACCGCCTTGGCGGTTGCTATAGAATTCAATATTGTCTCTTCCTTCTAACCAATGACAGATGATTAAGCTAGTTTTGGACGGATGTTTGCCAATGATACGCTCTTCTAGGTTCCGAGTCGGGGAACCAAAGAGTACGTTCATGATGTGTAGTATTTGTAGGATGCTTTACGCAAAACGCTAACGCAACGCCAGTTGCTATAACGGAGGGAACCTCCGCAACAAACTAGCGCTCCCCTACGTATCTTTTTAGAAATCAAATATGAGTCCTATTTATTAGATTCAGCCTTCCATCCGTTGGATGAATTACTGTTAAATCATTACTTGTCTAAAAAACGCTGGAACGATATGCATAAATTTTGGACTTACGCTATAAGCGAATGGCAAAAAGTGCTAACAACTTCGGCAAATTGCTGATTTTGCTCCATCAATCCCATATGTCCACCTGGTTTTAGGGTAACTCGTTCGGAGTTTGGTAATTCAGCTTTCATGCGATCGCTCGCTACAGGTTTCGTCGCTATGTCGGAAGCACCACATATTACCAACGCGGGAACGTTAATAGTTGCAAGTGTTTTTGTTTCATCGAATTTGAACATTGCCAGTGTACCACGAGCCAAAACACCGGGCGAACCTAATGCTGATAATAAACCTGCGAAATTGAGTTGGCCGCGTGTTTCAGTACCTGTAAATCCAGACAGTTCGACGCTAATATACAGCGAACCGTTGAAATACGAGAGCCAAGTCATCAGCCACAAAATAGGTGAAAGCAAGGTGGCAAGGTGCAATAAAGGTTCAAGCAAAGGCTTCTGCAATTTGCATATCAGACTGCTAAAGATACAAGTTTTTACCGGATTGGTGTAAGTAGTATCCACTAAAATTAAGCCAGCTACTCGTTGCCCTAATTGTGGAAACAGCCGACAAAATGTGAGTGTAATCATTCCACCCATACTGTGTCCTAGCAGGAAAACAGGTTTATCCCCAGCAATGGCAATTACAGCTTCCAAATCGCGGGCATATTTTTCTAACGAGTAATCCTTATTTTTCGGTCGAGAAGATTTTCCCAAACCGGGCAAATCCCAAACAATGACTCGAAAGCGATCGCTTAATTGTCGTTTGGCATAATACCACACAGTACTATTTGGTCCCCAACCGTGCGATAGAATAATTGGCTGTCCATCCTCCGGTCCATAAAACTCTACTTGCAGTACACTTCCATCCGGTCGTTGCAAACGCTGCACCGATCCGGTACGTATAAACTTCGGTTCATCAGATCCGCGACGACGCAAAAGCGGTAAACTCAGAAAACGACCGCCAAACGACCACAAAACCATCACTAGTCCACTTACTAAGTAAGACTCTCCCACTAGTTCCCGTTCGTACCACTCATAAAGAATATAGATTCCCCCACCCAGTACCCCAATCGAGAGTAGCTGAAACAGCCATAGAAGTAAGAAATTGGGAGGCATGAATATCATAAGCGGGAACCTTCTTAACTGTGTAGTATGTCAGCTTCATACCACAATTCAAACAATTTAATTTTCAATCCAAGGAATGATTTATATTTTGCTGTCAGTATGTTAAAAATACTTGGTTAATTAATAATCAATAGGTAACAACTGTTGCAAAGGGGTGTAACTTTGAAGACGGTTGAATTTTTATCTTATCTTCGTAGCTTAGATATTCAGGTTTTTGTTGATGGTGAAAAATTGCGCTGTAATGCCCCTGGATCTGGTCTGACAGTAGAACTGCGTGCAGAAATTCAACAGCGCAAAGCAGAAATTCTTGAATTTTTGAAAGCAGCTAATTATACAAATAATTCTAGCTCTACACCCCTCGTACCGATTTCACGCTCAGAAATCCCTCTTTCCTTCGCTCAACAACGGTTGTGGTTTCTCGACCAATTGGTACCCAATAATCCTTTTTATAACGTCCCGGTCGCATTGTGTTTAACTGGTTCGCTCAATTTAGCTGCACTTTCACAAACTTTTAACGAGTTAGTGCAACGTCACGAAGCTTTACGTACTACTTTTGTAATCGTGGAAGGGCAACCAGTTCAGGTAATTAATCCAACATTAAATATATCGCTATCAGTAATTGATTTACGGCAACTTTCACAAACCGACCGTGAAATACAAGCGCGACAACTAACTATTGAGGAAACGAAGCGTCCTTTCAATTTATCAACTGAACCGTTGCTGCGAGTCAAACTGTTACACCTCGATGAAACAGAATACATCCTGGTGTTGAATATGCATCACATAGTCTCCGATGGTTGGTCAATTGGGGTGCTAATTCATGAGGTAGCAGCATTATATGCAGCTTTTGTCAACAATCAACCGAACCCTCTACCAAAACTGACAATTCAATATGCAGACTTTGCGTACTGGCAGCGCAAATGGTTGCAAGGGGAAGTACTCGAAAGGCAATTAAGTTATTGGCAGCGACAGTTAGACGGCATTTCGATGTTAAATTTGCCAACCGATAGACCAAGACGAGCAGTTCAAACTTACCAGGGTGCAAGGCAAAGGGTACAACTACCAAAAAATTTGAGTGTGTCTTTGAGTGCGATCGCGCATCAAGAAAAAGTAACTTTGTTCATAACCCTGCTGGCAGCATTCCAAATTTTACTTTACCGCTACACGCAGCAAGAAGATATTGCAGTCGGTACACCGATTGCTAACCGCAACCGCAGCGAAATTGAGGGGTTAATTGGGTTTTTTGTCAATAGTTTGGTGTTGCGTACCGATTTATCCGGGAACCCAACTTTTCGGGAATTATTGAGTCGAGTTAAAGAGGTAGCTTTAGGTGCTTATGCTCACCAAGATTTGCCGTTTGAAAAGCTGGTCGAAGAACTGCATCCAGAGCGCAACTTGAATCAAAATCCACTGTTTCAGGTGGTATTTGCCTTACAAAATGCGCCGATATCGGCGTTAGAATTACCCGAATTAACGCTGAGTCCTTTACAATTTGATACTGAGTCAACGCGCTTTGACTTGGAGTTTCACCTATGGGAACCAGAAGTTGAGAATGGGTTATGGGTAGATGCAAGCGAAGGAATTAGTGGTTTTGTCATTTACAGCACAGATTTATTTGATGAAGCTACTATTACCCGGATGTTGGCACATTTCCAAACATTACTGGAGGGTATAGTTGCCAATCCAGATGAGCAAATTGGTAATTTACCACTTCTGAGCAGCTCTGAGTTACATCAGTTATTGGTTGAATGGAACAATACTCAGGCAAATTATCCTCAAGATAGATGCATACATGAATTATTTGAGAATCAAGCTATTCAGAATCCAGATGCGATCGCGCTAGCGACTCCTGAAAGGAGTATCGCGCTAGCGACTCCTGAAAGGAGTATCGCGCTAGCGACTCCTGAAAGGAGTA
>CAXTCQ010000489.1:0-3439 GCA_964242965.1 uncultured Calothrix sp. | reverse complement strand
TGCGGCGGGGGCGAAGCCCCCACCCGCACCTTGTGCCAGTTGCGTAAGTCCTGTACTTAATAAGTACTGACAATAGTTAAGTTTAGTAAATCTCATTGCTACTCGACTTCTTTGATGCACCTCTACTAATTTTCTCATGAAACTTTAAAGACAACTTTACACAATTGATTACTATTACTAATTAGAGCAAGAGCCGATGATATAAATTCCTTTTTATGATATTTTTGTACTACTAGGATGCGATCGCGCTGTGCCAGTTGCGTAAGTCCTATAATAGTTGCGAGCAGATGAGGGCTGAACCAAGTCCAAAAGACGGTATCGAGTTGGAATTTCTAAGTAGAGGTCGTTCTGATTGTATTCCCCATGTTGCCATAAGTGCAAATCGTAAAGTATTAGCTAGACTCTACGACGACAATCAACCCGTTCAATTATGGAATTTACAAACCGGGCAGGAATTAGGCGCTTTAAGTTTAGATTCCGATTACCACTGGCTGCTAGCACTTAATTCGACTGGCGAAATTTTAGCTGCTAGTTCGAGAAGAGAATTTGCACTTTGGGACGTGCAAACAAAAAAACTTATTTATAAATTTACAGGTCACTCAGGTAACATTGAAGAAATTGTGTTTAGTCAAGATGGTCTGATAGTAGCGAGTGGTGGTTACGACTGCACAATTAAACTATGGAATCTACAAACAGGTTGCGAGATAAAAACCCTTAAATTATATTCAACCATCAAAGCCCTGACCTTCAGCCCAGTAGAACCAATATTAGCAAGTGGTAGCGCAGACGGTACAATCAAGCTTTGGGATTTAAAAACTATGGAAGAAATCTGTAGCTTTAAAGGTCACAAAGAGGATGCCGAAGCCTTAGCATTTAGTCCAGATGGAAAATTGCTAGCAAGTGGCGATCGCAGTACAATTCGCTTGTGGAAATTTAACCGCACTCATTAGTAAGGGCAACCGACCACGATCGCGACCAACGCAAAATCTGAATAAACCTGCCCGTCCATCCATCCCAACCAACTGTAAGGGCAGGTTCACCGACCATCATAACTACCAACGCAAAATCTGAATAAACCTGCCCGTCCATCCATCCCAACGAAAAACCTCATCATCCCTACCTTCCCATATCCAGAGCGCGAACAACTACCCGATAATAGAAAAAGCGCTTTATAGTTCTTAACTATTACAAACTAGTAGAAAAATGGCACGCGATTTACGGGGATTTATCAAGATATTGGAAGAAAGGGGACAATTACGGCGAATTACAGCGCCCGTTGACCCAGATTTAGAGATTGCTGAGATTAGCAACCGGATGCTGCAAAAAGGTGGTCCTGGCTTGCTATTTGAAAACGTCAAAGGTGCTTCGTTCCCCGTTGCAATCAATTTAATGGGAACAGTGGAACGGATTTGCTGGGCGATGAATATGGAACATCCCCTAGAATTGGAAGACTTGGGGAAGAAATTGGCGATGCTGCAACAGCCCAAACCACCCAAGAAGATTTCCCAAGCTATAGACTTTGGGAAAGTGTTATTTGATGTCATCAAGGCAAAACCCGGACGCGACTTTTTCCCAGCATGTCAGCAAGTTGTCGTCCAGGGCAATGATTTAGATTTAAATACGTTGCCTTTGATACGTCCTTACTCAGGTGATGCAGGCAAGATTATTACCTTGGGGCTAGTAATCACAAAGGATTGCGAGACAGGCGTGCCAAATGTGGGCGTGTATCGCTTGCAACTGCAATCAAAAAATACTATGACCGTACATTGGTTATCGGTGCGGGGTGGGGCTAGACATTTACGGAAAGCAGCGGAACGCGGGAAAAAATTAGAGGTAGCGATCGCATTGGGTGTAGACCCGCTCATCATCATGGCAGCAGCAACACCCATACCCGTAGATTTATCCGAGTGGCTGTTTGCGGGACTTTACGGAGGTTCGGGTGTCAGTTTGGCGAAATGTAAAACCGTCGATTTGGAAGTACCCGCCGACTCGGAATTCGTTCTCGAAGGAACAATTACACCAGGGGAAGTATTACCCGATGGTCCCTTTGGCGACCACATGGGCTATTACGGCGGTGTGGAAGATTCGCCCTTGGTGCGGTTTGAATGCATGACGCACCGCAAAGACCCGGTATATTTGACGACATTTAGCGGACGACCGCCGAAAGAAGAAGCGATGATGGCGATCGCACTCAACCGGATATATACGCCGATTTTGCGGCAACAAGTCAGCGAGATAGTTGATTTTTTCCTACCAATGGAAGCACTAAGTTACAAAGCGGCGATTATCTCGATAGATAAAGCATACCCCGGACAAGCGCGACGGGCAGCTTTGGCGTTTTGGAGTGCGCTACCGCAGTTTACCTATACCAAGTTTGTGATTGTGGTGGATAAAGACATTAATATCCGCGACCCGCGTCAGGTAGTATGGGCGATAAGTTCCAAGGTTGACCCCACAAGGGACGTGTTTATTTTGCCGAATACCCCGTTTGATACGTTGGATTTTGCCAGCGAGAAATTGGGTTTAGGGGGAAGGATGGGTATCGATGCGACGACGAAGATGCCACCGGAGACGGAACATGCATGGGGTGAACCGTTGGAGTCAGACCCGGATGTAGCTGCGATGGTGGAGAGGAAGTGGGCTGAATATGGTTTGGGGGATTTGGAATTGGGAGAAGTTGACCCGAATTTGTTTGGTTATGATATGAGATAGAACCCCACCCCCGTTTTAGCGTAGCTAAAACGTCCCCTCCCCGCTTGCGGGGAGGGGAAAGAATTTCTAAATAGTAATTAAATTTTTTGATGAAGTAATTAGAAGCGCAAAACTATGAGCAAAATTCCCTTTTAAATTCTTACCCCCCTCCCCGCAAGCGGGGTAGGGGGGTGGGGTTCTACTGCACCCAACGCGCTATCTCTTCCAACACCCCATCAATATTTCCCAAAACTTCCTCATTCCGAAACCTAATTACCCGCAATCCCTGACTTTCCAAAAATTCTTGACGAATAGCATCTTCCTCTTGCGTATAATCGTGAATTTCTCCATCCACCTCAATAATTAATTGCGCTTGATTGCAGATAAAATCGACAATAAACCGATCAATTGTATGTTGACGGCGAAATTTTAAATTTAATAGTTGCTTGTTTCTCAACCTTTGCCAAAGTTTATTTTCTGCTGGAGTTGGTTCGCATCGCATTTGTCGCGCTAATGGTTTGAGCTTTTCCCAAAGTTCGGTTCGCGTTTTCCAAGTCCGTTCAACCCCACCCCCTAACCCCCTCCCAGTATCCGCTTGCGAGGAGGGGGAACAAGAGGAAGAGGGGGAATTTTGATTTTGATATTGAGTCATTTTTGCTTTGTAGTTTAGTTGACTTTCACTTATCTTTCCCACTCAGCGAACTTAAGTAAACACATGCAATCGCACTTTTACTACCTCCCACATCCC
>CAXTCQ010000488.1:0-3457 GCA_964242965.1 uncultured Calothrix sp. | reverse complement strand
GAAAAGGGGCTACTTCTAGTCTATACCCTAACCGCCTTGGCGGTTGCTATATTTGTTGACAAATTATTGGTAAAGGTTGTGATTGGGGTCTAGCCAAACAATATAAAAAATATTTTCAAGAAAAAAGCCATGAACCCTGCCATGTTCGTTTGATGATATCTGAAACTGATAAGCTGAGTTTACAATTTGCTCCTCGTTAGGTATGCCAAAGCCATTTGGCTCTGTTGTATCTTTCCAATCTATTAAATGGCATCGAAGGCTTTTACTGCGATTGTTGATAATTTCTGTAAATGTTAATGTTGATAAATCTCGCAGTCTTATGAGAAGAGATTCAAAATATCTAGCATCTCGATTCAGAATTGTGAATTTTGGATTATCATTCTGAAGATACCTAAAAGAAAAACTAGTTTCTTTTGGTATCTCTACTGATATTCGTTTAATTTCGGATGTAGATTGTTTGTTACGGGTATTCGTTTTTTTAGGTTTTTTAGGCGGCACGTTCTTTGTAGAAAATTCTCATAGATTCTTTAGTAATAATCGCATGAGAAGGTTTATCTCTAGCTAGACCAATTCTTGCCAACTTCCAAGGGTCTTCACGAGTAACCATTAGTTCTAATTCGTACCCATCGCAAACAAAATACTCCTCCGTTAAGTTCTCTAAAAATTCTTCTAACTCTGGTATAAATTTTGGTTCATCAACTTCTTTAAGAATCGGCTTCCACCCAAATTCTTTATACTTATAAAACAGAGCAGGGATAACTGGACCGTGTACCCAAGCTTCAAAGTCTTCATCAAATAGAGGAGTATCATAAATACCTAAATGCCAAGCTTGAGCATAATACACAAGCTTTTGTAGCTTTAGGTTACTGATAAATGAACCTGTATCGTTGGCTACGTAAATAAAATAATCTGCGATCGCATCTAAATTTGTAATTGCCATACGCATTAGTTTTATTAATCAATGAATTCATTATAGTCAGGACTTACGCAAAGCGGACGAAATATTAAGCTTCCTAGACATGAATCCATCCCCCCAACCCCCCGATAAATTGGGGGGCTTTGCGTAAGTCCTGATAGTAAATGATACTATGTTTCTAAAAGTCTTACCCGTTGGCATATGCGGGGTATTTCGACGCGAGATTCTTAATCCTAAATATTTATTGGCTCCGAAGCGAGCAGTATTGAATCGCTTTCGTTCTTCCCCTGCAACACCGGAAAAATATAACCATCGCTGTGTGAAAAAATTTTGGCATAATTACAATAGATTGACACTCCGCGTTATAAACAGACGTGGATTCTTTAATCAAGGACGTAAAAGTGATTAAGCCAAAAAGTTTGTTGTATCGCAAACACCCTATCGAAAAAGTTGGTCATGGTAAAAAAGCCGTATTTATGACAACAATCAACGAAAAACAGTGGTCTGCCTTGACTGAATCAGAAGTGAAAGCAAGTATTGATGCTTGGATCGATGAAGGAGTAGAGCCGTAGCGCTTAATTATGTAGCAACACCGACGAAACCGGGAGCGATCGCGCAATTGTTGTAAATATTCTCAGGAAAACAAACAGCTAATACCCCGTACTGTTCCTATTATTCAAGCGGTTTAGGTGACGGGGGAAATAGCGGAGTAATAGTGTACTTACGAAGTTCTACTTGACAAAAGTCCACTCTAATGTTTCTATCGGCGCTGTTTGCAGTGCTTCTGCGAGTTCGTCGTTATTTTCAAACTGCAATTGCTCTAAATAGCAAGCTTCGAGACTCACGGTAAACTTATCCTCAGCAAAAGCCCAAGGTTTTACCGTCACATTTCCATCGCTACGTTGCATGATGTCATAGCGCTGACCTTTGGCATCTTTGGCTATTTCTAAAGCGCGAGACTCTTGTGCAGTCGGTCCGCTAGAACCTTCGGGTATTTCGTGATTGCAGAGGATCAGAGATAGGCGATCGCACCACTGGAAAAATGCATATGCTTCGGCTGCGTCATCTTTGGTAATCTTTAATTCTTTACGCCATTTTTGCTGATTCTCTAATTGCTCGTCCAGAAATGCATCTAATTCAGGAGATTCACCGCGCATACCCTCAGTCAAAAAGCTAGTATGCATCGAAATTAACATTGCTACCCATCTGCCGCGATACCGTGAGTTCAGCGTATGTTTACGCAACGCTGGTAAATCAACTTTCTTTTCTAAAGTAAAATCTCGCGGTGCCCCTACTGGCGTGAGGTGGTTTCCTTCCCATTCTTTTTCTAAGTCGTCATGGTGAGAAATCGCTGCGATTGTTTGTAACCAACGTAATGGGCGCAATTTTGGATTAAAATGTCCGGCAATTTGAGCCGCAAGTAAAGCATGGGCGCGATGGTAAATTACTTCCCAACCTTTCTCATGTTGGTTAACGATCATGAATTAACCTCGAAGCTTCGTGTAATATAATTTTACTTTCCTATCTTGCACGCACCAAAACACTATTTTTATCTGCCCACAGCACTAAAATACTGCGTCATTATGCATAACTTTAAAATCAAAAATGGAATTTTCATTCCCCAGCAAGTTACGCCTTATTTGTTTTTATTACCCGCTTTATTCATTTTAGGAATTACAGTATTTATACCTGCGCTGCAAGCGTTTTATCTGACTTTTACTAAAATACAAGATATTAGCGGTTCTCAAAGCGAATGGGTTGGTTTGGCTAATTTTATCCGTTTGTGGAACGATGCAGTATTCTGGAAAACTTTAGGAAATACTTTACTGTATTTGCTGGTTGTTGTACCAATTTTAGTAATTGCACCTTTGGGACTGGCTATTTTAGTTAACCAAAAATTGCGGGGGATAACTTGGTTTCGAGCCGCTTTTTATACGCCTGTTGTGATTTCGATGGTGGTTGCGGGGATTGCTTGGAATTGGTTGTATGAGGAGAAGGGTTTAATTAATCAAATTCTGGGGAGTTTGGGGATTATTAAAGAGGGAATTCCTTGGTTAACAAGTCCGAATTTGGCTATTTTTAGCGTCATGGCTGTGACTGTGTGGAAGGGTTTGGGTTATTACATGGTGATTTATCTTGCGGGTTTGCAATCGATTCCGGCGGATGTTTATGAGGCGGCTGCGATTGATGGGTCGGATGGTATTGGCAAACATTGGGATATTACTTTGCCTTTGATGCGTCCTTATTTGGCTTTGGTGGGGGTGATATCAGCGATTTCTGCGACTAAGGTGTTTGAAGAAGTTTATATTATGACGCAGGGGGGACCGCGTAATAGTTCTAAGACGATTGTTTATTATTTGTACGAGCAGGCTTTTAAGAATTTGGAGATTAGTTATGCTTGTACGATTGGGTTGGTGCTTTTTTTGATTATTTTGGTGTTGTCGATTTTGCGGTTGGTTGTTGATGGTGCGGGGGATTTGAGTAGTTAGATTATCTTTGTGGTTTGGGGTTTTGGGGTGGTTTGGGGCTAGGGTGTGAGGT
>CAXTCQ010000487.1:0-3463 GCA_964242965.1 uncultured Calothrix sp. | reverse complement strand
CCCTACTCCCCACTCCCTACTCCCCCAAAGTTGAAGATAGATTAATTCGAGTTCGCTACCGACTTTCGAGAAATAATTCATTTGGTGCGATCGCAAAATCAAAAAAATCCGAAAACATACGAATGCTGCTACCGCTACAGCGATTCCTGCAAACGAACTAATCAAAGCTTCACCAAGACCAGCAGTCACCGCAGCATCACTTCTACTGTCAGCGTTAGCAGCTTTGAGATTTTGGTACATGGTGACTAAACCCGCAGCGGTTCCGACAATACCAAATAGAGGTGCGATCGCAATGATGCTTTCGAGCAGTTTTTCACCCTTACGCATTTCGACAAATTCTTTATCCAAAGCTGCTTGAATTGCAAGATGAAAGGTTTCGGGTGAAGGTGATTTGAGCTTCAAAGGTGCAGCTAGTAAACGACCAATAGCCAAACCTTCGGCACGTTCAGCTACTATTAACGCTCTTTCTAAATCGACTTTTGCTGCTGTTAGAACTTCATGCACTACCCGTTTTTCTTGAGTAATTAATCCAAACCAAAACCAAATTCGTTCTAAAGTGTAAGCAAAAGTTATTACCGATAAAGCCAACAGGGGGTACATAATTAGACCACCTGCTAGGAAAGTATCGAATATTCTGGTCATCTTGTTTAGCTAAGTGCTTTATTGTTAAAAATTACTCATATATAGATACCATTTTACCGTGATATTACTAAGTTGATGATTAAGGAAAGATAGTCACCACATTAAGCACTAGTAAAAAGTTACAATTTTCAAGCTGCTTTAATTTACATAGAGAAAATTTCCAAAAATCAAAAATCCTCCTTAAACCCAGTTTTTAAAAGTATTTCCGTGTTTTCCAAGAGGACTATTATACCAAAGAAGTAATAAAATTGGCTAAACAGAGCATAAGTAATACAGTCAGCGACAGAAACGACTTCGAGCGATACTCTTTCAGAGTCGCTAGCGCGATCGCATATTGCTTACCTTTGATTAGCTTTAATATTTGGCTTTAAGATATGGATGAAAATGCTCTACCTCAGTTTTCAAATGTTGCTCCTACCGATGTACTACAAGCAAGGATAGCAGCAGAAGACGTTAGTACTGACCAAGAAATTCTACGCAAGTTAGCGCAGTCTAGCGATAAAGCGACTCGTGAAGCAGTCGCAGCTAACCCAAATGCACCAACTGATGTGCTTTTAAAATTAGCAGCCGAATTTCCGCAGCAATTGCTAAATAACCCGATATTTTCCTTTTTGCTGCTGGAAAATCCTAACTTGGTTGCAGAAATTCCTTTACCATCACTGCGGAGTCTTCTCAAGTTAGAGAATGTGCCACTTTTTATTTTGAAACAAGCGGCAGATAAAGCAGATGTGGAAGTGCAGTTAGCATTTACAAGCAGCTAATCTCAAACAAGCTTACTTACAGGAGTGCAATTTGCAGTTATCGAACCTAACTAATGCGAACTTGCAAAAAGCTGACTTGACAAAAGCGATATTCGATGGTGCAATTTTGACACAAAGTGATTTGCGCGAAGCAGAAATCGCTTCAGCGAAAGAAATAAACCTTGAATCCGCAATATTAGGCAAACTAGATAACGAAATCGAACACAATTTACATTTAGAACTACAAGCACGGGGAACTGCACTAGCAAGACCATCGCTAGCATTCAGCCCGAATAGCGATGGTCTTGCTTATTGCGATCGCAATGGCGATATTATCTCGATTAATCTGTACACAGGCGAGAAAATTACCAAAATCGATATTCAATCCGAGCCAGTTGTTTCTGTTGTTTTTGACAGTAACAATTCTATTAGTAATTTATACTGTAACTTCTACGTTGACGAGTTAAAACTGTGGAATCCATTAACAGGCGAATTAATCAAGAGTCTCAAAAATCACTCTGTTAATTACACTTCTAAAGTATTTAACAAAAATGCAGAGTGCATAGGCATGATAGGTACTGGAGAACCCTTCGAGCTAATTGATGTTGGTCATGAAGTGCGTACATTAAAGGGCTATTCTAGTGGCATTCAAACTTCTTCACATAGTCCTGATGGTCGTTTCACAGCTAGAAGCGCACCTGATGTAGACGGGCAAGTTGAAATAATCGATCGACAAACTGGTAAGCGATGCCTTTTCGTCGGACATCAAGCACCTGTTCAGTCGTTAGCTTTTAGTCCTGATTGTAAATTTTTAGCTAGTGCAAGCGCAGAAGATACGAAAATTTTGCAAGTAGAAACGAGAACAAAAATAACTAACAGAGAAAAAAATATTCGTAACTACAGACATGATTTCTATCCGAGAATTGCTTTTACGCAGATGCAAGACTCGGAACATCCAGTTTTGATGAGTAGCGATTTCTTTAATATAGGACTTACGCAACTGGCACAAGCGATGGCGCGGCTACGCCGCGCCGAGCGCCTAACAACTAAACTATAAACATGCCAACGTCCGGACGTTTTAGTTGCTGAACGCGGAGGATTTGACAACAATTCATGCTTGATTTGATAAATTGTTTGACCACTTTTGTAAGCTAAATTTTTGAGTCGAAGCCAAACTAAAATAGCGCTCTTCTATATGATTTCTTTGAATACGACCCTTGCGACATTGGCATGATTCAATACCAGTCAATTGTTTTAATTCTCTATGAAACTCCTCAACCTTCCATCGAATCTTACACGCTTTTTGTACAACATCCGTAGAATCTTGAGATAAATCGTTTGTAGCGATAAAATCCGTTCTGTCGGTGGAGACAGTTACCCGGAACAGTTTCACTTTTTTTGCGCCTGGAAACTTTTTTATTTTAACTATTTTACCTAATTTTAACTCTTTCTCATCCCAAGACAACAATTCAATTCTTTTATAAGTTTCTTTATCTGCCGTATCATCAACAAGTCGATTACGTTTCAGAGGACAATAATAATATTTTCCTAAGCCATCAATATATAACATTAATTTATTTGTTGCATACCAACTGTCCATTAAGACGGCTTGAAACAGCAAATCCTTGTGATATACGAGGTTTTGCAGCATCTCCGTTACATGTTCTATTTTTGTTTTACCATCCCTGTCTGGGTCATAAATACGCGCTTTCAACTACCCAAAACTTTCCAATTTCATGATTGACATATATACAATTTATTAATCCAATACCTTGGATTACACCATGTTCGTTACCACTATATTGCCGTTTAGTTGTCTCTATTTCGCGATTCATATCTTTTATCAATTACTGTATCATCAAAAACTAGATATGCGTTATCATTTATTTCAATGACATCTTTGACATTATCCCAAAGTAAACGTGGTGTTAATTTTTCATTCTTGAGATAGCGGTTGATTAAATCAATTGCTAATCTGTTCTAAATGTTCTGCTAAATTTGTGAGAGTATAATTAATTTGACTACTTCAGGACTTACGCAACTGGCACAATCAGTCTCGGCGCGGCTTCGCCGCACCATCG
>CAXTCQ010000486.1:0-3473 GCA_964242965.1 uncultured Calothrix sp. | reverse complement strand
GTAAGTCCCTGGCTAATAGCGAAAGTCCTCTGAAAGAGGACTATTAGAGTATCGGGATTCTATGTAAAATTAGTTACTTTAAAATCTGTATATAGGGTTTTAGAGTTATAGGTACAAGTTAGGAGTTAATATATCGATTATCGATAAGTCGTCATGATTTAAGGCGAACAGTACGAGTAAACAAAGCATTAAATATGAGAACCTTTCAAACAATAGTCAAGATTAATAACGATGGGAAATTGAGATTAGATATTCCTGTTAATATTCCTCCCGGAGAGTATGAAGTCGTTTTGGTAATCGAAGAATTTCAGTTTCCATTGGTTAAAAATTCGCTTAGGGATTTTCCCGTTCACAATCTTGGTTCTTGGAACCCAAATCTTTCTCTCCGACGCGAGGATATGTATGGAGACAATGGAGTTTAAAAAAGTACGTTAAAATCAACGTACAAAAAAATGACGTACTTTACTCCAAGTTGAAATATGAAGGCAAATCCAGGGGGACAAGTTGCACCATCCGAAGTTGTGGGACGAGATAGCCTGATTTTAGACTTTTGGGATATATTGGAACGTCAAAGTCTTGTATTAAGTGCAGAACGGAGGATGGGAAAAACTTGCATTATTAAGAAGATGCAAGCACAACCGCTACCGGATAAATTAGCGATATACCACGACTTAGAGAGGGTGCGTAATCCTCTAGAATTTGTTGAAGCAGTTTTGCAAGATGTTGAAGAATATTTGAGTAAATTTCGGCGAACTGCGAGACGAACGCGGCAACTGTTGACGCAGTTAAGTGGTACTGAAGCAATGGGTGTCAAATTACCTGAGTTTGCTGCTGCTAATTGGAAGCAACTACTAACGGCTACGATTGCTGATTTGCTGGAAAATCAAGACCGTAAGGTGATTTTGTTTTGGGATGAAGTGCCTTATATGCTGAGTAATATTGGCGACAAAGAAGCAATGGAAGTTTTAGATACATTGCGGGCATTGCGTCAGACTTATCCTGATGTGAGGATGGTATTTACAGGTTCGATAGGATTGCATCACGCGATCGCATCGTTAAAGCAGGCAGGGTACACCAATGAACCAGTAAACGATATGTATGCGGCAGATGTACCAGCGCTATCAGATAATGATGCTGCTTTGCTAGCACGTCGCTTACTCGAAGGGGAAAATATTATAACATCAAATGTATATGAAACTGCTGCTGCTATTTCTCAAGCAGTCGATAGAATTCCTTTTTATATTCATCATCTGGTTCTAAAATTGAAAATGCGACGCAGCATAATTGATGCAGCCAAGATTTCGGAAATTATCGATGATTGTTTGATAGACCCGCTTAATCCTTGGAGGATGGATCATTACCGCGATCGCATTGACAATTATTATAAACATGAGCAGCGTAATTATGCGCTAAATATGCTCGATATATTGGCAGTTACAGACCAGCCGCTTTTATTTGATGATTTGTTTAATCGTATTAAAACTGAGCCGGAAATGCAAGATAAGGAAATCGCACGAGCAGTATTGAGGCTTTTAGAACGCGATTATTATGTTATTCGTAAAAGTGACCGTACATATAGTTTCCGCTATTCGCTTATTCAGCGTTATTGGAATTTATTGCGGGGGTAAATAAAAAACAGAGACAGAGACGCGAAATTTCGCGTCTCTACATTCTCCCGATAACGTAGGTTGGGTGGAACGAAGTGTAACCCAACGTATTAGTTGGGTTTCGCTATCGCTACACCCAACCTACAAAAATATATTTTATTACTAAAAAATTTATAAAGAAATTCATAAATATATGAAAAGTACCTTTCTCTCGCGGTTCACACCTAGTTTAATGCCACCAGAAACACTGGAAAAAATCTTTGTCCAGCGGCATAATTTAGCAAATGATTTAGTCGAAGCAATATCTGAAAGTGCAACTTCAGAAAATAAACACTTTCGCTTATTGCTAGGGATGCGGGGTATTGGTAAAACCCATATGGTGACATTGGTTTATCACCGCGTTTCTAAAATCAATGATTTACACGATAAGTTAGCAATTGCTTGGTTGCGCGAGGAGGAATGGGGAGTCACTTCCTTTTTAGATTTATTGTTGCGGATATTTCGTGCCTTACAAAAAGAATATCCCGCTGAATATAATAGTAAATTAAATCAGCAAGTTGAAGCACTGTATAAGTTAACGCAAGAAGCAGCCGAATTAAAAGCTGCATCATTACTTAGAGAATTTGTTGACAAACGCACGTTATTACTAATAGCAGAAAACTTAGATGATTTATTTAATGGCTTAGGTGATATTGGACAAAAACAACTGCGGGCATATATACAAAATTATTCATTTATTACTATTTTAGCTACTGCTCAAAGTTTATTCGATGGAGTCAGCCGACGCGAAGACCCATTTTATGGTTTTTTCTATCCCCACTATTTAGAAGATTTAGAAATCGACGAAGCGATAGATTTACTAAGACAAATTGCCGAATTAGAAGGAGATAGCGAACTCGAATCATTCATCCGCACACCTGTAGGAAGTTCGCGTATTCGTGCCATGCATCATCTAGCAGGTGGAAATCCCCGCGTTTACGTAATTTTTTCGCAATTCCTAACTCGTAAATCCCTCGATGATTTAGTCGAACCCTTCATGCGGATGCTCGATGATTTGACACCATATTATCAAGCGCGGATGTCATGGTTATCGCAACAGCAACGAAAAATTATCGAACTTTTAGTCGAACGTCGTCATCCTGTAATGGTGGAAGAAATAGCCCAACGCTGTTTTATTACCCATCAAACTACATCGAGTCAACTTAAAGATTTACGCGGTAAGGGTTATGTAATGTCAGAAATGATTGGTAAGGAATCATTTTACGAACTGCGCGAACCTTTGATGCGGTTTTGTTTGGAAGTTAAGAAACAGCGCGAGGAACCGATAAGATTATTTGTAGATTTTTTGCGCTGTTGGTATACCAAGGAAGAATTGCAACAGCGTTTGGGAATAGATGGAGAATTTGCTAGTTATTTTGATATTGATGATTCCCTAGTTAGCTTTAATGCATTATCATATAGAGATTTATCTGATGAAAGGAATGATTTTAAGTATCGACAGTCTTTAGAAACGTTGTCAGATGATGCGGTATTAGAACGCGAATATATTATTAAAGCATTGGCTGCAATGGAAGCGGAAGAAGACCAAGACCCGCGTCTAAGTGCTTATTTCCAGGAGTACGAAGATTACTATGAGAAAAGCGATTATACTACAGCTTTACAAAATGCAAAGAAACTAGTCGAAATTCGCGGGGATGCTGAAGATTGGTTTTTACAGGGAAGATGCTTTGGTCAACTTAAAGATTATGAAGAGGCAATTGTATCCTACGACCAAGCGATCGCAATTAAACCCGATTACGATTACGCTTGGAACAATCGGGGTTATGCACTAGGTAATTTAGGAAGATACGAAGAGGCAATTGTATC
>CAXTCQ010000485.1:0-3512 GCA_964242965.1 uncultured Calothrix sp. | reverse complement strand
TACCTGAAAACATCGAAAGCATTATCGATGCTTTAACAACTGGTCGCGTTACCCATGACTACCCGATTACGGTTGAAGAAGCAAGCGAAATGGGTCTACCTGTTACCGTTGGGTTGCCTCGTTCAATTTACAGTCTCATGGATTTGTACCCACAACCCCAAGGCGGAAGACCTAGCGTCCAGTATATTCCTATGCCTTACGATAACCGTCCAATCTTACCTATTCCCAAAGGGAGACCAATGGAAGAACCAAATCAGACAATGTAATCGAATCGAATAATTTAATCAAATTATCCCGTCGGGTAGCGCAAAGTGCCATGCCCTAGACGGGACTTTTAATAGTTACTACCTTTATGGTGTTTATCGAGTTGTTGTTGGTGTTGGCGTTACGGTTGGTGTAACTTCAGGTGTCGATGTTGCTTCAGGCGTTGATGTAGCCTCCGGTGTTGGTGTTTCCGTTGGTGTAGCTTCAGGTGTTGGTGTTTCCGTTGCTGCTGGTGTCGGTGTTGGCTTTGTTGTTGGGGTTGTTCTAGGTTTTCTAGTTGGACTTGTAGTAGGTGTTGCCGTTGGTTGCTTATCTATAGTATTTTTAGCTTCTTGGTCGAGTTTTTGCCGCAATGCTAAATCGGCAATTCCCGTTTCTTCTAACTGATACTTCTTTTGAAACTCTCTAACTACTGCTTCTGTACGAGTACCGTAGAATTGGTCGCGGGGTAAAGGTGGATTTGGCTTGAGTACCACATTTAGGTTTGATTGCAAAATCCGGATAATGCTTGCGGCAAAATCTTGGGTTCTTGGTCCGGCAAGTCCATCGGCAGGTTTTAACTTATACCCAGTTTGAAATTCTTGAATTGCTTTTCTTGCTTCTGCATTTGTTAAAGATTCGTTTGAAACTTTAACTCTATAACCCAATCCGCGCAACACAGACCGAAATTCCCGTGGCGTATAATTACGCTGGCGGGCTGCATTGACTGTATCTGAAATTACTACATTCGCGGTGACTAAGCAGACTAACGCAATGCTAAAACTTGATTTTCCGAATCCACACCACATAATTAAAACTCCTCTTGGTTAAATTTACTGATGACTGCTCGCACAGTCAAATCTAAAGTTTATTTAACATGTTCTCCTTGATTATTAATGATTTTTGATTAATTTCAATTATGTTAATTTAATTTAAATAATTTTAGCCAACATATTCTTGTCATCTTCCAATCGAAGTATCTTTAAATTAGTAAGCTAAAATTGAAAAAATGTATATAAAATTGATACAAAACATTTGTACCATTTTACACGGAAATGTTTAACCGAAAAGCTCCAAAGCCTAGCAAAATCTTGTTTGAAAGAATAATGGCAATTATTGCCAGCGTGAATTTAGGTCTAGTTTTATTCGATTTAAGTTACATATCTTGGCGGGATTTTTACTTACGAAATGTGCCTCAAGTGACGCGATTCTACGACCGCGTTAAAGGCATTGAACCTCACCGCGAGACTGAAAATTATTTAGCAACGGTAAAGCGGTTAGAGGAACAGGTCAGCCAAACGGGTTTAGAATCGAAAGCTTTTGAGGCAAAGTTAGATGATGTGCGTCGTCTTAGTAGTGAGATGATTGATAGCAATCCATTTGCCGGAGCGAACAAAAGCGGGACGCTAGAAAAAATCAAAAACCGAATGCGCGATCGCGTCAAAGAAAAATCCGCGAAAAAAGCTTTTGGCAAATTTTGGAGTCAACCATACCTCTCTCAAAAAGGTTGGAACCAAGAGATAGAGTTTTTTAATCGAAAAATCCAACCTCTAATTGCCGTCAATTACTACCGTCAAATTGGTGAAAACGGTGATTTTATTGACAAATTCTGGATTATAGATTTACCTTTTATACTTTTATTTAGCGTAGAATTACTGATACGCGTTTATTTAATTAAACGTCGTCACAATACTTTTAGCTGCTTAGAAGCAATTTTATGGCGCTGGTACGACTTACTATTATTACTACCCTTTCTTCGATGGCTGCGAATTATTCCAGTTGCAGTACGTCTCGATAAAGCAAACTTAGTTAGTCTTCAACCAGTCCGCAAGCAATTCCATCAAGGTGTAGTCGCAAATTTTGCCGAAGAACTCACCGAAATTGTCGTAGTTCGCTTAATTACCCAAATTCAAGGCTCGATTCAACGCGGGGAAATCACGCGCTGGTTATTACAGAGAGAAAGTACTCAAACTTATATTGATATTAATAATGTCAACGAAGTCGAAGCGCTAACCACTATCTTCGCTAAAACCATCATTTACCAAGTACTACCCAAAATCCAACCCGAAATCATAGCCATCTTACGCCACAATATCGACAGTGCCCTCAGTCAAACCCCTATATATCGAAATTTGCAAGTTATCCCTGGTATAGAACAATTGCATTCCCAAATTGCAGAGCAAATGGCAACCCAAATAGCCACTAACCTTTACAATGCCATTGTTTCCGCCACCGAAGACCCGACTTCTGCCAGACTTTCGAGCCAGCTAGTACAACGCTTTACCGATACCCTTGGTGCAGAAATGCAGAAAAAACAGGTTGTATCCGAAGTCCAAAGCCTAGTTTCCGACTTTTTAGAAGAAGTCAAACTCAATTACGTTCAACAGCTATCCAAAGAAGACATTGAGCAAATCCTCGAACAAACAAGACGACTAAAGGTACACCCAACCATTCAACCAGTCGTCAGCAGTACTTTAGTAAGGAAAACAAGGGAGTAGGGAGTAGGCAGCAAGGAGTAGAGGAAAGATAATATTCCTAACTCTTAACTCCTAACTCTTAACTCCTAACTCCTAACTCCTAACTCCTAACTCTTAACTCCTAACTCCCTAATCCCTACTCCCTTTTCAAAAATGCGCTAAACTCAAAAGAGGCGAACCTGTATGGGTTGGTCGCAATACTTCTTGGAAGATATTCTTATCGCAGGAAGTGGGTAGTTGCCCACTTTTTTTATTGGAATTTGTCGCATGGCTCATCCGTTAGTCCCACAAATTATTGAATTAGCAACTCCAGTGGCAGAAGAGCTGGGATTAGAGGTTATTGATGTGGTTTTTCACACTAACCAGCGTCCGCCTATTTTGCGGGTAGATATCCGCAACATCGAGCAAGACACTGGTCTAGAGGATTGCGAACGGATGAGCCGTGCGTTAGAAGCCGAACTTGATGCGTCGTCTGTTATTCCAGATGCCTATGTATTGGAAATTTCTAGCCCTGGTATTTCGCGGCAGCTAATTACTGACAGGGAATTTATTTCCTTCAAGGGCTTTCCGGTGATCGTCTCGACTGCCCCACCTCACGAAGGACAGCAAGAGTGGATTGGTCAACTAATTCGCCGGGATGATACAAAAATTTACTTAAACCTTAAAGGTCGTATAGTTGAAATTCCTCGCCCCCAAGTAACCAAAGTTCAGCTAGACGAAAGCCGTTAATAGCGCTTTGGGCAGGGTTAGGAGGGAAGAGGAGAAAGGGGGAAAAGGGGAAAGGGAGAAAGG
>CAXTCQ010000484.1:0-3546 GCA_964242965.1 uncultured Calothrix sp. | reverse complement strand
CCCCCACCTCCCCCACTCCCTACTCCCTACTCCCTACTCCCTTCACCCGCTTAATTAACAACTTACGTTTATCAGGAAATCGCTACATCCAAATAAACTTGTCACAGGTCAGGGAAGAATTACAAATTCCCGGATTAACTGTACTCGAACGAGCAGTTTATGCTGGAAAACAACGCGAATTGCTTGCTGCACGTTGGCTTTTAAATCATTTATTGGTAACACCGCTACCAGTCGAAACCGAAGTAACAGCTAATATCCTCGATTCAGCTAGTAATATCCCCGAGTCGGTCGAGGCTTCAAATACTAGCCAAATTTCCTTTTTACTGAGTCCAAGGGCGTTACAATCGGAATTATTCGCATCTTGTATTTCTCAACTTCAGTTACCATTACAAAATGTTACGGAAACTCCTTTAGAAATTGATATATTGCGTGTTGAGAAAAAACGCGAGTTGCTATATTTGATTTTGCAAAAACTAGCGGAAGTTTTGGATGAGTTGAGAAATTCTCAAGTAGATATTAATCAGTTGTACGAGTTGAACTATGTGATTTTGCGCGATTTGTGGCAAACAGTTACAACTGAGTTTTTTGGTAAATTTTCACGGATACGGGTTGGTAATACCAATATCGAAATAGTTAACTTCTTTTTACAAGATGCCGAAGTAGTTCAAAGCCAAATCCTTAACTCAATACCATTGTTTCTAGAATTATTATCATATTTAATTTTCCAAAGCGAATGGTACATCGAAAATGTAATGTATACAGCAAACAGTGCCGAGGCTAAATCTCATGCATTAATGGTTTTAGAAAATCTCTTAATTCAAATTGCAAATAGTGTGATACAGCCATTACTAAACCGATTAGCCGATATTGAGACAATCAAACAAAATTTTTACGACCGTCAATATATATCGACAAGAGAAATCGAAAAATTTCGGAATAACTTATCGTGGAAATATCGTTTACAAAATTTAGTTAAAGAACCGCAAGCTATATTTGAAAGTCGTTACGAACTATTTGTATTTGCACCGCGAGGAATAGCTAAGATTTCGATTTATGCACCAAGAAATAACGAATTAACACAACTTACAGGTATTCCGTTTATAGTGACATTACTACTTGAATTGAGGGATGCGATCGCACCGCGTTTTCAATCGCTTTTATCTTTCTGTGGTAGCGGAGTAGTTTTTATTTTGACGCAGGTAATTGGTCGCGGATTGGGTTTAATCGGTCGTGGGATTTTACAGGGAATAGGTAACGTTTCGTTTCTCGAAGGTAAAAATAAGAAGTTGTAGTGATTTGTTTTCCGTAGGGTGCGTTAGCGCTCTTGGTAACGCACCGTTTTCTGTCGTGATGCGTTACCTGACATTTTGCATTATTTTGTCAAACAAAATAACTAAGTACTTAGAGATTTATCGACTGCGCTTTCACCCGCCAGGGGACTGCAAGTCTTTGTCTAATAGCTAAAGTCCTCTAAAAGAGGACTATTGGAGTTTCAAGTATTTATGTTAAATTTATGACTGCAATTTGTAAATATCAGTTATTAATACGTAGGCAATCAAGATATGAGTCTCTGACGGGTGCGGCGATCGCTCGCGTCAGATATGGGAGAAACACAATATTATGTAACCCCCTACTATATAAGGATTTTAGAATGTATTTCTTATAAGTTAGCGGTAGCGTAACGCACCATTTTTGTTGTAGTACGTTACTACCCTACAAGTAATTTAGAAAATGGTGCGTTACGACTTGCGTCTAACGCACCCTACGACTACTAAATTTTCCAATCTCGACGAAACTGAAAAAAGTCATCTAACAATTCTTGCCAGGTAAAATTATTATTGAGCTTTTGTAGGTTCCAATCTCGTGCTATTCGCTCGAATATTGCTGAATAACTAGGTTGAACATATGAGAGATTTTCAAGTTGATTAACTTTAATTTTTTTAGATATTGCTAACGTAATAATATTAATTAACTCCTCTGCTTCTTTCCCTAATATCGAAGCTCCAAGTATTTGACCATTTTTGAAAATAATTAATTTACATATCCCCGTAGTTTCATCTTTCAGTTGGGCAGATACTAACGATTTAAAATATTGGTATAAAACTATAATTCTATTAGGATAATACAAACGTGCCTGTACTTCATTTAAACCGACTTGTGCAAACTTTGGATGAGTTGAAATAATCCAAGGAACGCATTGATAATTAACTTTATTAGTTGCGAAAAAGAGAGCATTTTTTAAAGCAATATTCGCTTCGTAATTAGCAATATTGCTCATAGAATAACCACCAAGAATATCGCCACAAGCGTAAATATGCCGATTGGTAGTTTGAAGTTTATCGTTAACGAGCAAGCGGTGTTTGTGCCACTTTACACCAACCGCTGCTAAATTGAGCGATTCAATATTTGGCTGCTGTCCGGTTGCAACAATAATTTCATCTGTTTCTATAGCTTTATTACCTGCCTGCAACCACTTTTTACCATCCATTTCCAGAACCCGGGTAACGGATGTTTGAGTTAAAACGCTCACACCTTCTGCTTCTAACAGTGCTTGGAGTAGTTGAGCAACATCTGGATCGATTTGAGAAATAATCTTGGGATGCTCGACTATCAAAGTTATATTGCAACCCAAGCGCGTTAAAGTTTGCGCGACCTCAATACTTTGGGGTGTACCGCCAATAATTACCCAATTTTGCGGTGGATGAGCGGCTTTGAAAGACTGCCAAAGATTCGTTAATGTCAAAAACTTTATTTTGTCTAATCCTTCGATTTCCGGCAATGCTGGTAACGAACCAGTAGCCAGCAAATAATTGCGTCCTATCAATAAACGGTCTTGTACTGCAAATGCCAACGGTGAGGATTGGACTTTACCCTGGAATTGACCGCTACCAATAATGACATCGACACCCTGCGCGGCTAGAAATGCCGGAGAATACTCGATTTGGGCATGAGATTCAACACTAAATGCCCATAGTAATGCCGTTTGCCATTCGATATCGACTTTAGAGTTAGCGAAGCTGTTATCGCAGTTTTGGTCGCAAACGTGCAGACCGAATTGCGACGCATTATTTAAGTCACGCGATCGCGCTGCAATTTCACCTAGCGCATTTAGATATAGCGACTCAGAAATCGTTTGCGGTTCGATTAATGCTACTTTTGCTCGCATCGTCGCAGCGGTAATCGCAGCATACCGTCCGGCTAAACTACCGCCAATAATTACAATATCGTAGTCAATCACGGGAAGAGGGAGTAGGGAGTAGGGGAGAGGGGGGAGACAAGGGAGATGGGGTTAAATAGCTTGCTCAAGCTAACTAACGAACGGGTTGGAGACAAGGGAGACAAGGGAGATGGGGGGAAGAGGTAAAGGTGAATAGTTTATTCGTTTTTCTTACTCTCCCCACTCCCGCTTACTCCCCAGCAGGGCTGTTTCATTTTTCGGAGAAAATAAGTTTAACCCACAATATTGTAGGGGGGGGCGCAGGGCGACGGCCAGCACCAGACCCAAAATAAAAAAAAAAAAAAAAAAAAACAGAAAATTATATAAAA
>CAXTCQ010000483.1:0-3649 GCA_964242965.1 uncultured Calothrix sp. | reverse complement strand
ACTTTGAATCTTGTTCCCCCCTTAATCAGGGGAACTTTGAATCTTGTTCCCCCCTTAATAAGGGGGGTTAGGGGGGATCGAAACTGTACAAAGCAACTTTAAAAGACTTGTATGTACACCGTATTCGTACTGATGCGAAATTAGGAAGAGGTAATTGCTATGACGTTCTAACTCGATGCTTGAACATAGGAATTAGAACGAAGCAAGAATTGCAAATTTTTAAGGAAAAATCGACCTAAGAAATAAACTTTTTCCTTTTTACTGTAGAATTTCCAGCTGATTATCAAAAGTGCGATCGCACGCGCTTCTAGAAAATCCCACTTAGCAAGTCTGTAATATCTTGTACGTCGATATTGGAGATTGCGCGATAAGTCTACTCGTCTGGGATAGTGAATTCGCTCCAAAAATGAATTGATATATTTGTTAGTTAACTCAGTCCCCGCAAGCATTTTAGCTTCGCGTTCGCAAGTCATAGTCACACCAGCATGATTGTTAGCACCATGATTGCGATAACTTCCTAACGTTTCTGCGAGGGTTCTAATTTTACCCAAGAACGCTGCACTGTAAATCATAAAACCATCGGGCCATTCAGTCCATAACAGTGGAAATACTTTTTTAAGAGTGTTGCGACGAAAAGTAAGTCCGGAAGTTGGTGGAAAATGCCAAGCATTACCTGTTTCTACAATCAATGAAGCTAAATCATCATCAAGTTCTGGTCCTTGTGTCGTACCGACAACATTACTGTCTGCATCCACAACATCCAAATGATGCATCACACCAACGACATCGGTTGTCTGGAAAATATCCACGACTCGTTGCAATTTATGCGGTTTCCAGATGTCATCTGCATCTAGGAATGCAATTATCTCCCCGGTTGCAGCATAAAACCCAGAATTCATTGCGCTTCCTTGACCTTGATTTGACTGAAAGATGGTTTTAATTTGCTTTGAAAATTTTTGTTGGAGTTCAGTTAGAACTTCACGACTATTGTCTGTAGAGCCGTCATCAACAATAATTATCTCAACATCTTTGTAGGTTTGCGCCATTATTGAGTCAATTGTCGCGGGTATAAATCTTGCATAATTGTAGTTAGGAATTACGATGGAAACTTTCATTCTTTTTTTGCTCGCTGTAACGTTAAAGTACTTGTTATTTGAGGAACAACGGCTAAAATCTTTCCAGAACATTTGCATTCGTCATACTTAACTTCCCAAATTTTTTGACTGTAAAACTACGCCTAACTGTGTTTTTTTAGTAAATTTAGCTACTAAGAAAAACAGAAAGTCGCTCTTTCAAAAAAACGATGATACAAGACTTTTAACAAGATTTGTGTAGATGCTATGACAGATTGTTTTAAGTCACAGTCAAAGAAAGCTATTATCCAGTCGGATGATTTTTGCCGTTGCCGAAAAATGTTAAGGGATAATGAAGGTAGCTACCGAGAAAAAAGATAGTCAATAATCACAATGCTTTGCAATACAATTCCGGAATCTTTACTTAAGCTTTAATTACTGTTCAGAGAAAAATTAATACACAAAAAGTTGAATTTATAATTAGAATTTCATAAATTAATTTTTAAAATCAATTTTTAAAGTTATCTGTATAAATCAGACCATAGATAGATGCAAAAAAAAGTACAAGAGTTATTAATCCTCATGTACCTCATACGCTTAGACCTTTATACCCTTCTTCAAGATTCGAGTTCTGCTAATTCCATCCACCGTTCCGTAGCTTTATCAATCTTCTGCTTTAAAGCTTCCACCTGCTCGAAAAGTTTCTGAACTTGCGTATAATTTCCAGGTGGAACGTTTGCGATCGCATTCTCAGCTTTAGTTTTTTCGTCTTCTAAGGAAGCAATTTTCCCTTCCAACTCGTCAAATTCGCGCTTTTCCCACGTCGATATGCGCTTTTTCTTAGGTTGCGTATCTTTAGAAGCAGGAACTGAATTCTCTTTCTCAATATCTTTCGATTTTTCTTTCGTTGCTGCAACAGGTTGTTTCGCTTCTTCCTCTGCTTTTTTGTAGTCGAGATATATCGAATAGTTACCGGGATATTTCCGCAAATTGCCTCCCTCTTCTAAGGCAAAAACCATATCAATTGTGCGGTCAAGAAAATAACGGTCGTGCGAAACTACAATTACACAGCCATTAAAATCTTCTAAATAGTCTTCCAATATTGCTAAGGTCTGCACGTCCAAATCATTTGTCGGTTCGTCTAAGATTAAAACATTTGGCGCACCCATTAATAAGCGTAACAAAAATAACCGTCGCTTCTCACCACCCGAAAGTTTACTAATTGGTGCATATTGCTGATTTCCAGGAAACAAAAATCGCTCCAACATTTGCGAAGCAGTAATTTGGGTTCCATCATTAATTTTGATAAATTCCCCTTCTTCTTTGATATAATCAATTACACGTTGATTTTCATTCAAACCTATTAGCAATTCATCCGAGTGCTGGTCAAAGTAACCAATATGAATTGTCGAACCAATATCGACAGTACCTTCATCTGGCTTGACTTTTCCGGTAATAATATTCATTAAAGTTGATTTACCAGCACCGTTACCGCCGATTATACCAATTCGGTCTTCTCGACTAAATTCGTAAGTAAAATCTTTGATTAAAGTTCTACCATTGTAAGCTTTAGTAATTCCATTAAGCTCGATAACTTTTTTACCAATTCGCCGACCTACTGTCGAAATATCAACCTTCCCATTCGCCTCTTTAAACTGCGTTTCGCGCATAGCATCAATACGCTGAATTCTCGCTTTCTGCTTTGTACTTCTAGCTTTGGGACCGCGTTTTAACCATTCCAATTCGCGGCGCAGTACACCTTGAAACTTCCTTTGAGTGCTAGCAACAGACTCTTCAGCCAAAGCTTTCTTTTCCAGATAATATGAATAGTTACCCGAATAAGTATATATATCGCCTCGGTCAATTTCAATGATACGATTAGTGACTTTATCCAAAAAATAGCGGTCGTGGGTAATTAATAACAATCCACCCCGAAAGCGATTCAAATAACTTTGCAACCACTCCACCGAAAGCGCATCAAGATGGTTTGTCGGTTCGTCCATCAATAACAAATCGGGTTCGGAAAGCAACGCACTTGCTAAGGCAATTCGCTTTCTATATCCTCCCGATAATGTCCCAACCTTGACATCAAAATCAGTAATTCCTAACTTAGAAAGAATGATTTTTGCATTTGTTTCTATTTCCCAAGCACCAGAGTTATCCATGCGCTGCATTACCGCAGACAAACGCGACATCAACTGACTATCTTCGGGATAGTGAGCTAATTTACTTGATACTTCTTCATACTCGCGTACTAATCCCATTTGTTCGCCACTGTCGGCAAAAATTTGCTCTAAAACAGTGCGATTTTCGTCAACATCAGGTTGCTGTGGCAGGTAAATGATTTTTGCGCCGGAGTTAGTGACAATTTGTCCGCTATCAATTGATTCAAGTCCAGCAATCATTTTTAATAATGTTGATTTGCCCGAACCATTAGTGCCAATTAAGCCAACTTTATCGTTAGTATCTAAGCTAAAACTAGCATCTTTTAAAATTTCTTTGATGCCAAAATCTTTTTTGACTGATTGTAGATTAATAAGACTCATAATTTAGTTAGGAGTTAGGAGTTAGGAGTT
>CAXTCQ010000482.1:0-3678 GCA_964242965.1 uncultured Calothrix sp. | reverse complement strand
TTGGCTCAATGCCTAAATCTTTTTTACCATACCTGAGAAGAAAATAAGCTCTATCTCCCGATGCAATACTACAAGAGATAGCATTTACATCGGAACCAACGCAGTATTATTACGCGATCGCTATGAATTCTTTTTCCAAAACTTGGTTTAATTTACCGCTGCGATATCCTTCTAAATCTAGCGTCACAAACATAAAACCCAATTCTTGGAAAGCAGATACAACCGTTGGTAAATCCGTCTTTAAAACAAAATCTTTGATTTGTGCGGGAGCTAATTCAATCCTCGCAGTATCACCTTCAGAACGTACCCGCAAATTTTGCCAACCTAATTTTCGCAAATAAATTTCGGCTCTACCAACCCGCTGTAATTTCGCAACGGTAATTTCTTCACCATAGGGGAAACGCGAACTTAAACAAGGTTGTGCGGGTTTATCCCACCAAGGTAAACCGAGTTGCTGCGAAAGTTGACGAACTTCGAGTTTACTAACACCGACTTCAGCTAGCGGAGACATTGCACCTCGTTCTTTTGCTGCTTGGATTCCCGGACGGTAATCGTGTAAATCGTCTGCATTCACTCCATCGACTACATAAGGATACCCCAATTGCACCGCTAGCGGTTTGAGGGTATCGTGCAATTCGCTTTTACAAAAATAGCAGCGATTTACAGGATTTGCAGTGTAATTAGGATTTTCCATTTCGTGCGTCTCGACAATTTTATGCCGAATCCCAATCGTCGCAGCTTGAATTTTTGCGTCTTCCAATTCTTCTGGTAGCAACGACGGTGACATTGCGGTAACTGCCAAAGCGCGATCGCCTAGAACATCATACGCAATTTTAGACACCAAAGTACTATCAACCCCACCAGAGTATGCTATCAAAGCTTGCTCCATCTGAGCAAATAAAGCTTTGAGTTTATCGAGTTTTTCGTTTAACATCATTTCCCAATCCACGCAAAACTGGATAACACTATTGTATGAGGGAATAGGGAGTAGGGAGTGAGTAGGAGACGAGGAAGAAAATTGTCCCCTTTGTCCCCCTACTCCCTACTCCCTATAATTTCGGTTGACTATATTTTGATACCAATTTTGCTAACAACGGTAAATCAATAGGCTTAGAGATATAATCATCGAAACCAGAAGCCATACAGTTTTCACGATCGCCTTTCATTGCCATCGCGGTTTGAGCAATTACATAAATATTTTCATACTCCGAACTAGCGCGTAATTGCTTAATTATCTGCAATCCATTGCCATCGGGTAAATAGATATCCATCAATATGACGAGCGGATGCATCTGCTTCAAAGACTGCCACATTTCAGTAGCACTTTTAACCCAAGTAACTTGATATCCAGATTTACTTAAATACGTTTGTATCAATTGTGCGTTTGATAAATCATCTTCTACTAACAAGATTTTTAGTGAATCTGAAGGTGAGACAAGAGTATAGGGTAAGGAAATATATTCATTATTACTCTCAGCAATTTTTCCATCTTCTTTATTTCTTTCTCCTAAAACTTCTGTGGATGGGTTAATCGGTAATACCAATGTAAAGCGCGAACCTCTATCTACTTCAGATTCGACTTCAACATAACCACCGTGAAGTTCTGCTAACTTTCGAGTCACTGCTAACCCCAAACCCGTTCCTTCATCACGAGCAACTAAAGCGTTGGCAATTTGCGAATAAGGTTGAAATAATTCTCCTTGGTGTTCTTTTGGTATACCTGTACCAGTATCCCAAACAGTAAGATGGATAAATTCACCTTGGAGTTTAACTTTTAAACCAATTGTTCCGCTGCTGGTAAACTTTAGAGCATTAAACAGTAAATTTAACAGCATTTGTTTGAGACGCAACGAGTCAGATAGAACATCGTTGATATCAGGTTCTAATTCTAACCGTAGCTGCAAACCCTTATTTGCAGCTTTTTCTTTAATTAGTGCAAAAACAGTGCGACACAATGCAGGCAAATTAACGGTTTCCCATTGCACGTCCATTTGATTAGCTTCAATCTTGGAAAGATCCAAAATATCGTTAATCAACGCTAGTAAATGCTTACCACTCGATTGAATAATATTTAAATATTCTTGATGACGTTCGCGGTTTGGGTCAAAACCTTGAATGAGAAGTAAATGAGCAAATCCTAAAATAGAACTTAGCGGAGTACGGATTTCATGACTAGTACTTGCGAGGAACTGGTTTTTGAGTTGATTAGTACGTTGGAGTTCCTGATTAAACCCTTCCAAATGCCGACAAACTTGGTGTAAGGATTGTACTTGATGCAGTTGTGCCAATGCGGTAAGGCATTGTTCGATAGCACGCGAGATAAATTGCGATACGACTCCGGGAATGGGCAAGGGTGATGTTCCTAAGCCCTTCGGGTAGGCTTCGCCAACGGAACCGCTACGCGAACGCAAGTCCGATTTATAATCTGCTTGAGTAGTGCCATCAACTAAAACTACCCAACCCAAAACTCTACCCGAATTTACAACCATTGGAAAAGCGCAAGCTGGTTGTTGCTCCAAATACTCCAAATTCTCAATACTTATTTTTACTCCTAAATTTAACTGTACCCTTTCTCCTGTTTTGAGAACCAGTCCCATCGATTCATGTTGATTAGACACTAACGAACTCGAAACATAACAAATTTTGGCAACTGCTTCCTCAAACTGAGTTAATGCGATCGCACAAAACGTCGTTACCGAGGGAAGCATGGCAACTAGACTAGAATTTAACGCGCTATCGAGTTCGTCAATCGCGGTTTGGAAAAGTTTTGCTTCTAAAACTTGCGAATTTTCACTACTCGTGCTGTCTGAAATCAAACATTTATGAAGACGACATTGCAACTGGTTCAAGCTGCGTTCAAGCCACAATTCAGCACGTAATTGCTCAATCGTGGTTAAAAGTGTTGGGGTTGCATCTACTTGTGAGTTCCGTTCTGGTAAGCTTGAATACTGCTGCATGGTCAACTCGACCGCTGGTCAAATTTTGAATAAGCACTTTTGTGCAAATAAGATTCTATGTATATTAGCGCACAACTATTTATATATTTATAAACTAAAACCGAAAGTGTCAAATGTGACTAAAATCTCAATACTTGTTGACTGAGATCACCATATGCAAAAATTACCAAGGAAAATTAAAGAATATTAAGTATGAACGAACAATTAACGCAATTTATTTCAAATTGGGTTTTTCAACTCCCTCAACCACCGTTAACGGTATTGCATTCGGAAGTATTATCGCCTTAGCGGCAGTTGGACTGACACTGTCCTATGGGATTTTACGGTTGTCTAACTTTGCTCATGGCGACTTTCTAACAGTAGGTGCGTACTTAACGTTATTAGCAAATAGCTTCAATGTCAATATTTGGGTGTCAATCATAATTGCCGCAGTCGGTACTGTGGGTGTAGCATTGCTATCTGAAAAATTTTTGTGGTCGAGAATACTGATAGCAATCAAAATTACAAATTACCCGTTTCTCAACCATTAGATATTTTCGGCTTGAAAATTCCGCAAAATCAACTCAAGGTTTTGGGTTTGGCAGTAAATGGCAATTGCCGGATTGTATTACCTATTGACAAAATACCATAATTGGTAAAGCGATGCGAAGTGCTGCTCGTTCGTCCCAAAGATTTATTCAAAGGTACGACTTGATTTTAGGGGAGATGGGGGAGATGGGGG
>CAXTCQ010000481.1:0-3697 GCA_964242965.1 uncultured Calothrix sp. | reverse complement strand
CTACTCCCCCCTCTCCCCAATTCGACCTTATTTACATCGGCGGTGCATTGGGTGTTATTCATGCGACGGTAATGGCAAATCTTGGGTATAAAGTTTTGCTAGTAGAGCGGTTACCGTTTGGGCGGATGAATCGAGAATGGAATATTTCGCGGGATGAAATTCAATGTTTGATAAATTTGGGGTTGCTGACGAACGGCGAAGTTGAGTCGGTGATTGCGCGAGAATATAAGGATGGGTTTAATAAATTCTTTGATGCAAATAACCCGAAGAACTTGAAAGCACCGATTCTACATACACCGACAGTATTAAATATTGCTTTAGATTCAGAAAAATTACTGCAAATATGCGGTGAAAAACTTTGCGCCGTAGGTGGTGAAATTTGGGGCGAGACTGAATTTATACGTGCAGATATTAATGATTCGCAAGTTCTTGTTACTGTTAAAAATTTAACGAGTGATGCCCAGATTCAAGTCAGTGGGCGGTTGATTGTCGATGCAATGGGAACTGCTTCACCTATCGCTTGGCAATTAAACGGTCGTCGCGCCTTCGATAGCGTTTGCCCGACGGTGGGGGCGGCTATTGCCAAAGGGTTTGAAGCCGGAGTTTGGGATTCGCAGTATGGTGATGTTCTATACAGTCATGGCGATATTTCACGCGGGCGGCAGTTGATTTGGGAGTTATTTCCCGGTGCAGGTGAAGAATTGACGATTTATTTATTCCACTATCACCAAGTTAATCCCCAAAATCCCGGTTCGTTGTTGGAAATGTACGAAGACTTTTTCACGATTTTGCCGGAGTATCGCCGTTGCGATATGGATAAATTGGAGTGGAAAAAACCGACGTTCGGTTACATACCAGGGCATTTTAGTACAGACGAGCGCGATCGCACTATTGCATTTGACCGTTTGATTGCGATTGGTGATGCGGCTTCGCTACAATCTCCTCTCGTGTTTACGGGTTTTGGTTCGTTAGTTCGCAACCTCGAGCGGTTGACGACGCTGCTTGATATTGCCCTCAAGCACGATTTACTAAGTTTCGAGCATTTGAATCGAATTCGCGCTTTCCAAAGCAATATCGCCGTAACTTGGATGTTCTCTAAAGGGATGATGGTGCCGACGGGGAAATTTTTACCCCCCCAACGTATCAACTCGATGTTAAATAATTTCTTTGGGTTGCTAGCCGATTCATCTCCAGAAGTTGCGGAGAATTTTATTAAGGATAGGTTTGATTGGTTGACCTTTAATGGATTAGCAATCAAAGCTGCTAGTAAGAATCCGGCTTTGTTGCCTTGGATTTGGGAACTTGCAGGTGCAAAAGATTTATTTCGCTGGCTGGGCAACTACGTTAACTTTACCCGTCATGCGATTGTTGTGGCGTTACTTAGCGGTTGGTTTCCTGCTTTTCTCAAGCGTACTCAAGGTTGGTTGGAACCACGCAATCCAGGTTTGTGGTTGCGGCTTTCGGCGATTAATTTCGCTATCAATACGGGTAAACCGCCAGCAAAGCTGCAAATCGAACGTCCAAAATCGGCAGCTGCGATTCAGAAACCGGAAATTATTTAGATTGGGTAAGGGGTAAGGGGTAAAGGTTTATTCTTACTTTTTGCTTTGATGGCGATGAGTTTTTGGGGCGGGGTTTCCCCGCCCCTACGTGATATTACGATTGTAAAGGACGAAATTTAGGCAATTCTACTGATGCTAATGATTTACGTCCTTTCGGCGGACGCTTGGGATAAACTACGGGTGAAGGTGACTTTTCATCGTTTGCGTCGTGGGATGGATGCAGGGGCGAATCGGTGACGGGTAAATCTAAATGTGTTAATTGCGATACTTCTGCCCAGTAATCCTCGCTTTCATCTTCAGCTTTTGGAGAAGCTGTTTCGATTACTGGTTCGGCATAGATAGGAATATCATTTGACTTAATTGGGCTATCGGATTCTACGGTAATAGTATTGTTTAACGGTGAGTCGAATGGTGTTGCAATCGCTTCGTCTTCAAGAGGGAGTGTCGTTTGCGTATCTTCCGAAAGCATCGCATCCCAAATATGAGTTTTGCCAGCTTCGATTCGCGTATCCGCAAAACTTGGTGACTCAGAAGCATTACTTTCTATTTCTTCATCCTCGTCATCGTCAATACCTAATTGAAATGGCATTTGCTGCGAAGTCGAATTTGACTGCGAAGTAAAAAACATTTTAATTACGCTATCGATTTGTGCTTCGAGATTGGGTGAAGCTGAATTTATTGGTGCTTCCCATGTTGTAGTCTCGATTGAATCGGATGCTGTAAATGGTTCAGGTTCAGGTTCCGGCTCACTTTCTTGCTTTACAGCATCAAGAGTTGGCGAGGTAGTATCTTCCAAGTCCTCGAACGAAGTTTCCCGCTCAGCAGACCAAGGTCGAATCGGGTCGGCATTCACAAATAGCGATCGAAATTTCTTTAATGAAGGAGATAAGTATTCGTTTGATTCCACTGCATCAAAACTGCATTCTGTCAAGTCCTCTGCTGGGGTCGGTATAGGGTCAAGACATTTTTCTAATGCCGCCTTAAATTGTAATGTCTGACGCTGTTGCCGCATTAACCGAGCGCGAAGTTCGCGGCAAGCAGTTTCAGATTGCAATAGATGCTGCGATTGTTCGTTATGGGTTGTTTGCAGTAAAGCACATTCGCGTTCTAACTGGGCAAGACGAGAAAGGCTTAATTCAAATTGCGCTTTATAAGTTTCGATTAAAGTTTCTTGACGTTGAACGTTTTGTTGTGAACTTTCCAACTGTTGGTAAAGCGATTCGATTTGCTTTTGAGTTGCGATTAGTTCCTGCGTTTGTTGATTGAGCATTGTCTCGGTGACGCTAGAACGTTTTTTTTGCAACTGCAAAGCTTTCTCCGACTCGGTTAACGTTGAAGTTAGTTCTTCGACTTGGTTGTACAACTTATCGTTAGCAGCAAGTAAATCCTGATTCAATGCTAGCAATTGCTGAAATTCGGCATCGACAGCAGCTTGTTTGTCGCGGTCGGGTTCAGCTACCCAATCATCGGAGATTGGAATATCAGAATTCTCTGACACACTCTCTTCATCTTCATCTTTGTCGGGGAGACTTTGGCTTTCCCATTCCTCGTTACCCAACGTTAAAACCTGGTCTTGTTCTGAGCCAATGTAGACTTGCCGATTTTCATGATTATCATTATTGCTTTCAAAACCCCCGATTTGAAATCGATGATACTCATGGCACGGCTCGATTTCTATTATTCGTGCAGGTGACAATTTGGGAATTGCCCTTTGATTGGAGACAACCGAGTAAAAGGGACAACCAGTATTTTCGGGTTGTGCCGCACTAGCAGAATCTGGGGGTTCTCTCAATGCCCCATTTTCTGGGGTGTCAGCTTCATTCATCACTTTTTGTCCACAAGCTAGACTCTAAAAAACAGACACTGGGGTAGGATTTACGATAATTTTGTCTTATCAAAAATCTGAACTGACGGCATAAATGCCTTTATAACGTTAATTAATCAATGTAATAGTATTTTTTGGCACTATTGCTACCAATGACAGCCGATCAAATGGTGTCATATTTGCTGTTTGCAAATCAAGTCAACAACCAGTTTAATCGAGCTTTATTTTAAATAACAGATATTTAGTTATAAATCTTAATGGTATTTTTTGTGACTGAATGAGGGAGGAGGGAGTAGGGGAGGTGGGGAGA
>CAXTCQ010000480.1:0-3701 GCA_964242965.1 uncultured Calothrix sp. | reverse complement strand
CCCTACTCCCCACTCCCTACTCCCTACTCCCAAATCTTTCCCAAATCTTCAAATCTTCGGGACGGTCAACGTCTGCTAGGGGTGGTAAGGAGAAGGAGGATAATTTCAAAATTTGGGCAATATCTATAGTCTGTTGGAAGACTTGCGAGGTTCCCCAATCGATGTAGCTAAATAATTCGGGGACAAATTGTCCTAAACCAATTAAATAATAACCACCATCGAGTGCGGGTCCCAGCACTAGGTCAAATTCGTTTAAACGCTCAAAAGCTGTTTGTAAAAGCTGGCTATCAATATCCGGACAATCTGTACCGATGATGATAACTTTTTTTGCGCTCTTGTCGAACGATTGGTTGAGCGATCGCATCATCTTTGTCCCCAAGTCTCCTTCACCTTGGGGGGTATAAATCAAATTTGTACCCAGCCAGGTTTGCATAAGTTGCAAATCACCACCAGCATAGCGGACTTCGATTGATACATTAGTCGATGCTTTTAGTTGTGCAACTTGATAAATTGTATGTTCGGTCATTTGACGTTGCAGATTCGCTGCACCTTCAGCACCCAGGAGAGGAATTAATCGAGTTTTTGTCCTGTTTGGTTCGGGGTAGCGAGTAAATATAATTAAGTGCTGCTGAGATATTTCTAGTTTCAGCACGGAGTTAATGGGTTGGTAGGAGTCAACGTAAATACAATACCGCTTGTATAAACAAACCGCAAACCTGAAAATTTTTTGTGCTAATCAAAGTGTAGGTTGGGTGGAACGAAGTGCAACCCAACACCGACATGACTAATAAAATGTTGGGTTCCGCTGTCGCTTAACACAACACTATATGACCATCGAAGGATTTGTTAAGCGATCGCATCATCTTATTCCATCTCTATAAAACTTTAAATAGTATTACTTTATAAAAAAATCTCTAATATTTCTCGGCTTTCTACAGAATAGTAAGCAACACTGTTATCAGTAACTCGAAGCACCCTACCCATTCTTTTCGCTTTCGTATTAAATTCAGGATACTGCAATATAGTCCGGAGTAAAGATGCAATCTCCCATGCCCTACGATCGGGAAAAGCAAAACAAACAATACAGAAATTGTTGTCAATTTCTATCTTACGCCAAAAATCACGCTCGTTAATCGTAACAAATGTTGGTTGAGATTTTTGCCGTAATAGCATTGGAATTGCCTCATCCTTAATAATAGTATCGGGGCGGAGATCGGTAATAAAGCAAACACTACCTCGATACCATTCAGAAATCGATTCTTCAAGGTCGCGTCCCAAAAGCTGTTCGTCAAGTACAATCATGCTGCTGGTTCTAGAGTTGGTAAACTCTCAATAAACTGGGTTGTAACAATCCATCCAGCTTCGGTAATAGCTTCTTTGCAAACGCGCCCGCGAAAACCCTGTACAATCGTATCAATATTTTCTCCAGCAGCCAGTCGTTCGAGTATGCCAGTAATTTCGATGCGCGTATATTTGAAAGTTGGTCGTTCCCCGCAAATACCGATTGCTCGCACGATGTACTTTCCAAGAGATTGATAGCAATAAGTTTCTCCATTAATAACTTCTGTTACCAGCGTTCGCATAGCTTATCCAAAAATAACAACTTTATTCTAATACTACTATTGCCCTGATTCTTCTTCCTAGTGTATTAGCCATCGAAGGATTCGTTAAGCCGCATCATCCTTGTTCCCAAGTCTCCTTCACCTTGGGGGGTATAAATCAAATTTGTACCCAGCCAGGTTTGCATAAGTTGCAAATCACCACCAGCATAGCGGACTTCGATTGATACATTAGTCGATGCTTTTAGTTGTGCAACTTGATAAATTGTATGTTCGGTCATTTGACGTTGCAGATTCGCTGCACCTTCAGCACCCAGGAGAGGAATTAATCGAGTTTTTGTCCTGTTTGGTTCGGGGTAGCGAGTAAATATAATTAAGTGCTGCTGAGATATTTCTAGTTTCAGCACGGAGTTAATGGGTTGGTAGGAGTCAACGTAAATACAATACCGCTTGTATAAACAAACCGCAAACCTGAAAATTTTATATGCTAATCAAAGTGTAGGTTGGGTGGAACGAAGTGCAACCCAACATCGACATGACTAATAAAATGTTGGGTTCCGCTGTCGCTGCACCCAACCTACAGTCTGAAAATTTTATATGCTAATCGAAGTGTAGGTTGGGTGGAACGAAGTGCAACCCAACACCGACATGACTAATAAAATGTTGGGTTCCGCTGTCGCTGCACCCAACCTACAATCTACAATCTAATAGCAAAATCTGCCATTATCATCGGGTTGGTCGCGTTCTTTAGCAGTACGCATCGCTCCTAAAATTGTCGAAACGAAGACGCAGCGCTTAACTTGCCCGCTATTTTCACTCGATAACGTTACTCTTCCCAACGGTGGAGTCACATTACCCATATAATCAAATTGGATTCTGCGTATAGTCCCGACTCGTTGCAAACTTGTCTCAGCATCAAGTTGAATATTTGCATCGAGACTATTCCATTGAGCGTCTGCTGGATTTACAGTTGCAGCATGAACAGCCCATTGGACAATTCCATCCTCGACTTGAAAGCTAGCTTGCCATTTCAACTTATTTTTTTTAGCTTGACTCTGCGCTTGTCGCATTGCTTGGTAAACTTGGTCTTGAGCAATATTAAGGCGACGGGTATTGATAAAAGCGAGCCAGCTAGGAGATGCGATCGCACCAAGTACGGCAATGATTAAAATCACTACAAGCATCTCCAGCAGCGTAAACCCGCTAGACGCAGAATTGGTATAACATTTTTTCGACATGGTAAGGTGGTAAATGCATCAAATAACTGTTAGGTGGTAAATGCACCCTATACATGCCCAATTAACTAGAGCATCCCTATTTTGTTACTAACACCTACACAAGGGTGCGATTGTACTGTTACAGTACGGCGTAAATATAGCGGTTCTCGATAGCGTAAAATATAACTGATACCGATGGAGCGTAGGGGCAATGAGCTTTGCTGTGCCCTAAAATATATTGCATCGAAACGAGAAGCGTTATAGAAATTGGCTGTTGCAATTCTAATTTGGACTATGACCTGACTTTTTAAGGATATAGAGGCGCGAATGCTTCATACTTCTCGACTACCCGATATATCGCCCCAGGTTATAAACCTGGGGCTAATCTAAACGAAGCCTGCTTAAAGCAGGCTACCCTTGGGGAAAGCCTTCGGCGTGTGCGACTATTAGCGATACCATATTATGGTATTGCAGGATTTGAGGCATTCTATAAGGCTCTATGCTACCTATGGAGGGATAAAACCCTCAATTCGCGCCTCCGTGTTCTCTAAAAAAATGGAGGTTTTAACTTTTGCCATGTAAGCAAAACAAGCAATCAGTCATAACTGTGGCTTGATACTAATCATTTTAATCACGTACCTACTCAACCTAATACCGAGAAAAAACGGAATTAAATAACTTTTTTACAGGTGTGACTATGGAATTTGATGGGATATTAGGAAAAAGTCTGCGTGTCTTTACTAATATGCGATCGCTCCTCCAATCCCCTTAATTAAGATACCGCGTACACAAATAATTTAATCACCCCAAAGTTAGTATGCAGGACTTACGCACTGAAAACCTGAAACCTCGATCCCCCCTAGCCCCCCTTAAAAAGGGGGGAGCCTACAAAGCCCCCTTTTTAAGGGGGTTGGGGGATCTCTTC
>CAXTCQ010000479.1:0-3717 GCA_964242965.1 uncultured Calothrix sp. | reverse complement strand
CCCTATCCCCTACCTCCCTACTCCCCACTCCTTTCCTTCGACTGTCGAATCCTATGACCTCCACAGAAGAAAATCCCGAACTCGAAAACCTTTTAGAATATATCAAACGCAATCGTGGATTTGACTTTAGCGGCTACAAGCGTCCGAGTTTAAGCCGTCGTATTAGCAAACGAATGCAGACAGTTGATGTTGATAATTACAGCGAATATCTCGATTATTTAGAAGTACATCAAGATGAATTTGTCAACTTATTTAACACAATTTTAATCAACGTTACGGCGTTTTTTCGAGACCCACAGGTGTGGGAATATATCGCCAAAGAAATAATACCCAAAATTATTAATAGCAAGCAGCCAACCCAACCAATTCGAGTCTGGGCTGCCGGGTGCGCTTCCGCAGAAGAAACTTATACCATTGCTATGTTGCTGGCAGAAGCGCTCTCGATAGAAGAGTATGGGGCGCGAGTTAAAGTTTTTGCTACCGATGTCGATACTGATGCCCTCAACCAAGCCCGTCATGCAACTTATAGTGCTAAGGATGTTCAATCGATTCCACCGCATTTATTAGAAAAATACTTTGAGCGTGTTAATGGTAGCTATTATACGGTAATAAAAGAACTGCGTCGGGGCGTGATTTTTGGTCGCCACGATTTGCTTAAGGATGCGCCGATTTCTCGAATTGACTTGCTAGTATGCCGAAATACACTGATGTATTTTAATACCGATCTTCAAATACAAATACTTAATAAATTTCATTTCGCGCTAAATGATGGCGGCTTTTTATTATTGGGTAAAGCCGAAATGTTGTTTATTCGCAACCATTCTTTTACACCAGTAGACTTACGACAGCGTATATTTATAAAAGTTGCCAATCCAAATTTCCGCGAGATGCTTTTGAGCATCGCACAATCGCAAAGCCGGGAAAATCAATTCGAAGATGTTAACCAAATTCGCATCTACGAAACTGCATTCGAGATTGACCCAGTTGCACAAATTATTACCGACCTTGATAACTCAGTTTTACTAGCAAATGCCCAAGCGCGGACTTTGTTCAACTTACATCACCGTGACTTGGGTCGTCGATTGCAAGATTTAGAACTATCCTACCGTCCTGTGGAATTGCGACCGCATATCGACCAAGTTAAAAGCACCCGCCGTAGTATTACATTAAAGGATATCGAATATCCAAGTACCGAACGGGAAATGCGGTATTTTGATATCCAAATTATGCCACTACTCGATGAAAATGCGATCGAGTTGCATGGTATAAAAATTATTTTCGATAACGCAACTCGGTTTAAACAACTCCATGACGACCTCTTAAATGCTAACCAAGAGTTAGAAAGTGCTTACGAAGAACTTCAATCTACTAACGAAGAATTAGAAACCACTAACGAAGAACTTCAATCAACCATTGAGGAACTCGAAACTACGAATGAAGAACTTCAATCTACTAACGAAGAGTTGGAGACAATGAATGAAGAACTCCAATCTACTAACGAGGAGTTGCAAGCAATCAACGGAGAATTGCGCGAACGTAGCGGTGAACTCAATCGCGTTAATGGTTTTCTCGAATCAATACTCACCACTATCCGCGTAGGGGTAGTGGTTATCAATCCCGATTTGCAAATCTTAATTTGGAATCGCCAAGCCGAGGATTTATGGGGGTTGCGTAGCGACGAGGTTTTTCTGCGACACCTGATGAACCTTGATATCGGTTTGCCGTTACAACCATTGCGACAACCGCTTAAAGAAGTTATTGCGCTGGAGTTAGATAGTTATGAAGTGATACTCGAAGCTCGAAACCGTCGAGGAAGAACAATTCAGTGCCAAGTTACTTGCACCCCACTTATCCGCACGAGTTTGGATATTCAAGGAGTAATTATATTGATGGAGGAACGAGAAAAAATTGATGAATAATTTAAAATTTTGCACGCATTCATCTGAGTCCTTTGTCTTTTATTATTGTCAAATCTAAACATAAACAATTTATTTGTATTAGCTTGAATAGTACAAAAATATCGTGAAAATTATTACAGATTCTACTTGAAATCAGAAAAAGTTTAATCCAATTGTATTTTCAGTTGGCTACTCAATATTGTTCTTCGTATTTTCGTCCAAGTATTAGGATTCGATTGGTAGCACAGATGAAACAAATTCTAGAAGCTTTACATCTACCTTTATGATGAACGAATCAAAAATCTTCACTCTCGATACCTCACCCTTGACTCTAAACCATAGGCAGAGTGCGATCGCAGCCAAAAGCTAATAAAATTACTAGTAGCGGGAGGCTTAGGTGAAGAGGATATGGATAAATTTACGCAACAAATAGAAATAGCGCGACAGCGAACGGAAATGCTCAATCAGCACGTTAAGGCTGCATCATACGACCAACAAGGTTTGCTTGCACAAGCTTTTGAGGAAATGAATGTTGCTTTAGAAGAATTGCACGTAGCAGAAGAAGAGTTGCGGCAGCAAAACGAGCAATTAGCATTAGCTTATAGCTTAGTCGAACAAGAACGCCAGCGTTATCAAGAATTGTTTGATTATGCACCCGATTGTTATTTGGTGACAGACATAGATGGAAAAATTTTAGAAGCAAACCGCGCTGCCGCCCATATATTCCAAGTTCAGCAAAACTATTTAAAAGGTAAACCGTTAGTTACCTTTGTTCCCGAACAACATCGCCGCAGTTTTCGTTCCCAACTGATAGAATTGCGATCGCTTGGCACATTGCAAGAATGGGAAATTGAATTAGAAAAACGTCAAGGTAGTACTTTTAATGCGGCAATCAGTGTAACTACGGTGAACAATGCCGTACCCTCGCCGAAATGGCGTTGGTTAGTGCGCGATGTAACTGTCCGCAAGCAAGCAGAGGCAGAAATGCGCCTGGTTCAGAGTGAAAATTTGCAGTTGCAAGAAGCATCACTCATGAAATCGCAATTTTTAGCAATGGTATCGCACGAACTCCGTACACCGATGCACGCAATTTTGGGATTTGCTCAATTGCTTTTGCGTCATTCCTACCAACAATCTCCACAATTACAGAACATGGTGGAACGCATTCTTGGTAATGCGCGACACTTACTCGCACTAATCGAAGATATCCTCGATTTTTCGAGCTTAGAAGCAGGTAAATTAAATTTAAAATTAAGAAAACTTGATTTAGTTGAGCTAGTCAGGACAACTACCGAAGAATTGCGATCGCTTGCTCAAAAGAAACATTTATTTTTAAATACTCAAATTGAAATATATAACCCTATAGTAATTAACGATAGCGATCGCGTTCGTCAAATTTTAGTGAATTTGTTATCGAATGCCATCAAATTTACTGAAACTGGTAGCGTCCTCATTGAAATCGAAGAAATTCCAGAAAATCGTATCGCCATAATTGTTCGAGATACAGGTATTGGCATTGCCCCAGCTAATTTAAAAAACATTTTTCAAGAATTTCGACAAGTAAACCAATCATTAACTCGCAAACACGGAGGTACGGGTTTAGGACTCAGCATCGTAGACAAGTTAGTAAAACTAATGCAAGGAACCGTCACCGTTGAAAGTCAATTAGGTCAAGGTTCAACTTTTCGAGTCGAATTACCGAGGGAATTAGGGAGTAGGGAGATAGGGAGATAGGGGAATAGAGCAAGTAAAAAAAGAAAGTATTTTCATTCGTTTCCAACTTCCTCCATTTTTTCACCTCCCCCACTCCCCCTACTTC
>CAXTCQ010000478.1:0-3744 GCA_964242965.1 uncultured Calothrix sp. | reverse complement strand
TTGAAAGTGGAACCCATGAGGAATTGATGAAATTGAGCGGTAATTATGCGTTTTTGTTTGAGACCCAGGCTCAACACTATCGATAGGTAAGGGAAAAGGGGAAAGGGGAAAGGGCTAGAGAAAAACTTAAGCCAGCATTTCTAGAGCAAGGGGTGTGAGTTGAATATTGTATTCAGGGATAATTTCTAAGGGCACGGCAGTGCCGTGCCCCTACAGCCGATATGTATTATAATTTTCATAAAATTTGAAATATTTTAGATTTTACAGTTTGCTAATTTTTATGCTTGCCGATGAAAATTATTTAATGCGACTTTCGCAGGGACAATTAAATACACTCGAACGGTGTCCGCGCTACTTTCAACACACTTGTTTAGAACAACTTCAATCTCCCGCAGACCCTGGATATGAGGAAAAGCAAGTTTTGGGGAGTCGCTTTCACTTGTTGATGCAGCAGCACGAAATGGGTTTGCCGATTGATAATTTTTTGTTAGCCGATGCTAATTTACAAAGTTGGATGGCTCGGTTTGCTGAGGCTGCACCAGAAATTTTAACATCTACAAGTGGTGAATTCCGCGAGAGCGAGCATTTTCGGACTTTGAATTTTTCGGATTATTTGCTAACGGTTGTTTACGATTTATTGATTGCAGATAACGTTCGAGCGCAGATTCTTGATTGGAAAACTTCTGCTAAGTCCCCAAACAAGCGCAAGTTAGAGAAAAATTGGCAAACACGGCTTTATCTATATGTACTGGCTGAAACTAGCCAGTATGTACCTGAAAATATTTCGATGACTTATTGGTTTGTCCAGTCGGAAGGTAAACCGCAAAGTATTAAGTTTAGTTACAGTACCGCTCAACACGAGCAAACAAAAAAGAAATTAACTAAATTATTAAGTCAGTTAAGCCAATGGTTAAAAGATTTTTACCAAGGGAAACCATTTCCACAAGTCTCGTCCGGTAACAAAGCTTGTGAGGATTGTCAATTTGCTAAACGATGCGATCGCCAAAGGCGGCTCCCTGAGGAGCATCGCGTTAACGTCTTCCAAAGGGAAAATTCTTCACTTATGGGGACGGGAGTAACAATAACGGAAAACGAACCACAGAGTACACATAGCCAGCACGTTGCGGGGGTACTTACAGAAGCCGCTCCGTCTCTACCCCCCGTTGTAGCATCTGGCATCACACAAAAGAACAAGATTATGTTCGAGTTCGAGTCTTTGCCTATCTCCTCTGGTATCTCTCTAAGTCAAGAAGCTAGCACGACTGGGAAGGACGATATACCAGATTTTCTACCTTTGGTTGTGGACAGTAATTTACTCGACCTCGTTACGATTGAGGAAGTTAGTTTATGAGAGTTAGGAGTTAAGAGTAAGGGATTAAGAGTTTAAAGTATAGATGCCACGACAGGCTAATTAAAGCTTTCCTACGGACGAAATTACAAGTTAGCATTAAATATTGCTCATAGCCAAGTACTTTTAGATGACCATATGGCTATTAAGTAAAATGCGATCGTAAAAAACGTTTTCATAATACTTACTTACACTTTCTCTTTTAACTCATAACTCCCTACTCTCTACTCCCTAAACTTTTTTTATGAATTTTGATGATAATGATGCGGTTTACGTCCGCGAATTAGGAATCGATGATATTGCTCCGGTTTATCATTTGGGAGAAGAATTGTTTACGAGTGATTTATACCCCTATTTATATCGAACTTGGGACGAATGGGAGGTAATTGGGCTTTATAATACCGACCCAGAATATTGTTTGGTCGCTGAAATTGATGGAGAATTAGCAGGATTTATTTTAGGGACGATTATCACTAAAGCAAATTTGGCTTATGGATATATTTTATGGTTGGGAGTTAACCCAAAGCTTCAACGGCGAGGTGTTGCCGATAAACTGGTTGATAAAGCGATCGCACGGATGATTGAAGATGGTGCAAGGTTTATGCTGGTAGACACCGACCCCGCAAATACACCTGCATTAAAGTTCTTTAACCGCAAAGGGTTCGGTAATACCCGCGAGCATATTTTTCTGTCGATGAATCTCAGCCAACACGAGCATTATGGTAGATTAATCGAATACGAATATCAAAAAGCCGAACGTGCAGGTTATCGACGTATTGCAGCACAACGTAGCAGACGCACACCGACTATACGTGCGGGAAAATCTGACGCTGCTGCAAATGAAGTTGTTTTAAATCCACTTGTTAATGAAGTTGAGGAAGGGAATAGGGAGTAGAGAGTTAAGAGTTAAGAGTTAAGAGTTGTAGTTGTAGGTTGGGTGTAGCGATAGCGCAATCCAACATCATAGTATGAATGTTGCATAAAGAGTGCGGCAACATAGAGTCCCAAAGAGGATTGGCTTTGCCTACGTGTCGGTTTCACCCAACCTACGCTTTGATTACTGGCAGTTTACAAATACAGCAAAGGTAATCCCCAAAAAAAAAGAACAGATGTATTATTAATATATTTAAATTTGCAGAGACACTACATCTAAAGTCTCTACATTTTACATTCAAAACTTTCCATCCTCCATATGCCAGAAGAACAGTGGAACTTACTTGCAGTCGAACAACCTCCAGAATGGTTTCAAAAAAGCGTTAAATGCTACACACCTAACTCTAACGGGAAATTTGCCGCACAATTATTGTGGCAACGGGGAATCCGTGAAGTGTCAAAATTAGAAGCTTTCATCAATCCGCAAACTTACAAATATGCGAGTTCATTTGAGTTTGGGCAAGAAATGCAGCTAGCGATGGCAAGGTTGCAACAAGCGCGAGAAAAAGGCGAGAAAGTCACAATTTGGGGTGATTTTGATGCGGATGGTATCACTTCCACATCAGTGCTGTGGGATGGCTTGGGGCAGTTTTTTGCTCAAAATACGCAGTTAACTTATTACATCCCTAATCGCATGACCGAATCGCACGGTTTGAATATGCAAGGAATTGATAAGTTAGCCCAGCAAGGATGTCAGCTAATTGTCACCTGCGACACGGGCAGTACAAATATAGAAGAAATTACTTATGCAAAACAATTAAATATCGATATAATCGTTACCGACCATCATACATTACCAACCGAACGCCCGGACGTAGCTGCGATAATTAACCCGCGTTATCTGCCTAACGAACACCCGTTGTATAACTTGTCTGGGGTCGCGGTAGCTTATAAATTGGTGGAAGGACTTTATCAAAGTTTACCTAACGTAGCGCAACAACCGCTCGAAGATTTACTCGATTTAGTCGCAGTCGGATTAATTGCGGATTTGGTGCAACTCAATGGTGATTGTCGCTATTTAGCGCAACAGGGAATCCAGCGGTTGCAGAATGATTTCAAACAGGTTCCCGAAAAACGCCGTCGTCCTGGAATCGGCAGATTATTAGAGCTGTGTCAAAAAAGCGGTGACAGACCAACTGATATCTCGTTTGGTTTGGGACCGCGCATTAACGCCGTTAGCCGTATCCAAGGAGACGCAAGTTTTTGCGTAGAATTACTAACTAGCCGCGATTTAAAGCGCGTCCAAGAACTCGCCGAATCGACCGAACTTGCTAATTCGCGCCGTAAGTCATTGCAAAAAGATATTACCGAACAAGTTAAGCGCAAACTTTCGCAACTTGATTTATCTACTACCAGTGTAATTGTACTGGAAGACCCGCAATGGGCAGCTGGTGTTTTAGGGTTAGTTGCAGGACAAGTAGCCCAAGAGACTGGAAGACCGACAATTTTGCTAAGTACGGAAG
>CAXTCQ010000477.1:0-3777 GCA_964242965.1 uncultured Calothrix sp. | reverse complement strand
GGGGAGAAGGGGAGAAGGGGAAGAAGAAATATTCTTTGCTTCCTTCACTCCCCCAACACAAAAACTCCCAACTCCCAACACAAAAACTCCTAACTCCCAACACAAAAACTCCTAACTCCTAACACAAAAACTCCTAATTCCCAACTCCCAACTCCCAACTCCCAACACAAAAACTCCTAATTCCTAATTCAAAAATGGTATCCTCTGTCAGTTTAATCCGTGCAACTTCTTACGAACGCGAAACCTTGCGCGAGTCTCTAGAAACGCTTCTCGAACCTCTCGGTGGAATGACAGCATTTGTCAAAAGTGGCGATCGCGTTTTGCTCAAACCAAATTTGCTGACAGGGGCACGTCCCGGATTTGAATGTACCACCCGTCCCGAAGTGGTATATGCTGTTGCCAAAATGGTGAAGGAAGCTGGTGGAAAGCCATTTTTGGGTGATAGTCCGGCATTTGGTACTGCCAAGGCTGTTGCGATCGCAAATGGCTATCAGCCAATTTTAGACGAACTCAAATTACCAATTATCGACTTTCACGGCAAACGTTACGAAACTGTAAATGAAGGTTTTAACCACCTGTTGCTATCTAAAGAAGCAATGGAAGCCGATGTAGTCATAAATTTACCTAAAGTCAAATCCCACGTTCAATTAGTATTGACTTTGGGTGCGAAAAACCTGTTTGGCTGCGTACCTGGCAAAATGAAAGCATGGTGGCATATGGAAGCGGGGAAAGATGCCAATCGCTTTGGAGAAATGTTAGTGGAAACAGCACGAGCGATAAATCCCGATTTAACTATACTTGATGGCATTATTGGGCACGAAGGTAACGGTCCGAGTGGTGGCGAACCCCGTCAACTTGGTGTTTTAGCTGCATCCACCGATGTATTTGCACTCGATCGGGCAATGGTAGAGGTACTGAATGTCGCACCCGAACAAGTACCAACAGTTGCAGCATCAATGCGGTTGGGAATGGTCGGAGAACTAATAGATATTGATTTTCCGTATCTACGTCCCGATATCTTGCAAATCGATGATTGGCGCTTACCCGATAAATACATGCCAATTGATTTTGGTATGCCTCGCGTTATTAAGTCTACCTTTAAACATCTTTACATTCGATTTATTAAAGAGCCGATGAGAGCTTATGGTCGGCGAAGCGTCTAAAATGCACTATAAAATTAAGTCCTTTGCAGGCAACAAGTGCAAACCTTGCTACAACAATTTTAAATTTGCCAGAGTAAGCTGATTAAATACCCTCCGATTGCTTAACCAAACCGCCCTAATTTAGAGGCGGTTTTTTTCGTTACTTCAATTACGCTTTAACCTACGCTTAGTTTTCCGATTATTTAATCGTAAACAAAAGTTAACTTATTAATAATCAACAACTTAATCTATCTAAATAGATTTTCCATCTTCAGATATATTGCTTGAAAAAGCCTATAGTGATATTAATTAATTGTCAGTCAATATAAAGTTTTATTAATATGCATTTTCAAAAAGTGTAACCCTTAATTCCTTTAATTGTTACGCAAAGTCATATAGCGTCGTATATTTCTGTCTGAAGTTAGCTTAACGTATAATTACCTATTCGATACAAATATTAGAAAAAATCGATTGTGACTGTATTTATTTGGTATAAGTTTATAGCAATAAAAAGCGAGGATATTGCGAACCGAAGTGGCAATTATTTTTGAGTGAAAGTACTGAATAGAGTAAAGCAATTTAACTACAGTATCAGTAATTATTCGGGACTTAATACTCATTTTTAGCAGTAGCGAGTAAGGCTGAAACAATTGTCTGACAAGACTTTTAGCTCAAAAACGCTCTTTGATGGAGACACATATCTAATTTCTGGATTCATATAATATAGATAACTTCAACGTAAATACTGATGCGACAAAATCAGTCAATTAGAGTATGCTATTGAATACATAGTACATTTAAGCATGTTTAGAAGTGAAAAGAATTAAATACATCTATCTAGATCGGATATCCACAGCTTTACGTGTAAAAAAATTTTGTCAAAAGTATTAAATCCAAACGTTAAATATGTAAAACAGTCAAAAAGTAGTTAAAATAGTAGTAAGGCTTTCTTTAAGAGAGTCGGCGAAAAGTGATAATCATGAGTTTTGTTTTTCTATGAATTCAAATAGCCAGTCTGCCAATGCTGAAACATATTCCCATCGTTTGGCAGACATAGTGGGTACCTTTATCGCAATGTTAACGCTAACATTACCTTTGTTTGTAATTGGTCATTATTCTTCAAATGGTATTGAAAGCAGCAACCGTAACCCTGTTACCTATAGCTTGCAAGGAGAAAAAGATTAGCTATAAAATAATGGGCGTTATTTTTGCTTCAAGCGGTAAAACAATGAGGAAAACAAACAGACAATCATTAAGAAATGTAATGTTATATTAAATTGGCTGATGCAACCTTAGCTTGATTTATAAACAGCGACCTTAGTTACTAAGGTCGCTAGTTGCAGCGTTTTACATTAGTTTTTATCAACATAAACGTTAAACGTATTTAAAATCTAAATCCCTATTTCCACAGTCTTCTCCCTGTACTACCTTTAAGTCGTGAATGAGTATCTTCTAATAAAGCGGGAATATCGAGATTTTCGGGACATTTTGGCAAGCATTCGCCACATTCGGTGCAGCGGTTGGCTTTCATTCCGGGAAACCAATGTCCGGCATTTTCAAACATTCCATAGCGATACTGTCCGTAGTCGGTCATGTCGTATGCAACTGCTAAATTTCGCAACCGCAAGACTTCGGGAATATTAATATTTTCGGGACAGGGCAAACAAGCGTAGCACTGGCTGCATTTTTCGGCAGCTAAAGAAGCATTTTGATGTTTTTCTAAATTTGTAAAAGTTATTATTTCTTCAGGTGTAAGTTTTCCCGTGTTGTCAGCAACCCGTAACGGTTCGATTAATTCATCGGGATTTGCAGCACCTACACTCAAAGTTGTAATCCGCGAATCACTTAGTAGAAAGCGGTAGTTTAACTCAAGGGGTGAGAAGGGATAACATAAATCTTTGAGCTTTTCGGGTGGAGCGTACAGTTTGCCACCTTTATCGGCTGGTGAAATAATAAATATACCCATATCTTTGTCGCTGGCGCGTTGAATAGCTGGTGCGTTGCGCTGAAAGGAGTAGTAATAATGCAGATTGACAAATTCAAATAAATCTGTATTTATAGCTGCCAAAATTAATTCTAGCGAACCGTGAGTAGAAAAACCCACATGTCTCACTCGACCGTCTGCAACTGCTTCTGCGACAGCTTGCATACAACCGCTTTTAGCTTTTACCCAGTCGAGATGTTCCCAAGTATTTAAACCGTGAATTCCCAAACAATCGAGATAATCGATTTTTAAGCGTTTTAACGATTCGTCAATACACCGACGCATCGTATCGGTATCCGCAGTCGGTGGAATTTTAGTCGTAATATGAATTTGGGAACGAGGTACAGCCAACCCAAATGCGATCGCACTACCGAGATACTCCTCACTACTGCCGTAACTTGAGGCTGTTTCAATATGATTTATCCCTAACTCTACAGCTTTGAAAATTGTCTGCCGTGCAATTGAGTGCGAACTCAAGTAACGCATGGTTCCTAAAGAGAAAACAGACAAGTTTAAATTAGTTTTTCCAAAGCGTCGGTATTGCATGATGAAAATTAGGGAGTAGGGAGTAAGGAGGGGGAGACAAGGAAGAGGGAGGAGACAAGGAAGAAATGTTGCTTTCTTGTCCCCCTTGTCCCCCTTGTCCCCCTT
>CAXTCQ010000476.1:0-3780 GCA_964242965.1 uncultured Calothrix sp. | reverse complement strand
ACAATCGGGGTTATGCACTAGGTAATTTAGGAAGATACGAAGAGGCAATTGTATCTTTCGATAAAGCCATCGAACTAGACCCAAATTATAAACAAGCTTGGGGTAGCCGAAGTTGGACGCTAATAAATCTCGAACAATATCAAGAAGCATTAGTAAGCTGTGATAAAGCAATCTCACTTGCTGAAGAAAAATATTATGTTTTAGCCAATCGTGCTATTGCTCTGATAGGGTTAAATCATTGGGAAGAAGGTTTGATTGTGTTAGAAGATGCACTTAAAAGCCTTGATAGAGGTAAACAAGCATCTCCAGAAGACACAGAATTTATTCTTCGCATCCTATTTAAAAATATTACATATCTAGATACCTGGAAAAATAGCATCAAAACTTTAATCGAACTATTCAATAAATATAATTCCTCTTCAGCATTATCTCAAGGACTGGTGCAAAGTATGCCGATGCTGATGTCAAAAATAGTTAGCGATGAAGCAGCACAAATATGGCTGGAAGTATGGCAAGAATCAGTAGGTGATTACCCAGAATTTGATATTCCGCTGCGACTTCTCGATACTGCGGTTCGTTATCGACAAAGTAAAAGCGATCGACGTATTTTACTCGAATTACCCATCGAAGAACGTAAGTTATTGCAGGAGGTTTTGGGAATAGAGTAATTTTGATAAGGTTTGTTTGGTTGAAAGACTCAGATTCTCGACTTTTTGAAGAATACCGCTGGAGAATAGATGGCAAGACACGTCGTTGTCCCAAAAGATTGCCTCCGGGCTACTCGCACCGTACCATCCTATAGTGACAGCGGTACTTTGAGTACTTTATAAGGCTATATGCAACCGATGTTGAGGGGTGTTACCCTTGATTAGTAGTCCATGTCATTAATTTTGACCCTTTCGTGAGATCCAGATCCCCGACAACTTTTACGAAGTCGGGGATCTAGCAACCCATCAAAACTAATGACACGAACCATTAGCGTTTCTGTATCTTTGGAGTGCGATACTACGAACGGAGTCGCTTGTGCGATCGCCCATTTGAAACAATCACCCATTAGGCGATCGCCTTAATGAGCGAATCAAGCGCCTTATAGAACTGGTTTTGTTAAGTAACAGTAATACATTTTTTGTCTGATTACTTTAAAATTAAAACATATAAATAAGAGTAAAAAAGTATGATTAGTTTTAGTCCTTCAACAAGTTCTGATACTGACACTTCTAAATTAAGTTATAGTGTGCTGATTGAGGCGGAGCAGGATGGTAGATTTTATGCAGTGGTACTAGGCTTACCAGACTGTAAAAGTTCAGGTAAAACTGAGAATGAAGCTTTGGAAAACTTACAGCAGCTTGTGCAAAAACGTTTAAAGAATTCAAAAATAGTTACTTTAGAAATAGATTCTCCCCAAACTGATAATCCTTGGATGAAAGTAGTTGGCATGTACAACGATAATCCTCTTTTTGATGAGGTAATAGCTGAGATAGAAGCAGAACGTTGTAAACTGGACGTAGAAATGGAGGAATACTATAGACAAATTGATGCAGAGGACGAGGTAAAGTGACTGTTATTTGGGTGCTGGATACTGACCATTTATCACTTTTTCAAAGAAAACATCCAACCGTTAAACAGCGTATCGAGCAAATTAATTTTGAGAATACAGCTATAACAGTTGTGACATTGGAAGAGCAAATGAAAGGATGGCTAAACGTTATTAATAAGTATAACGATCAACCCTCCCAATCTGAAAAACTGATATTAGCTTATAAAGGATTAAGGGATGGCGTGGAATACCTCAACAAGCTCAAATTACTTGACTTTGATCTGCCTGCCTACAATTGTTATCAAAAATTAGTTGGCCAAAAAATTCGTATAGGTACGAGAGATTTACGTATTGCTGCAATCGCGCTGTCTATAAACGGTATTTTGGTTACACGCAATACTAAAGATTTTGCAAAAGTCCCTAATTTACAAATAGAAGATTAGACAATATCTTAATGCGATCGCTTCTTTGCGGGCGCTTCGCGCCGTCGCGCAGCGACTCGGAACGAGTATCACATCTAGTAAAGCATAAGTTACCTAACGCTCTTTATATTACTTTCATCAGATAAAAATTAGAAACTCTGATTATTATAGGTTTTTAATAAATAACCTACACATATTTTTATTCTTTCAGAGTTATAAAAAAGCGCTAAAGGACTCACTTCAAGGGTGGTGGAGGGAACCTCCACACTCTTTGTGGCTCCCCCTCTACCCTTTAACTATTAACAATCAACATAAACTGTAACCGCAGCCACAGCGATCAGCATTTCATCATTTTTATCGTTGAGTACGGGAATTGCCCGACCTTGAACTATCATCCCACCAGCTTCAACAGTCAGATTTTTCTGACCGAATGGCAACACAGCTAAAACTTCCTCCGCATTAACTTGTTCGGGGTAAGGTACTGAAACTTGTACTTCGACAATCATCTCATTCGGGTCATTCAAACCTGCAACTTCCCAAACTCCCGGTAACGCATTGTGCGCGATCGCATTCCGTACTGCTCTTTTTGCTGCTACGGTTGGTTCCTGTCCGTGCTGGTCGATTCCCATTGCCATCTCAATAATTAAACGTTTGCGAGCCACAATCACCTCAACCAAGTTATAAATTCACTTTTTTCTTACAGCTATTTTCAGTTAATTGAACCACAGATTGTTGTAGGGGCACGGCAGTGCCGTACCCCTACGGTGTGTGCTGTAATCTTTTAATTTACTTCATTTGGGTAACATGATAAAGAAGTTGAGGTTATGGGTATGCTCGATTTCTGCGGGTTATTATAATTTTGCTTGTAAAAATTCTCATATCTCGAACGGTCAATAACGAAAAAATGAAAATAAATCAGAAAAAATTCATTTTGACAAAACCGATATTAATAATAGCTAGCTTCACAGGAATTTCTTTACTTATATACACTTGCTTGGCGAGTAGTATATTTCGAGCGCGAATTATTAATGTTGATAATTTAATCAATCAATTTGAAGCACAAAGTCAAAAGCCTTTTCAATCTCGTGCAAGTAAAATTGTCATTCAAAGAGGTGACGATTCTGATAAAGGGCTTGATACTCGATGCTTAACATGGTCAAGCGAGATGGTTGCTAGCGGTTGGACGCAAGATTCGCAAGACCGCGATTTTTATATTGATTATTACGTACCTCCAAATTCAAAAGCAATAATTTGCACTACTCCAGCTTTAGCAAGTGCGATAACAGCTAGTTTAGATAAACCTTTTGTGTATGAAGTTTATCCAACCCAATATGGTTTGATGATTCGCATTATTATCGGTATCTCTGAAGTTAGGGAAGGTTGTCAAAAAATTGCAGGTAATGTAAATTGCCTGAATTCATTGTTGCAGCAACAAGCAATTGTTCATTATGAACCGTTTAATGAATTATGAATTATAAATAGGACTTACGCAAAAACCGAAACATACCCTCTTAATGTGTTCTCTGTGCCTAATAAGGTTCATAACTGCATGATTCATGCGTAAGTCTTAATAAATTGTGAATTGTGAATTACTAATTAATCTCTCCCTTGCAGGCTAACGTGTACACACATCGTTCGATCCCCCTAAATCCCCCTTAATCAGGGGGACTTTGAATCTTGTTCCCCTCTTAAAAAGGGGGACTTTGAATCTTGTTCCCCCCTTAATCAGGGGGACTTTGAATCTTGTTCCCCCCTTAATCAGGGGGACTTTGAATCTTGTTCCCCCCTTAATCAGGGGAACTTTGAATCTTGTTCCCCCCT
>CAXTCQ010000475.1:0-3781 GCA_964242965.1 uncultured Calothrix sp. | reverse complement strand
TCCTAATTCCTAATTCCTAATTCCTAATTCCTAATTCCTAATTCCTAATTCCTAACTCTTAACTCCTAACTCTTAACTCTTAACTCTTAACTCTTAACTCTTAACTCTTAACTCCTAACTCCCCCCATGACAGAATCTCAAAAAATAATCAGCGCTTCCTTGATTCGTTTGCGGACAAAATCGCCGTTTTTTGCAACGCTGGCATTATTTGCCCGGTTTATTTCTACCGAAAAGCATCAAACTGCTGCAACCGATGGCAAAGATATATACTTTAACCCCGAATTTTTGGCTTCCCTTACTCCCTCACAAGTTGATGGATTGCTGCTGCACGAAGTTTTACATGCTGCATTACTGCACGTACCGCGTCGGGGAGTACGCGATCGCATTCTCTGGAATTTCGCTGCGGATATTGTTACCAATGGTATTATCATCCAGCATGGAGTGTTTGACCTGCCGCAAGGTGGGATTCGGGATTCACAGTTGGAACATCTCAGTGTTGAAGAAATTTACGAAATATTGTTAAAAGATGCCGAGAAGTATGAGTCGATATGGGTATCTGCTGATGACGGCAAGGATGATTTGCTTGACGAACCTGGAGGTGGAGAAGGGGACGAGGAAATAGAAGACAGCTTGTCAGAAGCACGAAAAGCCGCATTATCAGCACACTGGCGTAATGCACTACAGCAAGCAGTAGTAATTGCACGGGGTCTAAAACAAGGCAAACTGCCCGCAGGTATTGAACGCGAATTGGACACGGTAACTTCACCTCAAATCGATTGGCGTTCGTATTTATGGCGGTATTTGGTACAGACACCAACCGATTTTACTGGATTTGACCGTCGGTTTGTGGGGCGAAAGCTATATTTAGAAACTTTGCAAGGTGAATCAGTACAGGTATACGTCGCAATCGATACGAGCGGTTCGATTGATGGCGAGCAACTGAAGATGTTTTTGAGCGAAGTTAGGGGCATTTTGCGTTCGTATCCGCATCTGAAATGCGAGCTTTATTATGTTGATGCTGATGCTTACGGTCCCTATGAATTAGAGGCTGACAGTGCTTTACCGAAACCGAAGGGGGGTGGAGGGACATCGTTTATACCATTTTTCGATCGGGTCGCCGAACGCTGGGATGGGTACAGTCAGGGGGTATGTGTTTATTTAACCGATGGACATGGTAGTTTTCCGGTGATTGCGCCGGAATTACCCGTGTTGTGGGTAGTTACTCCCGGTGGGTTGAGTTTGGAGCAGTTTCCGTTTGGGGAGACAGTAAGGTTGTTGAGTGGTGGGTAATCGGGGTTGCAATAATCTCGGTAACTTTTACAAAACCTAATAGTTCATGTCATAAGTTCTGATGGGTTGTAGGTTGTAGGTTGGGTGTAGCGTAAGCGGAACCCAACATTTAATAGTTGGGTTCTACGCTCGTCCCAAGGGGACACGCTGCATAGCGTTCGTTCCACCTAACAATAGCCTAATTAACCCCTCAAAATTAATGACATGGAGCAATAGTGTCCTTATTTAAAATGGGTATAATATATATAAGAAGAACAATTTTAAGTTATAAAAATTATGGTTCCAGTCATTTCGGAACACATTCAAATTATACCTGGAGTATGTGGAAATAAACCGCATATAGCCGGACATCGTATTACTGTGCAAAATATAGTGATTTGGCACGAAAGATTGGGGATGTCTCCAGATGAAATAGTATTCCAACACCCTAGCATCACCTTAGCGGATGTGTATGCAGCGTTAGCTTATTACCACGATAATTTAGACGAAATTCGTGCTTCAATTCGGGAAGATGAAGAATTTGCCAAACAAATGCAGGAGCAAACTCCTTCCAAGCTTCAAGAAAAAATAGGAAATCGAAATGTCAAGAACAATTCGATTTTACCTTGATGAAAATGTTAGTAATGCTGTTGCAGAAGCTTTACGTCGTCGTGGAATTGATGTAACTACTACTCCCCAAGAAGGATTGATTTCAGTATCAGATGAAGAACAATTAGCTTTTTGCTTATCTCAAGCAAGGGTCATTTTTACTCAAGATACGGATTTTCTCAGACTTCACAATGCTGGTGCGATTCATGCTGGTATTATTTATTGCAGCCAGGGCAATCGCTCAATTGGGGAGATTATCCGCAGTCTGGTATTGATTTGGGAGTTACTCGAACCAGAAGAAATACACGGCTATCTCGAATTTATTTGATACATCAATATATTGCATACTCATACTAGCGGTCTGTTTCATTAATTCCGATCGGTCGTGAGGGTCAAAATCCGGGTTTCGCACTTATTTACCCGGATTCTTGGAATACCTAATTTTTTCTAGCAATCAAAGTTTATGTGACACATTGGTACAAATATTGTAAGCGATCGCCTAAATTTTCAGTTTCAATTAGGGAATTATAACAATGAAGACCATTAGTTATCTACCCCTGTATGAGCAGTAAATTTCTAGAAAAAGCGTTAAAAGAAGCTAGTAGCGAGAATACATCGATAAAACGGCTTGAAGAATTAATAAATTCAAAAAGTGGTAAAATTCGCAGTGCAGTTGCCCAAAATCCGAATACACCTCCACATATATTATTGAAATTATTTGAGGAGTTTCCCCTACAAATATTAAATAATCCAGTTTTTGAACTCTTACTAATAGAAAAGCCGAATTTTTACGAGGAACTTTTTCACGCTAACCGCGATGTATTCAACGAAGCTGGATTACCTTTTTCATTCTTAGAATGGGGAGTACGTCATTCCGACGAGTTAATCCGCATCGCTATTGCAAAAAGTTCCAATACACCCGAATGTTTTTTAGTTCAATTAGCATCAGACGAAGATAAAGATATCCGTCGTCAAGTTGCGGGAAATCATCGCACACCCAAAGAGATTTTAGAAAAGTTATCGGTAGATACAAGTGTAAGCGTGAGGATTGCAATTGCCGGAAATCTCTATACATGCGAACTTTTATTGGAGAAATTAGCCGCAGATACAGATTATGAGGTTCGCAGCAAAGTTGCAGCACATGAAAAAACACCTATTCCAATTTTAGAACAATTAGCTAACGATAAAAGTGCGATTGTACGTCTTGCTGCGCTAGAAAATCCCTTGATACCAGAAAATTTAATCGATAGCGCGATTGGAAAATTAGTAGAAAAAGATATTAAAATTATTCAAAAGTATAAATTACCTTTACCATTTGTGAAATGGGCAATAAATCATAGTGATGAAAATATCCGTATAGCCATAGCAAATAATTCTTACCTTGAAGAAAGTCATTTAATCCAACTAGCTGAAGATAAAGCTGTTGCGGTGCGTCTTGCTGTACTTAAGCACTCAGAAATATCCAACTGTTTGCTAATCAAGTTATCTGAAGATGAAGACGAATCAATCGGGATGATGGCAGCTTTGCAGATTCGAGAACATTTAGAACATTACTATTTTGAAGATAGTAATCCATTTTAAAGTTCGAGTTGCTGTTGCCAAAAATCCAAACTCTCCCGCAGATGCTTTAGAATTACTAGCGAATGATGAAATACATCGGATTCGTGAATTGGTTGCAGGAGATAGCAATACACCTGTTCATATACTCGAAAAGTTAGCAAGTAATAAATATGAAGATGTTAGATTGGCAGTTACGAAAAACACGAATACTCCAAAATATCTTCAAAGAAAACTTAGCTAACGATGAATGCAAAAAAGTTTGCACTGTAGCGGTAAATAGTTTTTAAAAACCAAATAAACATAAGTAAAGGCTGTAGGGGTGGGGTCTCCCCACCCCTGCCAC
>CAXTCQ010000474.1:0-3800 GCA_964242965.1 uncultured Calothrix sp. | reverse complement strand
TCCCCTTCCCCTTTACCCATTAAATACTTGCTTCCAATTTGGAATCGCATCGCGTTGTGCTGTCAATAGCTGCTGAATGCCCTTCTCTGAAAAATCCATTAATTGATTTAACTGCTGGCGATTAAAGCTACCTTCTTCGGCGGTTCCCTGAACCTCGATAATTCCTAGATGTTGGTTCATCACAACGTTAAAATCAACCGTTGCTGCTACATCTTCGATATAGTCCAAATCTAAAAACGCTTCACCCTTCAATAACCCCACCGATACTGCTGCTATTTGTCCAACTAAGGGAGAACGTTTTAACACCCCCTGCTGTATCAACTTAGAAATCGCACTCGCAAGCGCTACAAACCCGCCTGTTATTGCCGTCGTCCGCGTCCCGGCATCGGCTTGCAATACGTCCGCATCCACTGTCAGCGTCCGTTCTCCCAAAACTTCAAAATCTAACGCAGCCCGCAAACTTCGCCCAATTAAGCGCTGAATTTCTTGCGTCCGTCCCGATAACTTCAAAAATTCGCGTTCGTGGCGCTGCTGCGTCGCTGATGGCAACATTCTATACTCAGCAGTCAGCCAACCTTTACCACTACCTTCGAGAAATCTCGGTACTCCCTGGCTAACACTGACAGTACAAAGGACTTGCGTGTTACCACATTTTGCCAGTACCGAACCGGCTGCATACTGAGTATAGTCTTGCTGAAAGCTGACAGAACGAAGTTCATAAGGTTGCCGACCGTCGGGACGCTGCCACATTCGATTTGCCTCAAATTTTTAATTTAGGAGAATATTTACAATACATCCTCTAGGCAATGCTGTAAAACCAAGGTATAAAAATTACTGCGCTTTTTACTGTTTGTTTATGTCAAAAGCTTTGATGGGTTACAAGAATCCCAGGACTTATCAAAATTAATGCCGTTGACCAGTAGTAGTTCATGTCAAAAGTTTTGAGCTTATCGAGAGGGCTAGAATCCGGGTTTCGTAAAAGTTACCCGGATTCTGACCCCCGCGACATGACAAAATTAATGAAACAGTCCACTAATTAAAATTTTAAGTTTAAAACCATTAAGATAAATTAAGTTTACCCAAATCCCAAATCCCTAACCTAAGTGCCGCTTAAACTAACTTTGCGACAATCTTTGTACTGCTTCACCGCTTAACATTTGATGTGCTTCCGCCAAAATTTTGGGAATCGTATCGGCATGGGGACTTTTTGTTAAGCAGTGGCGTAAGTCGATTTTTTGGACTTTATCGGCTTTATTCCCAGGAAACCAGTGACTACCATTTCCTAGCAGGTTGTAACGCATTTTGGCGTAATCTAACATATCGTAGGCGACTACCAAATTTCGCAGCCATAAAATCATCGGTATATTGACGTTATCGGGAGTTTCTTCGTAGGTGGGTAAATTGACGTACCAGGTTTTTGCCCAGTCTTGGCCTAAAGATGCGATCGCTTCTTCCTCCAATCGTCTCAAAATTGGCGGTAGAATCTCGTCGGCTCTCACGAGTAAATCTAAAACCTGCAAATGCTCGTCAAAATCGGTAGGTTTAGCTGCACCTAAACTTAAGGTATGCACCTGCGGGTGACTCAAACAGAATAAATCGTTAAATACCATTGGACTCAATGGAGTACAAAGCTGCTCCAATTTGGGCGGTGGGCTGTATAATTTTCCACCTTTATCTGATGGGCTAATAATAAAAACTCCCATATCGTGCCGCGTTGCAGCTTCAATGGCACGCCAATTGTTTTGATTAATATAATACCAATGGAGGTTGACATAATCGAATTGATTGGTTTCGATTGCCTTTACTATTGTGTCGCACGCGCCATGCGTTGAAAAGCCGACAAATCGAACTTTACCCTGTGCTTGCAGTTTCCGCACTACATCCAGACAGCCACCCGCACGGAGAGTATTATCGAATGTATCGGCATTGTTAATACCGTGAATACCTAATAAATCCACGTAATCCAAATTTAGATATCGTAAGGATTTTTCAAACTCGCGTTCAAATTCTTTCGGGTTAGGTTTGGGATTGACTTTTGTTTGAACAATGAGTTTGTCACGCCGTAAAGTCGGCAAAATCTGACCTAGCTGCATCTCCGAACTGCCGTAACCCCGTGCAGTTTCGATATGATTAATCCCAATTTCAAACGACCGTCGAATCGTCGCTTCTAAATTGGCTTGGTTGTCGCGTGGAACTTCTGATTGCGGGACATCTTGCCATTTGAACTGATATCGCATTCCTCCGCAGGAAAAAACGGGCATTTGTAATTCGGTGCGTCCAAATCTTCTATAAAGCATTACGTCCTCCTCTTGGATTCTCATCCTATCTAACGTTATCATTTGTTACTAAGGGACAAAATATTCTCACTCTTAATTTAGGGCATCTATATTATTCTTTCGCTCGCACTTAATCCGGTTTATCTTAAGTTGCCAATGTATTTACTAAAAGCCTTATCGATTAGGTGATCGGGAAGACAAAAAATGTAAACCTTTTTTGTCTTCTGCTATACCCTAACTTCTCATTATTAATTATTGGGCGATAAAATCATCTAACTTTCTCAGTATTATTACTGAAATGTAAAATACTATATAGATTGTGATGCACAAGCGCGGAAGCGACAATTAAAATTGATATTTAGTCATCAGTAAGTCAGCATCGCATCTTTGAAGTATTGGTTTGTACAAGTAGCGCTATTTATAGAGGTTTCAATGCCATCCCAACCAACACAGCCACCATCGCAATCAGTTAATCCTTCGGTTCAAGTGAATTCTCACACTCAGACTGGAGTTTCGGCTCATCAAATTACTGGATATTTTGTAGTTGCTATACCAATAATTATGCTTCTTAGTGTTATTGGTTATAAAAAGTACCGCATAACTGCCCGTCGTCGGCGTATTGCGATGTTGGAAAGACTTTGGTTAATAGATATTAATAAAAAAACTTATTAAGTTGATTAGGATACAAAACAAACGTAGGTTAGGTGAGATGCCTATCCTACGTATTTATAATCGAATTTTATATTTGTCTGACCGAGGGTTGTCCGTCGATTACTTCGCCAATGAGGACGATATCTGCACAATTTACGAAAATTCCATTTTCTAAAACACCAGGGATGTTATTTAGTGTTTTTTCTAAGCTAACCGGGTCGGGGATGTTATCAAATTTGACATCAACGACCATATTGCCTTGGTCGGTAATGACTGGTCCTGCCTTTTTGATACCCATCCTAAGTTCGGGTTTACCACCGAGTTTGGAAATCGCATTTATTACGGGTGTAATTGCCATTGGTATCACTTCTACCGGCACAGCGAATACTGAACCTAGTTTATCAACGACTTTGCCACCATCGACAACTACGATAAATTGATTTGCTAGGTAGTCTACAACTTTCTCGCGGGTATGTGCCGCACCACCACCTTTAATTAAATTCTTCTGCGGGTCAACTTCATCTGCACCGTCGATGGCAATATCGATATGGTCGATAGCGTCGAGGGTAGTTAGCGGGATACCATATTGCTTTGCCAAAACTTCAGCTTGAAACGATGTCGGAACCCCAACGATATTTTTTAAGTCGCCAGATTTAAGACGTTCGCCAATATATTGAATCGCATATGCTGTAGTTGAACCCGTACCCAACCCAACTATACTATTTGACTTTACTAAAGCTGCTGCGGCTTTACCAACTTCTTGCTTCATCAACTTCACAGGGTCTGCTGCGGTCATTCTCAATGCTTCCCATAATCCGAGACTATAGTCCATATCCTACTGCTTTACGGGAAAGGGGGGAAGTGGGGTAATGG
>CAXTCQ010000473.1:0-3810 GCA_964242965.1 uncultured Calothrix sp. | reverse complement strand
AACTGTTTCATTTATAAAAATATTGTTTGTTTAGCTTACATTGATGTTGGGGCACGGCTTTGCGGTGCCCCTACGACTTATCTCAAAATCAACATCAAAAAATCAGATTTTGGGTTTTTTGTACAACGAGTAAAATAGTTTTGAATCGCTCTACTGCATCCATAAAAGTTGTCGGGGATCTAAGTCCCTCGAAAAATCTAAACCTACACTGCTAAAACATCCTCGAACTTGTCGATGCGAGCAATATCTTGTTGTTTAGGGTCAGGCTGACCGTAGATTTTCGATAAACGTCCGGTGCTTTCTAAAATATTGCGGACTTCTTGGTTAGAAATTTCATTCAGATTGCGGTTGCCCAGTAATGCTAGAACACTGGCAATTCCAATCCCCTGTCCGACAGCGCAGTTAAACTCGACAATTCGTCCCGTAGAAGCAGCATAACCTTCAAAACCTGATGCAGGACTGATGACTGCTAAGTTGGGTACATCGCGCAATACAGCATGTTGAATGCCAACATTAAATAAAGGCGCGGGTAAATTTAAGAAGTAGTCGTTACTCAAGCCCTTTTTATTTGCCCTTGCACCAAGTCCTTCAATACCGCCGCGAATATCGAAGTGGTATCCAAAAGTACCTAGCGCTTCGCTTGCGGACACGCCACCTGCCAGCATTTCTGCACCCGTAAGCGGATTTACAGCATTTCCAACATTTCCCGCATGACGAATATATAACTCCGATGCTGGCTTCACCACAGTTGCTCCAATGCTCTTAAACCAATTGATAATATGATTCATTTCTTTGAGCATATCGGTAGTTGGTAGCGCTTTACGACGAGCTAAAGCTTCAGCTTGGTCAGCACTGACATCAAACAATAGTGCATTCCACGACATGCGGTTGTTGGGGAAAACCGCGATATTAGCTTTGTCTAAAATCGCGCTACTTTGGTCTAACGTCAGCGCTGTACGTCGAAACGAATGATAAGCGATCGAAAGCGCGAAGCTGCGAACATCAATATAATCGCTACCTGCATATAGCGCAATCTGACTGAGGTCGTCCTTGTTACTAGTAAATTGTTCGCGGATTGCGATCGCTCGCTGGCTATCTCCCCCAGCTGCAACATCAATCCAACTTTGCGCTTCTGCATCGTTAATATTAGCAAGACGTTGCATGTAGGTCATTTCAAAATTTTTTAACGCTTGGACGCTTAATCCCTGAGTTTCAAACGTTAGCGTCACCGAAAGTTCCGAATTGGGCAAACCAAATGTTTCAAATCCTTTCAGCTTTTTAACTCCAGCAAATTGCGCTAATTCTGCATTCACAGTCGAGTCGATAAATATTTTTGCCATGTAGGTTTCACCCTTAGTTAAGCGAATACCTGCAATTTTTTGTCCTTGTTTAATTACCGACGATATCTCAACATTGCTTAAAACATCGGCACGAACTTCGCTTAACATTCCTCGCAGCACCGAATCAGCTTTACGAGGGTCGAGTGCAACCTGTATAACTTCTGTCTTTGTTAAAAATTCTTTATAGATATTTGATTCATCACCGTAAATCCCCAATCCTAATTGCTTTTTAATATCGGCAGGTACAACCGAACGGTCTAAATAAGCTAAACCACCGCGCACTAAATGACCGCCGATACCCAACTGCGAATTACCTTTAAATAACACTAAAGAACGGGGATACTTACTTGTTCTACGAAAATGTTCCCGTGCTGCACAAACTAAAGACAAAATACCTGGCACTTCATCACCGAAAGCAATTATGTCATATGTACGACTAATAGAAGTATTAATAGTTGGTTTTAACATAAATATTTTCTCCATAGTTTTTAATATTCTTAGGACTTACGCAAAAAAATTTTGTCATGCTGAGTCCTGAGCGAAGCGAAGGAACTGGAAGTGCAGTGAAGCATCTCCGAGATTCTACCCTTCAAGAACGCGAAGCGCGAACACGGAGCTTCGCTCCGTTGGGAATGACAGTTTTGCGTTAAATTGCGTAAGTCCTAATTCTATAGAAAATCAACAACCTAAGTCAGTACAATTCCGGATGACATTTAAAAGATAATTATGCGTTTCCACATCTTCGTAGCCTAAAAGCTAAAAAGAGTGCTTTGTTTGATTAATTCTGACATGTCGTAGGAGTCAGATCCCGACAACCGAGTGCCAAGTCGGGGGTCTGGGCAAGAGCGCTCATGGTCAAAATTAATGACACCGCAGTAAATTATCGTTTCAAATACTGAAACAGCCGCGTCATTAAGTCATATATGCCTTAATGTGGAAGAATTACGCGCTCTACCTTAACATTAATGTAATATCGGTGCAACAAAAGCTCCATAACAGCTATCTACATTAAAAGTAACTAACTATCTACAAGTACTACCTGACTGCAAATGCTAAACGAACCACGCGACCAAGATAATAACGAGTCAAATTCCTTCATTGTAAGTAAAGAAGCTGGTAAACATAGCAATTTTAAACCTTGGCGAAAAGCAGCATTTAATTTATCGCTGGTTTTACTAGGTTCAGGAATGACGCTGACAGGTGGCTACTTGGCAGCACATCAACAAATATCCTCGAATGTTTCCAATCTAGCAGTCAGTCCGGCAAAGGCAGCACCATTAGTTCCACCCCCAGAAAGTAATTACATCACCGCTGTCGTCAACAAGGTGGGACCTGCGGTAGTCAGAATTGAATCTTCGCGCACTGTCAAAGCTTCAATACCCGATGAGTTTAACGACCCCTTCTTCCGCCGATTTTTTGGTTCGCAAGGACAAATTCCCGGAGGACGAAGCCGAGTTGAACGCGGTACTGGTTCCGGATTTATTCTCAGTGCTGATGGTCGAATTTTAACTAATGCTCACGTAGTGAATGGTGCAGATAAAGTACAGGTCGTTCTCAAAGATGGGCGTAGGTTCCAAGGTAAGGTATTGGGTAAGGATGAGTTGACCGATGTTGCAGTTGTGCAAATCCAAGCTTCGAGCTTACCGACGGTAACTTTGGGTAACTCCGAGCAATTACAACCGGGTGAGTGGGCGATCGCAATCGGTAATCCTTTAGGATTAGATAATACGGTGACGAATGGTATTATCAGCGCTACCGGTCGCAGTAGCAACCTTATCGGTGCGCCAGATAAGCGTGTTAGTTACATTCAAACCGATGCCGCAATTAACCCTGGTAACTCTGGCGGACCTTTATTAAATGCCCGTGGCGAAGTTATAGGCATGAATACGGCAATTATCCAAGGGGCACAAGGACTAGGTTTTGCTATACCTATCAGTACAGCGCAGCGAATTTCTAGCCAATTGATTGCGACGGGTAAAGTTGAGCATCCTTACTTGGGGATTCAAATGCAGGCTTTAACGCCGGAATTGAAGGATAATATTAATTCTGACCCAAATAGCGGCTTGAATGTCGATACCGACAAGGGTGTTATCGTCCGCAAAGTTGTGCCTAATTCACCCGCAGCGCAAGCTGGTATTCGCGCCGGTGATATTATCCAAAAACTCAACGGGCAAAATGTTAGCGATGCTGATAGCGTTCAAAAGGCTGTCGAAGATAGCAAAATTGGTACGGATATGCGCTTAGATTTGCGTCGTAACGGTCAGAATATTACTGTCGCTGTTCGACCTGGGGCATTTCCAACCCAAGCCCAGTAATAATTAAGCTTCATGGAAATTGAATCCAAATTTCATTTTACGTCAAAACCTCGATTTATAAAAATCGAGGTTTTTTATGCTTATTTGTGTTTGTAGCAATATATAGCAACCGCCAAGGCGGTTAGGGTATAGACTAGAAGTAGCCCCTTTTCCTG
>CAXTCQ010000472.1:0-3818 GCA_964242965.1 uncultured Calothrix sp. | reverse complement strand
AGAGGGTGGTGCCATGCATATCCCTACGTCCCCAACTCCTCACTCCCCACTTAAAATTGGGCGGGGTAACCCCGCCCCTACATCCCCTTCCCCTGAAGAAAAATACAAGTTAGAAATGGCATTTTCGCGGGGAATTTATACAGGTTGGTTCGGTGGAATCAACAATCAAGAATTGGTTCACGCTCGGTTTGGGAAAAAGCGCGGGGTTTATTTAGGGGAAGTAACGCGAATTCGCAATGAAGAAGTGACGATACGATTAGAAGCACCTTTGAAAGCAGGTGATGGTGTTGTATTTGACTGCGGTCATCCGGAAGCAAAGGAAGAAGGAGGACGAGTGTATGCAGTGCAGCAGCAAGGTAAAGACGCGATATTGAGTTTTGGTAGGGGAAATTTAAATTGGGGACGAGTACATGTTGGGGATAAGCTGTGGAAAACCAGCGACCCGGAATTAGATAAGCAGTTGCGGCAGAGTTATGCTGGAGATACACCGCAGTTTCAGCGTCCGATTGATATCGAAGTGCATGGGGAAGTCGGGCAAAATTTGGTGACTGTTACCCATGATGAAATAGGTAACGTGGTTTTGGTAGAATCTGTTCAAGCTTTGGAAAATGCTCACTCAAAACCGCTGACTACCGAAAAGTTAAAAGAACAATTTGGAAGGTTGGGAAATACTCCTTTTAAATTGGGTAATTTAACTAATCATTTGGAAGGTGATGTGATTGTACCTGTCAGCGAGTTAAATCGAATGCGTCGAGATATCGTCACGAAGTTGGAACAACAGCGTGGGAAAATCAAGCGTTGGCAATTAAATCAAAATGCATCTTTAAAAGATTTATTACCTACTGTTCAATCATACGGGTACGGCAGTATTGGGCACGGCAGTGCCGTGCCCCTACATCTATCGAAATCCCCAAATTTAATTGTGCTGGTACGGAATTTAAACCAGCTTCAAGCAGTACTCGATGCGGGTGTTGATACAGTTTACTGCGAATTTGAAGATACCAGGAAATATCGGGAAGCAGTGAAGATGGTAAGGGCAAAGGGGAGGCAGTGCGTTGCGGGGGTACAAAGCGTTGTAGCATCTGCCGTGAAAGGGGAAGGGGGAAAGGAAAATATTCCTCTTCTTACTCCCTCCACGGACTCTACTCCCCCACTCCCTACTCCCCACTCCCTACTCCCTCAAATTTTCCTTGCACCTCCCCGGATTACTAAACCTGGGGAAAATTGGATTTTGCAGCAAGTGCGATCGCATGGTGCGGATGGGTATTTAATTAGAAACTACGACCAACTTAAATTTTTTGCCGAAGATAGATGTATTGGAGATTTTTCGCTGAATGTTGCCAATGGCTTAACTGCAGATTACTTGAAAAATCAGTTTGGTTTGGAACGACTTACTGCTTCCTACGATTTGAATATTGGTCAATTAGAGGATTTATTAACTAGTTCTCCACCCGATTGGTACGAGGTGACCATACACCAGCATATGCCAATGTTTCATATGGAGCATTGCGTATTTTGTGCATTCCTATCGGATGGTACTGATTTTACCAACTGCGGACGACCGTGCGAACAACATGAAGTTAAATTGCGCGATCGCGTTGGCATCGAACACATTCTCCAAGCTGATGTCGGTTGTCGCAATACTGTATTCAACGGCACGGCACAAACTGGGGCTGAGTACGTACAGCGGTTAATTAACCTTGGTTTACAAAGCTTTCGGATTGAGTTTGTCAATGAAACGAAAGAGGAAGTGATGCGAACTATACAGCGGTATCAACAATTGCTGCAAGGCAAAATTACAGGTTCGCAACTTTGGCGAGAATTAAAGTTACAAAATCAATTGGGTGTAACTCGTGGTGCTGGTGTGCGTTAGGGACTTTCAACATATAATTTCCCCAATTAATGTAGTGCGAGCATCTTGCTCGCTGCTTATCAATAGCGAGCAAGATGCTCGCTATTGATAATAGAACTGGAGATTTTTTTATTTGGAAGTCCCTTAGTTCAAACAATTCTTTAACCAACCCGATCGGACTCTGAGGTGTTGAAATGCCAATCCCCAATCCAAATATATCGCACCCAATGCAGGGGTTTCCTCAAGTTTGTTTCATCAAGAATGTTGTCTCCAATCCAAATATCATTATTGGCGACTTTACGTATTATGATGACCTTGAAGATTCGGAAAATTTTGAGCGCAATGTGCTTTACCATTATCCTTTTGTTGGCGACAAACTAATTATCGGCAAATTTTGCGCTTTGGCAACGAATATCAAATTTATTATGAATGGTGCCAATCATAAAATGTCGGGTTTGTCAACTTATCCATTCTATATTTTTGGTGATGATTGGGAACGTGTAATGCCAAAACCGAGTGAATTTCCTTTTAAGGGGGATACTGTAATTGGTAACGATGTTTGGATTGGGTACGAAGCGGTAATAATGCCAGGGGTAAAAGTTGGTGACGGTGCAATAATTGCCGCAAAATCTGTAATCGTCAAAGATGTTCCACCTTACACAATTGTTGGAGGGAATCCCGCTACTGTGATTCGACAGCGGTTTTGCGATGAAACGATTCATGCTTTATTAGAGATTGCTTGGTGGAATTGGGATATTGAGAAAATTACTAGGAATTTAGAGAAAATCCTCGGTGCAGATATTGAAGCATTGAAAAGCTGTGTTTAACAAGCTGTTGTCCCTTGGCATTTGCTTGCTGGGTATCAGTTCCAAAAAAGCGAGAACGAGTTACCAAACAATGCTTCCTTTTGGGCTAATCGCTTGCTCTAAAAGCGGCACTCACATCATATAGTAAAGGTGTTGATTAAGTTTATTCAATAAGAAGTAAGGAGCGCGATGTCAGATTCAAAGTTTTTTAACGAAGCTCTAGACGCGCTGTATAAAGCCGCGAAGGCATCTGCCAATTTTGTCGAGACAACATTAATTTCCAAAGATACTGATTTTGAACCAGCCGATAAAGAGCGCTTAAAAGCGGCGCTTTCGGTATTAAAAATTACATGGTCGGGTGAAGAAGGCGAAGACGAAGACGAAGACGAAGAATATGAATATGAAGACGACGAGTTTGAACCCTATACATCAAATAATAATTAGAGTCAAACCTTTTATCGTTGGTCAATGTTATTTATGAAATTAAGTTGAATGTTAAAAAGGCAGGTTATGATTCATGGCTTATTCTTGGTTTAAAGCTTTTCATATCATTGGCGTTGTCGTCTGGTTTGCCGGCTTATTTTACCTCGTTCGTCTTTTTATCTACCACATCGAAGCAGAACAAGAAAGCGAACCCGCACAATCGATACTCAAAAAGCAGTATCAAATCATGGAAAAACGCCTTTACAACATCATCACGACTCCAGGAATGTTGGTAACGGTAGCTTGTGCAATTGGGTTGTTGGTGAATCAACCGGATTGGTTGCACCAAACTTGGCTGCACATCAAACTCGGTTTTGTTGTTTTGTTGCTGGGTTATCACCACTACTGCAAACGCATAATGCGACAACTCGAAGCAGGTACTTGTAAATGGACAAGCAAGCAAATGCGGGCATTGAATGAAGCACCGACTCTTCTACTTGTAGCAATTGTTTTATTGGCAGTATTCAAAGATAGCTTACCCACAGATGCAACCGTCTGGGTAATTTTCGGGTTAGTTGTTCTCATGGCTGTCACCATTCAACTTTATGCGAGAAAGCGTCGTCTCGACAAAGAAAAAGAATTAGCCCAAGCCAGCACTCAGCAACTTCAAGAACAAGCTTAATTGAGGGAGTAGGGAGTAGGAGGGAATTAATAACTCCTAACTCCTAACTCAATAA
>CAXTCQ010000471.1:0-3820 GCA_964242965.1 uncultured Calothrix sp. | reverse complement strand
CAAGCTGATAAAGCGCGATTATTGATTTCTTGATTTAAGCAACTATAGGGACAGTTGTTAATTTTTTTGAGCTTTCTGAAAAAGGGTGTAATATCGAATCCGGTCAAATGAACACACAAACCGTAGGGGCACAGCACTGCTGTGCCCCTACAAATACCATGTGCAATTAACCGGATTTGGTATTATCCCTCTTCTGTCACTCTCCGGTTTTTCCTATTATTAATACTTTCTGGGCAGAAGGTATACCAAGCAATACAGCACTTACTCATCTAACTTTTGGCAAGTTTCAGGCTTTCAGTAATTTCTATGAAGTAAAAAGCCTGCTATCGCTTACTGTATAATAACTCTAGAATTCAGAAATGATAAAACTTTTCGGAGAGTGACAGAAGAGGGATATAACCCAGCCAACTCCCCAGCGCGATAGCGAAGCGCTGCCGTCTTGCGGCGCACAGCCCTCAAAGTTAAGAATAATTGTAGGTTGGATGGAACGAAGTGAAACCCAACGAATAACGCACAAATGTTAGGTTACGCTTCGGATACTGTTGGCGAAATATATCTTAACAATCGAACAGCTTATTATTACGTAGGTTGGGTGGAGCGAAGCGAAACCCAACGTTTTTAAGACCATTGATTTTCCAGCGTTTCACATGTAACGAAATGTTTCGCCAACAGCATCATCATTGGAACAGAAAACCGGGATAAGAGGCATTACATGAATACTACAAAAATTTTTAGGTACTGAAACTCTTGATTTCTTGAGAGCGCGATCGCTTGTTGATTTGAAAAGTGAGTTACTACAACCTTCAGTAAAAGCCTTATACAATAATACTTTTAAGCTTAAGCCGATAATAGTCCCAATGGTACTTATACCCCGATCTAGGTTCCAAGATTTGTCACAGCAGTTAAATATAATATATTTTTTTTCTTTACATATACTCAACTACTGCGAAAGATATCTTGCTAAATTTTTGCTTGACGTTTTATTTCTTGTCTCAATACTTCGCACCGTTTAACAGCTTCTCTTGCTTGCTGTCTGTAACGTTTAGCTTGTTCTCGGTCTGTTAAATAAATTTCTATTGCTTTTCCACTAAGTTCAACAGCTTGTTTACTTAATTCTTTAATACGAGTTCTCAAATCTTCAACTGTTTTCATCTTTCCTCCATCTCTGAAATTATAAATTCTATATTTTCAGCTTGTTCATACAGTAGTTCGGCTCTACTAACTAATAAACTAGCACCATCATCATCGTTGTTAGTTACTGCTAAATCATGAGCAATATATAAGTCACGAATTATTAAATGTAATTGATTATAAGCTTTTGACAATGCATCCCTTATTTCTACTCTCATTTTAATCGGTCATATCAATGATTTATGGGAACGGATAAGCTGCTTAGGACGCTGATTAACTCACATAATACGCGGGCTATCACGTTCCTTGTCCGGCGCGGCTTTGGCTACAGCTATATATTCTCTCATACGCGATTCGCAAAGCGATCGTAGCCCTTAAAGTGCGAAAGCAAGAAAAATGTATAAAGCTATAGGATGCCTCAATCGAACAAACGTCGCAGGACACCCCTCTAGCGGCTAAAAAGATGCGTTACCCTATCGCTTTGAGCGCGTAAATTTTAAATATCAAATAGGTAAGATACAGACCCTTCTTCGCTGATTTTAAAATTGGCATTAAATTCTTTAGCGCGACTATCTAAGTAATCTTTGGCGGTACTTGGTGGTAATTCCGACTGCATTGCAAACCCTAAAAGGGTGACTCTGCCGTGATTTTCTTGAATCATGCGGTAGAAAACCGATTGCAAGCGATCGCTCATTTCCTGCTGAAGCGCTTTTTTCTCATGCTTTTCCTGACGATACAGCGAAAACGCCATCCATCCACCTAAAATAGCGCTGGGAACTCCAAGCACTAAGTATGTAATCGCCGTATGGTTTGCTAATTCAATATCATATATTTGCGAAGTATAGACAATTATACCGTCTTCATCTGTGTATCCATTCGAGACTTTATACTTGTCTTTTCCCATCATTGCTGAAGCTGACATTGACATGAACATAAATCCGAGTATGAGTAGCCAAAATGAAGCTAATTTTTCAGCAGTCTTCATAAATTACTTTTCATATTTTAAACCCTGCTTGCGATTCTAACTTCACTTTTGATTCTGTACCAGTAAATCTAACCTGAGAGACTAGTTAAAATTGCCAGACTATGGGGGAAAGTCATAGTTTACTCACATTCTCAATGGGTACTTAAGTATAAATTTGGGTATATAAATGAAAAACCTAGATATCTTGAATAATTAAGTGAATTATTCCGATAATTTGCCTAAAAGCCGATTTTGAACCGAAAAACAACTAATTTGAATATTGAGGCTCGATTGTGACAAATTAATAAATAATATTAATTTTACCGATCGAACAAAATCGGGAATAGGTAGTAGTAGGGTGTGTTAGGCGAAGCCGTAACGCACCATTCTCAGGTATTGTGGTACATAACTTATCATTTCAAGGTATTGCGGTATGTTACCAAGAGCGAAGAACGCATCCTACTGCTAACTCCTGGAGAGACGCGAAAGAAAGCGTCTCTACATCTCTTAACTGCTAACTCCTAAAGATGAAAATAGTAATAAATACCTCCTTCATTACTCAAATCAAATAAAGCATTGAATTCTTTGGCTTTTAAATCGAGATACTGCTTGGCTTCAGTACCAGTTATGTTTGCTTCCTTTGCAAAAAGTAACACGGAAATGCGACCTTGGTTCTTTTCAACCAAATCATAAAAGGTAGACTGAAGGCGATCGCGTAATTGTTTTTGATTTTGTTGTTTAGCACCCCATAGCAAACAACCTCCACCCACAAGCAACGGTACACCAAGGGCAATACCAGCTAACATAGTGTCTTTTGCTTCACGAATTTCTAGCGAATTACGATTTTTATCTTGTAAATCGGGTAGTGCGGAAGCTGAAACCATAAGGAAGAAAAAGCCCAGAAATAGCATCGAACCAACAGAGAGTTTTGTGAGGAGTTTCATAATCGCAGCCGAAGATGTGTAAGTCTCTAGCCGCGATTTTAACCTTACTTACGGGTAGCTTCCAGTAGTCTGGAAAAATAGAATCGAGTTTTAGTCATCGATTGACGTTCAATACTAAACCCGTTAGTTTGCAAAAACTTGACTATATCCGCTTCTTTGTGTAAGTAAGCACGAGTTGCTTTGCTTGCACCAGGGAAAAAGCTACCAACCTTTTTAAGCAAACTTAAAGCTAGGGTTTTTGGGGCAAAGCTTAGTATAATCCGCGACTCGCTTAACGAGCAAAGATGCGATATCATTTCTGCGGCTTTGTCTTGGGGGTAATGAATGAGTACATCGAGACAAATTACGGTATGATATTTACCGCTCAAAGTCTCTAAATCTTGCACCGTAAATGTCGGGGTATTGTTGTTGCCAAGACTTATAGCGCGTTCTTTACCTTCAGCAACCATTTTCTCCGAAATATCGCTCGCATAAACTTTAGCACCTGCGGACGCTAGTGGGATACTAAGACTACCAACACCACAGCCAGCATCGCAAATTGTGATTCCAGCTAAATTATCGTCTGCTTTGAGCCAATTAATGACTTTATCGACGGTTTGCTGGTGTCCGTTACGAATATCAAGTTGGACTTTGTTAACTTCGCCATCCCCGTATATACGCTTCCAGCGGTCAAATCCTGTGGAATTGAAATAATCTTTAACAATTGTTTTATCGTCAGCTGCGTTCATGAAATTAATTCTTTAATGTCCCTTAATCGTTAAAGGTAGCAGGAAGGGGGAAG
>CAXTCQ010000470.1:0-3904 GCA_964242965.1 uncultured Calothrix sp. | reverse complement strand
CCCTTACCCCTTACCCTTTTCCCCTCTTCTTTAATTATGAGTTGGACACCATTACGAGAACGAATAAATACATTACCTTTAATTCTCGCTGGACCAATTCTGCGAAGTACGCAGCCGAATGCGGTAACAGTGTGGGTAGCATTAAAGGAAAGCTGCGACGTTATTTTAGAAATATTTGATACTCGTGGCAATTTATTAATTACTGGAAGTAGAACAACAATCAAGTTAGGTATTAATTTACATGTTGTCGCTGTTACAGCTGCTTCTGTATCAAATGTGCTTTTAGCGGGTGAAAATTATTTATATAACTTAGATTTTGGGAATGGGAAAAAACTCAATTTCCCAGGTATATTAAATAACGAAGGCTCACTTAACGCGATCGCATATCCTCCCTATTATCTACCTTCTTTTGCGCTTCCCCCCAAAAATATCAATGAATTGCGTATTTTGCACGGTTCCTGTCGCAAGCTGCACGGTGAAAATTGGGATGCACTAGCAGCGTTAGATAAAATGATTCGTGAAGCATTAGCACAAGAACCAAAAAAGCGACCGCATCAACTTTTCTTAACTGGTGACCAAATCTATGTCGATGATGTCGCGGATTCTTTGCTGTTAATGTTGATGGATGCGTCAGAAACGCTGTTAGGATGGTCGGAACCGTTACCGGATATAAAAAATACCGAAGAATTATTACCGGGAAAACGCAATAGTTTAGCGACAAATGTCGCGGGATTAACAGCAAGTTTAAATAAACTCAATCAAATTTCTAATCTTGCCAAAAGCCATTTACTCGCATTTGGTGAATTTTTGACAATGTATCTATTTGCTTGGAGTGATGTATTGTGGGTTTCACCCGAAGATTTTCCGCAATTCTCGGATATTAATCCGAACACACCAGTACGTAAAGCAACAGCGGAATTTGAAAAAGAAGATGCTTATTTAAAAGAATGTTTATTAACTTTGAAAGAAGTACGACGTGGATTAGCAAATATTCCCACCTATATGATATTTGACGACCACGAAATAACCGACGATTGGAACTTGAACATGACGTGGTGCGATCGCGTTCTTTCAAAACCCCTTGGTCGCCGTACTATTCAAAATGGTCTCGCTGCTTATGCTATTTGTCAAGCTTGGGGAAACACCCCCAACCAGTTTACTAAAGATAATCCAGGTGCAATGCTACTGGTCGCAGTAGAAAATTGGTCTGCATCGGGTGGTAAAGACGAAAAATCGGAACGAGAAATTACTTTACGAATTGGTTTACCGTCTGTTGCCGAAATCAAAAATACTAATCCCAGACTTCTACCCGATTATGATACTGCCATCGATTGGCACTATACCGTCACGGGTCCTGGTTATGAAGTCATAATACTTAATACACGAACTAGCAGAGGTTTTCCTGGTAGAGATTTTGATTTTCCCGCACTTTTAAGTGAAGAAGCTTGTCATAAACAAATACCCAAACCCGATAGCAGCGATATTAAAGTAACTTTCGTTATCTCACCCAGTCCTTTGATTGGTTTACCTTTTCTCGAAGGAATACAAAAATATGCGACAACACTTGCGGAAAAATTAGGAACCCCAGCTTGGGGATTTGACCCCGAAGCTTGGGGTTTAGAACCGAAAGCATTTGAACAATTTTTAGCACGATTGGCATTGCGAACATTACCGCAATCAAAAAGCCGAGTAATTCTGCTATCTGGTGACGTTCACTATAGTTTTAGTGCGCGTCTTCAATATGCGGCAACAAAACCATTTGAATCAGAAACTATAAATTCTCAAATGGTAATTGCCCAATTTACTAGTAGTTCGTTCAAAAATGAGAAACGCGAACCGGGTGGTAGCTATTCGCTACATATCAAAGGTTTTATTCCATTTGAACTTATCAACCATCACCCCAAAGCTGAAATATTAGGGTGGACAAATCCATTAGAAAAAGAATTTGAAATCGGTACTTTTTACCAGTATTCCGAATATTTAATGCCATTTTATCCTTGGCAACTAAAAACTAATCCAGCAATAGTTGATTTAGTCGAAAATCGCAGTTGGTTTCGCTTATTTGAAATTACTCAAAAGCCTGAATGGTACTACCGTATCGACTTTTTGACAGCACAACTCGAAGATGTGAATATTCCACTTTCCTTAGATTCTCAAAGTCCGATATCGATAGTTGCCCCTTTACCCGGACAAGACCGCGAAAAGCCTTTAAAAGCTTATTTAACAATGGCAAAAAACTACCGCGATCGCATGGGTCTTCGTAATACTCCAAAACAAGTAGTTGGAGTTAATAATCTTGGCGAAATTACTTTAGAATTTAATGATGAAAAACATGTTGCAGTCCAAACCTTATGGTGGCGACTTGAGAGTTATAATAAAAACGAATTTTTAGAACCTTTTCCATTAACTCGCTACGAGGTGACGCTAGATTTTGACGAACCAGAATATTCGATGGATGATGTTTTAAAAGAAGTTATTTAGCAAAAAGCGAAAAATCAGATCCCCGACTTCTTAAAGAAGTCGGGGATCTAGTCTCCTCAAAGATTACTCAGAATCAATGCATATATCTGCAACTAACCTCTACTCCCTACACCCTTAGTTTTGCTTCGTACTAATTGTTACATTTGCCGACATTCCTGGTGCAATTCGAGATTGAAAATCTTTCACACTCTCAGGTTCAAACGCAATTTTGACGGGAATGCGACCCATGTTGTTAGATGCAGCGTTGGAATAGTTTCCTCCAGGTGTGCTTTCTGGAGAAGGGGTAACAACTCGATTTATCGGATTGGAAGAAATGGTTTCGACTGTACCAACAAATTTACGACTGGGAAAAGCAGCAATTTTAATTACGGCTTTTTGTCCTGGTTGTATCCTTTCTAACTGTTCTTCTCTAAAGTTAGCAACAATCCAAGGGTTGGGTTGGACTATTTCAACTAATGTTTGTCCGGGTTGGATTGGTTGACCGACACGGATATTACTATTACTAACTTGACCTGGAACCAATGCAGTGACGTTAGCATAGGAAAGCTTAAGTTCAGCTTCTTTAACTTCAGCTTCTTTTTGCGCGATCGCAGCCTGTGCAGCCTTATACTGTTGACGATTGACTTCGATTTGTTTGCTATTAGGTTCGAGGTTAATTACTGGTGGTCTAAGTTGCCCTGGTGTAGTTCCAGTAATTGCACCGACTGGTTGGGGAATACTTGGGACGTTATTGATATTTTCTCGCGCTACTTCAGCTTGTTGTTTGGCCAAATTTAATCCAGCTTTTGCTTGCGCTAGGGATACTTGAGATTCGCGGGGGTCGAGTTTGAACAAAACCATTCCAGGATTAACAGTTCCACTGTCCTTTACCATCACTTCTGTAACCACCCCACTAACACGAGAACTGACGGGATAGATATCTGCACTGGTGTAAGCATTATCAGTTGAGAGATGGACTCGATTATATTGCACCCAACGATAAGTATAAACTGCCCCAGCGATCGCAACTGCTCCTAACAAAGTACCGACTGCCAATTTTGGTAATAAGTTCCGTGGAAGCGACCTACGTCGTTTAGTGCTACCGACATCTTCGGATTCAACTTCAACTGGAGTTATCGCTGTGACTTCGTGTTCTTCAACACGATTGTCCTCATCCAATTGTGCTACTTGGTTTTTCTGCTGCGAAGAATCTAAACTTTCCATCATCGACCTCCCTCATAATCAAATATCTATACTTTATATATATTGAGTTAACAGGACGAGATTAAAACTAGTCAATACTATTTGATACCGACACCTTGATTTAGGTTTTAAGTCCTATTCGTCCACACCTTCATTCAACCACAGCAATCGGCTACAGCTTATAAATTAAAACCCGTTATCCAAGTATTTTTAATCTCTCTTCCCTTCTCCCCTTCTTCCC
>CAXTCQ010000469.1:0-3928 GCA_964242965.1 uncultured Calothrix sp. | reverse complement strand
CCATCTGGACTAAAGGCTACGGCATGTACATCGCCTTTATGCTTGCCTAATTCTTGACCATTACGATTGCCCTTAATGTCCCACAAACGGATTGTGCGGTCATTACTACCACTGGCAATCATTTTTCCATCTGGACTAAAGGCTATGGAAGTTACAGAATCTCCATGCTTGCCTAATTCTTGATTGATAGGATTGCCCTTAATGTCCCACAAGCGTATTGTTTTGTCAGTACTAGCACTAGCAATCATTTCTCCATTCGGGCTAAAGGCTACAGAATAGACATAACTTTCATGCCCTTTACACATATTGGCAACTCTAGCTTGTGTCATTGCTTGATAAAGGCTTTCCTGAACAACTCCAAGAATTACCCCTGGGCTTTTCGCTAGATGTTCTATGTTACTCAACTCTTTTTCAGAAAACGCTAAATTGTCTCCCATTGTTTTAATTGCCAAAGCCAAAGCATCAGATGCCTGATTTGTAGAGAGGAATTTCCATACTCTGGCTGATTGTTCTCGCATTTGGGATTCTTTGAGTGCCTTTCTTAATTCTTCATTCTTCTCTCGCTCTTCTTTCAACTGGCGGTCGCGAAATTCAATACTTTCATCAAGAAATTGTTTGACTTTCTTTTGGTCATCCTCATTTAAATTTAAATTTATTACTTCTTTTTCTTCTATAACTTTTTCTAATATAAAACCTCTCCATAAATATTCATTAGCTTCTTTCCTAGCCTTCTTAGCTTCTTCACTATCTTTATCCTGCAATTTTGAATATTCATTATGTAGCTCGTACCATTTCTTAGCATCCTCAGTTAACCTACTTAGAAGGGGTAAAATCTCTTTATTGTTGTCAATTAATTCTTTGATAACATCCCAACTCTCGAATAACTTTTCATGAGTGATTTTGATTTTAGGTTTATTTTGACTATCACTGTAACTTACTATAAAATAATTATCAATGAATTCTTGAAGTATTTTTTGAGTAATTTCATCATTTGCAAAATTACCTTTATCTTCTACTTTACTTACAACTTCATCCTCAGAACACTTAATCAATTTCAAAAAAATTTTTTCAAAAGCTTTCTTTTGTTCTGTATTGTATTTGTTATAAATATCATTTGCTCGTTGATTGAGAGCAGAAGAAACTCCACCTAACCTTGTATAAGTTTTATGAGTCAATTCTCGATCTTGTTTAAGCTTTGTTCCATTTTCCCTTTTCTCTTCTGTCCATAGTAAATCCAGAGTATATTCTAGAAGAGGTAAAGAAACTTCTTGTTTAGTAAAATCATCAATAATTCTTTCAACTAAATTTTTTGCAAATACTACACCATTTGTCTTCGCTGGAATTTCAATCGCTAATTTTAAATTATTATTTGACATTGAACCCAGCGTATACTGATATTTATTAACAATATCGACAAGCTCTGGATAAGTATTGAACCTATGGGAAAAATCACTCCGCATTGCTAAAACAATCTTAACAGATTTATCATCTTTGCATTTGATAAATTTACTAAGTGCTGCAATAAAATTGGCACATTTCTCCTTTTTAATCGTAAATATTTGTTCAAACTGGTCGATAAATATCAACCAAAAATCGTTATCCTTAACTTTTTTTACAACTTCAATTATGCTAAATTCATCTTTAGCAAACATTTTTATTTTTGACTCATATTTTTTGGCTTTATCCAAACTTTCATACAGTTTTTCAAAGGGGTTAGTATCTGGTTCAAAATTTATAGTAAAAAATTTACCATTAGCTTCATCCCACTTCTTTTCCAACTCAGGAATCAATCCTGCTTGAACCAGTGATGATTTACCACTACCTGATGCTCCGAGAAGAAAGAGTACATCATTTATTATTACTTTATCTAGTATTTCTTGAATAACATTTTTCCTACCAAAAAATTTGTCTTTATCTTTAGTTTCAAATTTATCCAGTCCTTTATAGGGAGATGTAGGTATAAATTCCTTATTTTGAAGATTTTGTTCCTCAGTATTAGGAATTGTAGTTTGATTATATATGGTGACTATGGCGCTGGCTTCTGGTCCGACAGCAGTAGCCAGACTACTGGAGATATCACCAGCAGTAGTTTGGTCACCAGAAAAGCCGCTATCACTGTTAGCAGTATTAATTGCTTGTTGATTTTGCGGATCTGGCGGTTGTTGGCTCATGTTATTAAGTAGAGAGTTTCTGCGATTGACGTGGGACAAATGGTTATTCTATAACCCTAACGAATTCAAGTTTTCTTTAATACTTGTTAGAAGTGTGTCTATATGTGTTTTATTTAACCCAGTCCCTTGACTCAGAATCGTAGGTAGGGCATCCAGAGCAGTTTCGACATTATCGCGCAAATCCGAATTTTTACGATCATCTCCAAATTTGCCAATGGTTTCTAAATGCTTCAACGCCTTGTCTCGGTTTTTCGGAATCAGTCCAGAATCTTCCTTCTCAATCTCAACTTGCAATTGCTTCAGTAACTTTCCTAACTTTTGTGCTTCTGGATTGCTGGAATTTTGCAGTTGATTTGTTATGTTGACTATGGCGCTGGCTTGTCGTCCGACAGCAATACCCGTACTACCGGAGATATTACCAAGAGTAGTTTTGTCACCACCAACATTGTCACCACCAACTTTACCTGTAACATTCTGCACTACGTTCTCATTACCAGTAACTGTCTCATTAAAAGTATTAACAACCTTAGAAATTACTTCAGAATCCTCTTCCATCAAACCTGCTATCTCAGCAGCCAAGGCTTTATCTTCATCTAATAACTTTTTGAGTTGTTTTTGAAGTGTATCCAAAGCATCCGCATCGTTGGGAGAATTAGCTAGCTCTTCTGCTGCTGCTTTTGCCATCGGCTTTGCTTCCACCTTTGGTTGTATTTTAACCCAAACTGCTTTAGCTTTACACCAAGCATCTTCTCCTGCTTTGGCAATCGCACCGTCAAATACTTTATGTCCTACATTCATTAAGACAGGAAGGAAAGGAGCCAGAAATTTTGTAAGTACAATTACATCCATCGCTTGTGACCTTCTTAAATATAGTTATGTATTAGATATGAGGGAAAATGGTAGTTACGACTTAGGCATTGACAAAAAAATGAGTCTATGTATTCAAGTAGCACAAGTCGCACTTGAATTGTCCTCGTGCATTATTTTACCACATCGTCAATGCGTAAGTCCTAGTTTTTTATTTGTCGGTTCATGCGCGAACCCACATTTGTATTAATTAAAGTTATTATTTAATAATTTTATGTTTAAAAAATATTTGGTTATATATAGGAATCTGGTTTGATTTTTGAATAAAGTTAAGTATTGTAGGGTGCGTTAGACGGGAGTCGTAACGCACCATTTTTAAGGGAAGGAGTGCGTTAAGCTGTCGCTAACACACCCTACGTATCTGTTCAAAAATTAAATAGTAGTCCTATCGTTAGATATTTTTAGATAAGTAATTCTGTGCTAACTTGTTTTTTTCGCGTATTTTTTCTCTGCTGAAAGCAGACAAGTTGAAGGATGCTTGATTAATACCTTGCCCGAAGGGGTTTATTTCACCGCAATAGTACTTAGGTATTTTTTGATACTGTAAAAGTTACCTTGCTAAAGCCTGGGTAAATGCAAAAATTAAAAGCCTAGTCATCACGACTAAGCTTTTAAAGTGGGGTAAGTCCCCGCAGGTTTCAGTATAGAGGGTTCGGTATAGCGATATCATCGCGCTTATCTAAATATATCTACAACCCCTGCTCTATCGATTTCAGAAAACAAGCAATTTTGTTTCTAGTTTTCCTCACAACTTGATTATAGGCGGTTGGAGGTGCGTTACGGCGATCGCCTAACACACCCTACTTCATGTTCTGTTTTGATTGAGGTTTCAGTAGGGCGTTGCTGTGCCATTTCGTATCCGCTTTAGAGTAGGTTGGTTGGTGGGGGTG
>CAXTCQ010000468.1:0-3956 GCA_964242965.1 uncultured Calothrix sp. | reverse complement strand
AGGGGTCAGCAACGGATGACCTGGGGATAGGTGATGGAGTTTGCTGGATGAGGGGTCAGCAACGGATGACCTGGGGATAGGTGATGGAGTTTGCTGGATGAGGGGTCAGCAACGGATGACCTGGGGATAGGTGATGGAGTTTGCTGGATGAGGGGAAACGGATGGTATGGTACGGGGAAGGAGGGTAACGGTGAGATTCCTTTAAAACCGCACTTAAACTTAAATCCAACCACCAATTTAAATACCCCATTCAAAAAAAACTAAACCTACCTTTTCCCCTTTCCCAACCCCATACTATCCGTTTCCCTCCATCTACCAATTTCCTCACTCCCTAGACCAGAATCATCCGTTGCTCACCCCCCACCCCCTTCTCCCTGTACCTAATAACTTCCGGACCGCAACAGATACCCAATTTCCTTATGACAGTAGTCGCTAATTTCTGCAACTGCGGATTTTACTTGCTTACCGCGATACTTATCTCTATTTTTGACTCGAATCCAATAAGGACGACCGATTAAGACGGCGACGCGACGGTATATTACTAGAGGATGCCAACCGGATTGGTCAAATAATGGTTCGCTTGGGTCAAATAAACTCAATAATTTTAACGGTACTGCTGATGTGTTGACTTCTTCAAGCGATGCGATCGCAACTGGTAAAATTGCTAAATCTTCAACTTGCGCTCGTAATGCTAAATGTGCAAATCCACGCTGAAATTCACCGACTCGATTTGGTTTGGTAAAATTTACCATCGGTTGGGTTCCTTCTGGAAACACTCCTACCAGTTGCTTCGATTGCAATAGTAATTCCGACTGTTTAAAAAAGCTATGCTGACGCTGTTGATTTGCTTCTAATGGAAAGCATCCCAATCCCAGAGTGACAATTTCGCGCATTATCGGCACCTGTCCCATGTAATGATGGCAAGCAAAACGAATCGGTTGCGATAGCGCTGCCATTAAAATTGATGCATCCATGAAACTACGGTGGTTGCTAACAACAAGCATACTTGCATCCTGGGGAATACGGTCTTCGTAGTAGCGAAACATTTTTGTTGAAAATGCAGCTAAAAGTGCTTGAGAAATCTCCAGGGGGCTATTTACGCTCATAGTTATTTAAATATAAATTTTGAAAACTTTTTGCTGATGGTTCTTTATTCAATTTTCACATTGCTCCACTACTAAATCGATAGCCTTAAGATAGAAATACCATTACCCTCCCTACTAAAAACATGAAAGTAACAACTGTTTGTATCCCCGGTAACAGCAAATCGAAATAATAATATTTGTATAGTAAGTTAATTAACTATTGATAATCTGATTTTTGTTCAAAGATAACCAAATTTATTTTTTTTGTTAAAGCATTGGCTGCCCGATAAATTTGCTACGATTAAGACGGTGCTTGAAAATCCTTGATGAATGTTATATAATAACCTGGTTTTAAATAAAGACTAAAGATAAAATAGCTTCTATAATAAGTAGCTTTTATATACTGCATGAATCGAGTGAATAAAACTGAAGAAACATTTGCCCTGACAACGCCACTATATTATGTGAACGATTTACCGCACATTGGTAGCGCTTATACTACAATGGCTGCGGATACTATCGCCAGATTTCAGCGATTGTTAGGACGTTCGGTACTGCTAGTTACCGGAACCGACGAACACGGACAAAAAATTGAGCGTAGCGCTGAAGCAAAAGGACTTAAACCCCAAGAATTCTGCAATGAGATTGTACCTAACTTCATCTCGTTATGGAAGTTATTAAACATCCAATACGACCGCTTTAGCCGGACAAGCGCACCCCGTCACGAAGCAATTGTCAAAGAGTTTTTCATGCGCGTCTGGGAGGCTGGGGATATCTACTTAGGACAGCAGAAAGGCTGGTACTGTGTCTCTTGCGAGGAATTTAAAGAGGAACGCGAACTACTTCTGGGCAATCATTGTCCCATCCATACTAACAAACAAGTCGAATACAGAGACGAGGAAAACTACTTCTTTCGCTTATCGAAATATCAAGACAAATTGCTGGCATTGTACGAAGAACAGCCAGAATTAATTCAACCAGCTAGTCGTCGCAACGAAGTTTTAAATTTTGTCAATCAAGGATTACAAGACTTTTCGATATCGCGGGTAAATTTGGATTGGGGTTTCCCGGTTCCCATCGATGATAAACACACTCTATATGTGTGGTTTGATGCACTTTTGGGGTACGTTACCGCACTACTCGAACCCGACGACGAACCAACATTAGAAGCAGCTTTGAAAAAGTGGTTTCCATTCGATATCCATCTAATTGGAAAAGACATTTTACGGTTTCACGCAGTTTACTGGCTGGCAATGTTAATGTCAGCGGGGTTGCCATTACCAAAAAAAGTATTTGGGCATGGTTTTTTGACTAAAAATGGTCAAAAAATGGGTAAAACTCTTGGGAATACAATCGACCCTGTAGCATTGGTTGATAGCTATGGGACAGATGCGATTCGTTATTACTTTCTTAAGGAAATCGAATTTGGTAAAGATGGCGATTTTAATGAAGTTAGATTCATTAATGTTTTAAATGCAGATTTGGCAAATGATTTAGGAAATTTGTTAAACCGCAGCTTGAACATGGTGAAGAAATACTGCGGTGGCAATATTCCACTTGTTACAAGTGAAGATATTGCTGCTGACAATCCTTTGAAAGTTATCGGTTTAAATTTGGGGGAACAGGTTAAAAATGCCTATGAAACGCTAGCTTTCAGTCAAGCTTGTGGTGCTACCTTGTCGCTGGTACAAGCTAGCAATAAGTTTATCGATGACCAAGCTCCTTGGAAATTGTATAAAAAAGAACAGCAAGCGGAAGTGGAGCGAGTACTTTACGTAGTGCTGGAATCGGTAAGGTTAGCAGCTTATCTTTTATCCCCGGTGATTCCAAATATCAGTAGTTCCGCTTACCAGCAACTAGGATTTGATATAGATTTTAACAATCAAATTGCTAGTGCTATTGCCGCACCTTACGATATCCATGCTCAATGGGGATTATTAAGCAGCGAGCAAAAATTGGGAACACCCCAACCCATTTTCAAACGCATAGAATTAACCAAAAACGATTAGTTGTTTAATTTGCAGTGGACTGACAAATCAATCGGGGCTAGATTGAATAGCCCTGAAAGACTATTATAAGCCGCGCCAAAGCGCATGTAAATCTGGTAAAAAACTAACCTTTATTAAATTGATAAGAAACGAGGTATGACAATAATGTTGAATAATCTAGAGAACGACTCGATATTTACTCCCGAACAGGTTTTAGAAAATCGAGGTCGCGTAGCCATATTTATTGATGGCTCAAATTTATTTTATGCAGCTTTACAATTAGGTATTGAAATCGATTACACCAAGTTACTGTGTAGGTTGACAGGTGGTTCGCGGTTATTGCGTGCGTTCTTTTATACGGGTGTAGACCGAACAAACGAGAAACAGCAAGGATTTTTGCTGTGGATGCGTCGTAACGGCTATCGCGTTATAGCTAAAGATTTAGTGCAGTTGCCCGATGGTTCTAAGAAAGCGAACCTCGATGTTGAAATAGCGGTAGATATGATGGCGTTGGTAGATTCGTATGATACCGCAGTTTTGGTCAGTGGTGACGGCGATTTGGCATATGCTGTCAATTCTGTTAGTTATCGCGGTGTACGGGTAGAAGTTGTGAGCTTGCGGTCGATGACCAGCGATAGTTTGATTAATGTAAGCGATCGCTATATTGATTTAGAAGCAATTAAAGATGATATTCAAAAAACACCGCGTCAAGGTTATCCATATCGTCCATTATCGGGTATTGGTTTTCTGGAACAACCTGAAGTTGATGGTCATCTGGGAATAGCAGAGTAGTTAATTAAGGGGTCGAAGGGTATGGGGATGAATACGAAGAAGGGACAAGGAAGAGGTAGGGGACAAGGGGAACAAAGAAACAATTTATCTC
>CAXTCQ010000467.1:0-3975 GCA_964242965.1 uncultured Calothrix sp. | reverse complement strand
AGCTTGGTCGGTGGCTGAGGTGATTCGCCATTTGTAAATAGTAATGTTTATTTAAGCGTTTCTAATCAGCCCTAATGTACCGTATTTTAACACCAAGATTGGGAACTATATAGTTAGCCATTGAAAATAAACAATTAGTTCCAATGACCACGAATTATACACAATTATATTTACATTGCGTTTGGGCTACCTGGGAAAGACAACCTCTCATAACAGAAGAAATTCAACAGACTATTTATTCAGCAATTAGGAAACAATGCACTGATTTAAGGTGTAAGGTTATCGCCATTGGTGGTATTCCAGACCACATCCATTTGCTGATTGATTTTCCGGCGACGTTAACGATATCCGAATTAATAGGCAAAGCCAAAGGTAGTTCTTCGCATCTCATCACCCATGAAATTAAACCAGGAAACTTTTTTAAATGGCAAGGTGGTTATGGTGCATTTACCGTAAGCCATCGTCACGTCAATCAAGTAGCTAATTACATTAGAAATCAAGCCCAACATCACGGTCAAAAAAATCTCGTTTCTGACTGGGAGGTTTAACAGCCTGCTTTCAAAGCAGGCTTCGTACCGATTAGCCCCACCTTTACAAGGTGGGGCGGTATTGTGGGAAAACGAATTAAATCTTGGAATACCTATACCTTGTTCTCTAACAAATTAAATCTTGGAATACCTATACCTTATCCTCTAAGGTGATGATATTCAGGGTTAAATGAAGTTTGTTGGTGTGCCCACTCATCCCGCCCGCACCTTGGAAAGGTGGGGCTAACAGCTAACAAAGCCTGCTATAAGCAGGCTGAATTAACAGATGATTTTGGAAATCGATTTAATTCAAAAGCCTTGATATAGGGGGTTAAGCAATTGCATTGCTTTTAAAACACTTATATTGTTTGGGTGCAGCGTTCACACGTTGCCGGACTCTTTGCGAAACCAAACATTATATTTTGAGTGAACCTGATGATTTAATGTTTAGCTGTAGGTTGGGTCAAGCGTTGCGAAACCCAACATTATATTTTGGGTCAACCCGATAATTTGCTCTTTAATATACCGTAACCTAACACAAAATCATATTGATTACCCGATATATAATGTTGGGTTTCACTGCGTTCCACCCAACCTACAACTACAACTAGATTGACAAATAATATTTAGCATCCCAAAATATTTTTAATCCCTTGGTATAAAGCTGCAACTACTCCTGTAGATGAAGCAATAGCACCCATATGAGTTGCAATCGCAGCTGATATTGCTTCTAAAGGAGATCCAGATACTATTAGTGCGATTATTGTGGTAGCTAAACTAATAACACTAATACCTGCTGAAATACCAATAATACCAAGCCCTAGTATTAAAGTTACTATAGCCGCAAATTGAGCGGTAGTAGGAATAGGACAAGAAACTTGTGCGATTATTTGAGTATATTCTATTGAAATCATATAAATTAATTATTTGTCATCTAAAATAATTAATATTTATAACAAAACTTTATTACAAAAACAAACCGCAAATACACGTTTTTCAACAAAAAATATAGATTTTGATGATTACGTATGTTTGCGGCTGTCAATTCAATCAACAATCGTTAAACTTACCTATTCTATCAAACTCATCCCCCGCTTCACCAAAGCCTCCGCAGTCAACCCATTAAACGCCATCAACTCACCAGCACTCCCAGTAGTTTCCCCGCGCTTCCACGCAAAAGTATCGCGCTGGCAATGACTCCGCAACATAATCGGTTCCAGCATTGCCGCAGCACCTCCTGTAACCCCAATCAACGCATCACCACCAAACATTTGCGCGAATTTTGCATCATCCAAAAATCCGCCGTCAGCTTCCGAACAAGTACCCCAAGCTACATCATGAGGACGATATAAACGACGAGGATTAATAACAGAAACTATCCGACTTCCTACACCTTGTTCTTGTAATTTTTTCGCAGCTTCGTACACAGGTAATAATGTCATATCCCCAATTACTGGGAAAACTACCGTTTTATTTCCAGGAGTTTCCTGCAACACCACCGCACCATTTTCTAAACCTTCTCTTGTCTGTGCAAAAGTAGTCCGAATCGCCAAAGGTGACTTACTCGCAGTAATCACAATTCCCTTATTCTTAGTAGTTAATGCCCAGTCGTAACAAACTTGAATGCTGTTTGCATCGCATGGAAATAGCGGAAACACATTACCATTTCGCATCATCGCAGCAAAATACGCTTCAATTTCTGGACGTTGGTGAGTCCAACCGTTGCGTCCTTGTTCCAACGCACCCGCAGTATACAAAGTAATCGTTGAAGGGGTTTTACGACGCAATTCTGCCATCGCTTGGATGACGGTTTGCCAAATTGGCAACCCATTGATTGCAAAAGACTCGTAGGAACACCAAAGCGTTCTCGCACCCATCAACGCTAAACCCGCTGCTAATCCTGCACATGCGTCTTCACTCAGTGGTTCGTAAACTTGACCGCCGGGTGCTTGGTTATACAAATCATCTTTGACGGGGTGGTTAATTTTTAATGCTTGGTTAATGTTGGCAATACCCGATGCTTCGTTACCGTCGGCGTTAGTGACAACAAATTGTTTATCTTTTTGTCCGACGATACCGACTAATCGACCCATTTCGGTGGTAGCAACTTTGGCATCGCCTCCGACTGCGTATTCTTCCAAAGGTAACGTGCCGATATCGGCTACAGGCAATTCAAATTCGGTGACAGCAGTCTTGGAAGCCGAACCACCGCCAGCTTTTTCGAGGTTGCTTCTAACTAATTGCCAAGCTTCGATCGGTAATGCCCGTTTTTTCAACGCTTCGATAATGTGGAGTGCGTCTAAGGTATCTTTCGCATATAAATTGTGCGATTTCGCACCTAATGCGTGAACGCCTGCGCCTTTGAGTTGTTTGATAATAAAGACGGTAAGTTTACCACCCATTGCAGATTTAGCGGCTTTATCGACTCCTGCTAAGACGGCTTTGGTAAATTCCATCCGCTTGGTTAATGAAAAAGCGGTACTATCAACGTAGTCACCGGGTTGGTTTTTATCGTCGAAGTCTTTAGCGTTAACTAAGATAACTTCCTCAAAGCCGTTACCCTGCCAGTAAGCAATCATCTCTGCATTAGTTTTGGTGGATACCATACTGTGGTGTTCCTGGCTGAATCCATTCCAAACCAACACGGGTAAAAAGTTAGTAGCTTCGGGATATGCTGTATGGAAATGTCCCATCGAACTCATGATATACGGTTCGCCCAAACCACCATCCCCGACAGTAAAGGGGAAAAGTTTATCGCGGTGGAGTAGTGCTGCGGACATGGCAAAATGTTGCCCTTGTCCCAAAGGACCCGCAGGTGCAAGAATACCGGGAATGTAGCCTGAAAGGTGTCCTAATAAACCGTGTTGTTCGCGGTAGCGATCGCGCAATTGCTGTACATTATCAATACCCATATCCTCAAGCGAACGGTCGAGGAACATGGCACTATAAAATCCGGGGGCGTGATGTCCGACTTCGGTGATAATGTTTTTGTAACCGAGCATGACTAGCGATGCATAAGCCTCGGCTTGGCTAGCAAAACCACCAGGATGTCCCGATGCTTTACTGCCGGTAATTTGTAAAGTCAGATAGCGTAGTGCATCGGCATAAAGCATTGTTTGGTAGACTGCGGCATCATCGCCAGGATTTACAGCTTGACCAGATATCGCACTCTCTTTTCCATACTTATCAAATTCCGGCAGCGATTCCCCAAAATATTGGATACCCTCGCAAAAATAGGGAAGCGCTGTAGTTGGTTTTGGGGTTGTTGCTGTCATGCTAAGTACCTTAAGTTCATTTCGGAGATTGGAAATGCTTGTCCAATTTAACAAAGATTTTACAACTTCCAGGTAGTCACGATTGATTTGTTTTTTGCAAGCTAAGTATAAGGGGAGTAGGGAGTAGGGAGTAAGGAGTAGGGGGAGAAGGGGAGCTAGGGTGAGGTAAGGGG
>CAXTCQ010000466.1:0-4111 GCA_964242965.1 uncultured Calothrix sp. | reverse complement strand
CCCCATTATCCAACCCACCCAATTCCTGTACGGGCGGGTTCACCGACATACTTAACGAAAACGAGAAATTTAAATAAACCCGCCCCGCCACCTCCGCATTATTGCGATACCGCCACCTCCGCATTATTGCAATACCGCCACCTCCGCATTATTGCAATACCGCCACCTCCGCATTATTGCGATACCGCCACCTCCCCATTATTCAACCAAAGACCGCCCCTTAACATCAGCCAAACCCAAATCATCCAACACATCACCCGTAGTAAAATAACCAGCAGCTTTCTTAGCTTCAATTTCCACCCGCGCATCCAGCGGAATCAAATCTTCAGGAATTGCGATACGTTCGACTATCTCAATACCCGATTGCGTAATCGCATCGAATTTCATATTACTCATCGATACCATTCGATCGATGCGCGTCACTCCCAACCAGTGCAAAACATCGGGCATAATTTCTTGAACGCGCATATCTTGCACTCCTGCTACGCACTCGGTACGAGCAAAATATGCATCAGCGGTGTCCCCTCCCTCTTGACGCTTGCGAGCATTATAAACTAAGAACTTTGTAACTTCGCCAAGGGCGCGTCCTTCCTTCCGACAGTAAATAATAATACCCGCACCACCGGATTGAGCAGTTTGGATGCACACTTCAATTCCGTGAACTAAATACGGACGACAAGTACAAATGTCTGAGCCAAACACATCCGAACCGTTACATTCGTCGTGAACGCGGACAGCGACGGGTTTGGTGGGGTCGGTAATCGCGGCGATATCGCCGACAATGTAGACCGTTACACCCCCAATGGGTGGCAAAAACACTTCCAAATCCGGTCGCGTCACTAATTCTGGAAACATCCCCCCAGTTTGCTCGAATAAAGCACGACGTAATTCACCCTCGCCAATATTAAAACGCTTGGCGATTCCCGGTAAATACCAAACCGGCTCGATTGCAGCTTTTATCACCACCAAATCGCCACCTGCTTTCATAATCGTGCCATCGACTTGCAACCGCCCTTTTGCGATCGCTTCTTGCAATTCGGGCATGTTTATATGTGCTTTCGTGACAGCTATCGTCGGACGGATATCGTACCCTTGTTCGTAGTATGATGGGAAGACTTCACCAACAATTGCTCCGAATGGGTCCAACGAAACAATTTTATCGGGGTCGAACCAACTAGGGTGCGGTCCGATATGTTCGATTGGGGATGTATTGGTCAAATCTGCTCGATGGTCAGACTGAAGTGCGCCACTCGCCACCGCCAACGCTCGATATACAGCGTACCCGCCCGAATGCGTACCAATGACATTCCGGTGTGTTTGTTTGGTCAGTGTCGCTACAATCGGACCTCTTGTCATTGGGTCAGCAGAACCCCACTTAATGGCGATTGGTTTGGGACCAAAACTACTTGGGTGCGATGTGAGAACAATATGCCTGGAAACGTTGTTTTGTTTTGGCAATGTCATGGGGTTTTATATTTATCTATGTTTGTCAAGTCAGAATTTGTCAGCCATCAATAGTTTATTATTGATTTTTTCAAGCGAAGGGGTATGTTTGACCGCCATCTCGACACTGGGTACAATCCGTGTTAAGTGACTGACCAATCATTGATGAATTTACCCGCTTAAGTCACCGATAAATCGTATTATAGAATACAAAAAAAAACATCTACTAATCGACTACTTTGCAATTGTGGGGTGAAAATTTAAGAATAGGTAAAAAACTATCTTCTCAGTTAATTTTGTGCGAAATTTGATCCAAATATACCATTACTAACATCAAATTCATGGATTCTTTATTTATCAATTCGTTACTTGAAGACTTGAAAAATGCCGATGAATATATCCGCGAACAGGCAACTCGGAAATTATGGCGGATTTGGTTCCAACAAAAAGGAGTTCAAGGTTTGGAAATCATTGACCGCAGCCAAAAGTTAATCGATGCAGGCAAAATCGCAGAAGCGGAAGCAATGTTAACAAAATTAATCGACGACCAACCCGATTTTGCCGAAGCTTGGAATCGCCGTGCGTTTCTCTATTACACTATTGGAGAATATCAAAAATCGTTAATTGATTGTCATAAAGTCGTGAATTTAAATCCAGCACATTTTGGCGCGCTTCATGGTATGGGATTATCTTATGCTGCCATTGGCAAGTACGAAAAAGCCATCAAAGCTTTTCATCGTGCCTTAGAAATTCAACCTTTTTCTCTGGTCAACCAAAAATTGATTCTAGAATGTACAATGCGCTTGAGTTGAAATTCGATGATTTGATTGGAGTGCGGATTTAACCGCCCAATATCAATCGGCATCTACATTCATATTAGGTCACTAGCATGAAAGTGTTAGAAAACATAAAAAAATAACATTTTGCAACGCAGCGAAATGCAATTATTTGGCGTAAAGTACGCACAAAAGTAGCATTTACCCTGAATGTGATTCTACGTTTAAAAAAAGATATAAAGAAAGATGGAATAGTCGAAGTGGAGAAAGTAGAAGAAGTGGAGGGATTGGAGGAAGAAACTTTCTCCCTTATCTCCCTTATCCTCCTTGTCTCCTTTATCCCCCTACCCCTAACATGACCGCACCAGTAACACAATTTAACATTGATGGCTTAATTAACTCCCTTGCGGGTATTGAAATTATCCAAGAGCGATCGCAACTAGTAAAATTATCCCAAGATTACCATTCCTTCAGTCCGATACTCACGTCGCAACTAGCAGGAAAAGTTGGGGATGTGGCAGTCCGTCCGATAAATCAAGCTGAAGTAATAAAAGTTGCCGCCGCATGTGCCAAATATAAGATACCTATCACAGTACGAGGTGCTGGTACGGGGAATTACGGTCAATGCGTACCGATATATGGCGGTGTAATTTTAGACATGACGGCAATGCATAATATTTGCTGGGTAAAGCCTGGAGTTGCACGGGTTGAAGCTGGGGTAAAGCTTGCTGCACTCGATAAAAAAGTGCGCTCAATTGGCTGGGAAATGCGGATGACTCCTTCAACTTATCGTACTGCCACAATTGGCGGATTTGTTGCGGGTGGTAGCGGTGGAATTGGTTCGATTCAGTATGGGTTGATGGGGGATAGAGGAAATCTTTTGGCTTTGCAGGTGGTAACTTTGGAGGAGGAACCGCGTGTAATTGAGTTACGCGGTGATGATGTCCAAAAAGTCAATCATGCTTGGGGAATAAACGGTATTATTACTGAAGTAGAGATTCCGCTGGGTGCCGCTTATCCTTGGGCAGAGGTAATTGTTACCTTTGATAAATTTATGATAGGGGCAAGGTTTGGGCAAGCTTTAGCAAGTGCTGACGGCATCATCAAAAAGGAAATTAGCATTTTTGCCGACCCAATTGGGCAATATTTTACAGCACTGCGTGAATATATTCCGGAAGGGAAGCAGGCTGTATTTTTAATGATTGCCGAATCGAGTTTAGAGTTATTACCGGGATTGATAAAGCAATTCGATGGTGAAATTACATATCAAAAATCAGCACAGGATGCTGAAAAAGGTTTGCGTTTAGCTGAATATACTTGGAATCACACGACATTACACGCTCGAACGGCAGATTCTTCCATCACGTATTTGCAAAGCATATTTCCTACTGATAATTTACAAACTATCGAGCATATGTACCATCACTTTGGAGATGAGGTGATGATGCATTTAGAATTTATTCGTGCTAGGGGTGCTGTTGCAAATCCGGGTTTGCAATTGGTGCGCTATACAACCGAAGAACGTCTCAACGAGATTATGCGCTATCACGAAGAACATGGGGTATTTATTGCGAATCCTCACAGTTATAAAATTGAGGATGGTTGGAAAAGGGCAATTGACCCCGAACATTTGAAGTTTAAGGAGATGGTTGACCCGTTTGGATTGATGAATCCAGGGAAGAGTAAGATGATAGGGGGAAGAGATTGCATTTACTCAAACTCTTAACTGCTACTCATATCTCCTATTAAATAAGCTTTACAGTTTGTATTGTGGCATCGCGGGATCTACGATGATACCAAAGCTTTGCTCGATTTTTATGGGTAAACTCCCTTTCTCTTACAATAACAAAGCGTAAAGCCCCGCGTTTTTTAAACCGGGGATATAAGCGAAC
>CAXTCQ010000465.1:0-4143 GCA_964242965.1 uncultured Calothrix sp. | reverse complement strand
TGTAATATTTACCCAACAGCAAACCTATCATATTGACGCAAAAATGCTGAGTGGTAAGCTAATACAATATCTTGCTTGGGCACGCCTAATTCTACCAAAGTATTCGCAACACCATCTTCTGTACCATCATATTGAATCCAAATTTTATCACCGATTAAATCGATGTGTATTAAGGCACCATATATTCTTTGAAAGGCATCCCAGCCAGCATGAAATATTTGATAATGGTCGTCTTCAGTATCAAACATTTTATAAACTTCTATTTCTCCACCTGATGGCTTCATTTCCAAATATGGCATCAAGCATTCACGAATTAGTTGACGGTAGTAATTTAATTTATCCATTGTTCAATTACCTCAGTTACTGGGTCAAATATTAATAATTTTATTTGGTAAGTTTGAACACTTAATTTTGGTAAATCTCTACGAAAAAAAGTTCGGTATATTTCTGTTGTCACAGCCAAATATAGTTGACGCTCTGGTTGTTGTATCTGTAGCACTGCTCTATAGTTGAGAAATTACCCTAACGCTGTATGAAAATCTGTAATTGCCGACGCTCCAACAAAACTTTTTACTTCTACTGCTATTTTTTCCTGCTTGCGTTCTGCTGCTATTAAACGTTCAGCAGCTAAGTCGATTCGTAACTGGTCGTCTCCTAACCTTAAATATAATGGCTCTGTAACTGTCCAGCCATCGTTTTGTAATGCAGCCTTTGCGGCGTTGTGGAATATGTCTTTAGCTGACACAAGAAATAATAGTAAATTTAGACTGTACGTTTGTTCCCTAACCGTAATTATACTACAAACGGGTAGATTTAGACTTCTGTCATGCTGAGGAACGAAGCATCTTCAAGATTTTCACGCAATTTAAAACTAAAGTATTAACCCGTTTTGAGTATATAACATTTCTATTCAAAGCAGTCATTTTAACGGGCGAAGAGGAACATTTCGGTTTTCCTTATATATGGGGGAGTCGGTGCCGTTGCTCTGTTCCTATAATATAACTTCTTTGAATTAGGAGGGTGCCACTGCTCGGTTAACGTATGTAGAGATGTTACATGCAACGTCTTGGAGCGGGGTTTCACGTTTTACAATTTGCGTACACCGAGTAGTATTATGTAGAGACGCGATTGAAAGAATGTCTCTACAATAATTTCAGGCAACGTACAATTATTTTCCGGAGGTCACAGGTTTCCAATTATTAAGTGTTTCCTCAATTAACTTTAATTCATTAAGATATTCACTTAATTCAGTTATTTGACTCTCCAAATGAGCAATAATATTAGGCGCTTCAACTTCCCTAGTTGCCCGTTGCTTCAGCAAATAGTCAAATTCAGCTTGAAACCGATTAATATAATTATTAATTTGTTTTTCGCCCTTTTTAAAATCTTCTTCTATTTGCTTTTCAATAACGCGCTTAAGTAACTCAATGTTTCTTTGAACTTGTGAGTCTATTTTTTGCTGAATGCTTTGAGAAGTCAGTTGTAAATCAATCTCATAGTAGGACACTGTTTCTTTATATGGAACATCTACTTCATAGACTTCACTTGATTTACAACAGCTTTTTTTTACCTTTAGTTCTTTTACAGTCCTAGTAAATACTTCTTGCTGATGCTGGATTTTTGCATCAATTCCTAAGAATTCAAACTTGGGAAATTGAATTTCATTAATACCTATTTCAACTTCCAAAGCACTTCCTAAATATTTGGAAAGTTCATCAGAGATTGCTTGAATTTCCTTTTGAATTTCTTTAACTAGACTTTCACGAATATCTGTCCCTTCTCTAACAAGTTTATCTTGAGTGTCTAGCCAAAAACTTTGTATTACAGGGGTGCAGTATTCATTGATGGTTTTACCAATTTTATCAGCATCTTTTTTATTATTTACCCTAATTTTGTAAGGGTCTGAGCTAGAAGCTGTTAAGTAAGAAGCAAACCCATTCCACAAGTACATTAAAAGGTTGGGGAAACAGCAGTTAAAGCTATTGCTATTGGCGGACATATTGTTGCTACTGTTGTAACTGCAAATGCTGTTGTACCCCCAACTGCACCGCCAACAAGAGTATCTTTTAATGTTTCTACACCAGCTTGTTGCGGAGAAATTTCACCTCGAATTACACGAAGCGCGTTGGTGAGCATCGAGAATGGCGCTGTTGTTGCAGCACCAATAGCAGCTCCCAAAGGCGCCGCTTTAATGCCAGCTTTAACACCTCCTGCCAAGTTATCAAAACGCCATTTGGCATCCAGCCTCATTTGCTCTTGCCAAGACATAGGTTTACCACCACGAGCAATATTGTCTTTGGCATTCTCCCATTTGATGTTTTTGGGGTGATTTGAGCCTCCTTTACTATGAGGCTTAATGTGACTAGCGTGCTTATCAGATAAGTATTTTTGTGCATTTTGACCAGCAGATGTACTGTCAATACCTGCTCGGTGAGATGGGGGGATTTTGTTTAACATTTCTTGAGCTTCGACCCTAGTTCTTAAAGATTCACCAGGTCGAACCCCACCTTTGTGCAATTTATGCACTGCATTTACAGGTAAATCCTGCAATTGAATATGCTCGACGCTAGTTGTAGCAGCAACGTTTATAGCAGAATTACGCACAGAATCATTAGACATGGGTTAGATTATACGTTCTTAGGTTTCACGGCTTAAAACCAAAACATGGTTAATCGCTTCTTTGTTTATAATTCCCATGCGCTCATGATTAATAACATAACTAGAGCAAAACGCTCGCAAAATTCTCTGAGGCTACCAAACCTATGTACTAATTTGGCGTGATTTGACCTATTTCCGATTCAAGAAAAGTGCTATAGCAAGAGGCGTGCAGGTTAATATATAAACTATAATGCAAAAGACGTGTAAGGTATGTATATAAGACGTTTTTAAGAGAATATGGAAACTACAACTAAAAGACAAGAGCTACTTAAAATTGTCTACGAAAAATTAGAACAAGCATATGAAGACACTTTGGAAGATGTTATAGAACTTCTAGATATTCGCAAAGCTGAAGATGAAGAGGATATTAAGGCTTTGCGAGAAGCACGGGAAGATATTAAGAAAAATGGCACTATCCCTTGGGCACAAGTTAAACGAGAATTAGCCAGTGAGTAAATACGATATCGAATTATCTAGGGCTGCATCTAAACAACTTAAAAAGTTGCCTGTCTCCGCGCGAGAGAGAATACAAGCGAAAATTGATGAATTAGCTGATAATCCCCGTCCAAACGGCGTTGTCAAATTAGAGGATTTAGACAATGGTTATCGAATTCGAGTAGGTGCTTATCGAGTTTTGTACGATATTTTTGATGACGTGTTATTTATTAACGTTGTGAGAGTAGGACATCGCAAAGAGGTTTACCGCGATGAAAGTTAAGTGACTGCGTGATTAATGAGATTTCATACCTAGATATCGGTTAGTTATTCTCTAAAATAGAAGCGTAAATCAGTGATTGCTGAATATCTTCATCTTCTAACTCAGGAAACTGTCGTTGACCACCAGAGAGCTTTTGACCCCGTTCGCCAAGGATACTATCGTATCCTTGGGGTAGTTGAAGAATAAATTCGTGAACTGAGGCTAATTTGGCAACGTGGATAATTTCGTTGTGACTAGCGTTAAAGCTGCCATAGGCAATATTTTCTAGCACTGTACCATGAAATAAAAATACATCCTGACTCACCCAACCGATACAGCGTCGCAGTTCCCCAAGTTCTAATTTCCGAATATCAATACCATCAATTAGAATACGTCCGCCTTGGACTTCATAAAAGCGTAGTAGTAATTTAACCGCTTCGTCAAAAACAAATACATCAAATGTGCGGGCAAAGTAGGAGCACTAGCTTTGAGCAATGTATATAAAGAAGCAAGAGAAGAATGGGCAAATCAACAGGGAATCTCGCTTGCAGAGGTTCGCGCTAGGATGGGTACGAGCAGTACTTACGGTTATTCGAGTCAAGACCAATTAGCCATGTGGTTAATATAAAAATTTTATCGATGTGTGATGTACTTAAATATACGTAATTGGACAAAATTGGCTTTGGGACTTTTTAATATAGGGTTATTGCCTGCGATAACTACCTATCCTGTTTTAGGTGCAGATAATATAACTTTCTCTTACGGCATTTTAGAGCGGTCTATCCCGA
>CAXTCQ010000464.1:0-4208 GCA_964242965.1 uncultured Calothrix sp. | reverse complement strand
TCGGCTAACTTCTGTAACTGCATCACCGATTGAACGGCTTTGGTAATTTCTTGCCGCAGCAGCTGATTTTCTTGAGTAAGTTGGCGATTTTGCGTGGAGAGCGAATTTAGAGTCGCTTGCATCGCTTGTAGTTCTGCTGCCAAATCGCGGTAAACCGACAGCGGAACAGAAGCAGAATAGGTTTGATTGGTTGGAGGTTGGGTTTTGGGAACTGAATTTGTAGTAGTTCGCATTACTTAGTTATTTGCCACGATAAGATGTAATTGATATAACGAAAAATTGCATCAGTAAAGTGCGGTTACTGAGGCTATGCCAAAGGATAATGGAAAACGGCTCGTAGAGCAAAGGTTTTTTTATTTAGATTTTATAGGGAGTAGGGAGTAGGGAGTAGAAAGTTAGGAGTTGGGAGGTGCGTCCATGTAGAGACGCGAAATTTCGCGTCTCTATTTAGGAGTTGTTAATTGATATCGTTGCCTTCCTCCCCTTCTCCCTTCAGTAGAGGGAAAAAATGCCCAACGGGACCTTGACCTTTGCCGATATCGAGAGCGTAAGTCAGTGCAGTAGTAACATATTCCTTCGCATTGCGTACAGACGTTAATAAATCGTAACCGAGCGCGAGATTGGATGCGATCGCAGCTGACAAAGTACACCCCGTCCCATGTGTATTTTTGGTATCGACTTGCTTTGTAGTTAAAATTTCCAGCGTTTCCCCATCGAACCAAACATCAACACCGCGTAAATCCCCCTGCATTCCTCCACCTTTGACCAAAACTGATTTCGCACCTAAATCGCGGTGGATAATTTCAGCAGCAGATTTCATCGTATCGAGCGAATTTATTTCTAAACCGCTCAAAATTTGCGCTTCATAACGATTTGGAGTTACTAAAACAGCTTGGGGAATTAACGCTGAACGCAGCATCTTGACTGCATCATCATCGATTAATAGTGTCCCCGCACGCGACACCATCACAGGGTCTACAACTAAATTATTAATTTGCAACGCTTCCACAAGTTTAGCAACCGCAGCAATAATTTCTTGGTTCAGCAACATTCCTGTTTTGGTAGCGTTAACTCCAATATCCTCTACGACTGCCTGAATTTGGGCCACAACAGCATTAGATACCATTGCATCAACCCGCGTTACCCCTAAAGTATTCTGTGCGGTGACGCAGGTAATAGCACTCGTCCCATGAACGCAATGAAAAGCAAACGTGCGTAAATCAGCTTGAATTCCCGCACCACCACCGCTGTCCGAACCGGCAATAGTCAAAGCTACAGCTATACTAGACATATTTTATACACTATCTCTGAAAATATTCTTATATTTTTTATCTACATAATTATGTTAGCGCTGTCGATGCTCTGGGCATTTTAAATATGTAGCTTGCTGCCGAAAAACACGCTCTTTATCACAAATTTTATATATTTACCGTGACAAATGGCTAGCAAGTTAATGTCACCAGAAACTTAGATAAGCAAGAATTATTACTTATATGCTCGAAACCGTAAACTCACAAATTGCAATACACCAGTATATTGCCGAATTAGAAGAAGCGATCGCAACCGCAAATTATTCGACAAACCTGCAATCGAAATTACAGTATAATCTCAAGTCGATTGAAGAAACTTTTTTAGAAACGCAGCAAAAATTATCTTTTTTAACCGAACGTAATCCGTTAGCAATAATTACTTGGAACAAAGCGTTTGAAATCACAGATTGGAATCCTGCCGCTGAAAATATCTTTGGTTATAGCAAGCACGAAGCAATTGGTCGTAATACGGGGTTGTTAGTACCTGAAACTGCCTGCAAACATTTTCATCAAGTTATGACTGCATTAATTAAACAAGAGGGAGGTATTCACAGTAGCAAAGAAAATATCACAAAAGATGGCAGTATTATTATTTGTCACTGGTATAATACGCCAATAAAAGATGTAGATGGTTATTTAATCGGAATAGTTTCAATAGTCGAAGATATTACCGAAAGTCGGAAAATGGAAATTGCTTTAAGTCATAGCGAAGCGCGGTTTAGAAAGTTAGTAACTAATGTACCGGGAGTAATTTATCAGTTTCGATTAGAACCGGATGGAACCCATTCTTTCCCTTATATTTCCGGTACTTGTCAGGAAATATTTAACATTGAACCTGAAGAAATCGAGAAGGATGGAACATTACTTACCTCAGCAGTACATTCGGAAGATAAACAATCATTTTTGGAGACGGTCGCAATGTCAGCACAAACTTTGCAACATTGGGATTGGCAGGGAAGAATGATTGCACGTTCCGGAAAAATCAAATGGATACGAGGAATTTCGCGTCCGGAATTACAAGCTGACGGGGCAATTATTTGGGATGGTTTACTTATCGACGTTAGCGAACAACAAGCAGCATTAAACGAACTTAAACAAACTCAAGTAGAATTAACTGAAAGTAAACAGTTTATCAACTCTATCATAGATACAATGCCTGTGGCGGTATATGTTAAAGATGCCGTTGATTTGCGTTATATTTTCTGGAATAAAACTGCCGAAAACTTAATTGGTTTTGCTGCTGAATAAATACTTGGTAAAACCGACTATGATTTATTGTCAAAAAAAGAAGCTGACTTTTTGGCTAGTCGAGACAGAGAAATTCTTAAGAATAAAATACCAATCAAAATTATTGAAGATAAAATTTCCAAAAATCGAACTTATAAACGGATTATTCAAATTCAAAAAACACCAATATTAGATACTAATAATAATCCGAGATATTTGTTAGTTTTGCGTGAAGATATTAGCGAAATTAAAGCCGCAGAAGTCGCACTACAAAAATCTCTTAAAGAAGTTGCCGATATTAAATTTGCTTTAGACCAAGCTGCAATTGTGGCAATTACTAATAATAAGGGAATTATCGAATACGTCAACGAAAAATTTTGTGAAATCTCCAAATACGACCGCACAGAAATAATTGGTAAGACTCACAATTTGATTAATTCTGGATATCATCCTCCAACCTTCTTTCGAAACATGTGGCAAACCATTGCTACTGGTAAGGTGTGGACAGGTGAAGTTAAAAATCGTGCTAAAGATGGAACATTCTATTGGGTAAATACAACGATTGTGCCCGTATTAGATATACAAGGTAAACCTCAACAATATATTGCAATTCGCAGCGATATCACAGTTAGGAAAGCAGCCGAAGGTGATTTAAAACAAGCTTTTAAAGAACTTCAATGCACTCAATCCCAACTAATCCAAAGTGAAAAAATGTCCTCGCTTGGGCAATTAGTTGCAGGAGTAGCACACGAAATCAACAACCCAGTCAACTTTATTTACGGGAATCTTACCCATGCTCAACAATACACCGAAGATTTGTTGAATCTGATTAATCTTTATCAAACTTACTATCCCGAACCTGCACCAGAAATTCAAGATAAAGCCGAAGCTATAGATATCGACTTTATATTAGAAGACCTACTTAAACTTCATACTTCTATGAAAGTTGGTGCAACCCGCATCCGCGAAATCGTCGCATCACTTCGTACTTTCTCGCGTCTTGACGAAGCCGAGTATAAAGAAGCCGCCATTCATGAAGGAATTGATAGCACTTTAATGATTTTAGGGTATCGCCTCAAAGCTAAACCCGACCGTCCAGAAATTACTATTATCAAAGAATACGCAGAAATACCATTAGTTGCATGTTACGCAGGACAACTCAATCAAGTATTTATGAATATTTTGGCAAACGCTATTGATGCACTTGAAGAGTCGTTTGTCAATAGTCATTTTTCCTTTAGTTGGCAACCAACAATTCGCATTTGTACCGAAATCTCAGCATCCGACCAAATCCTAATTCGTATTACTGATAATGGGATTGGCATGTGTGAATCCGTGCTTGAGCGTTTATTTGACCCCTTCTACACAACTAAACCCGTTGGGAAAGGTACGGGGATGGGATTATCAATTAGTTACCAGATAGTCACCGAACGTCACGGTGGTTTATTGGAATGCACTTCTAAACCTGGTGAGGGTTCTGAGTTTGTAATTACCTTACCGAGAATGGAGATTAGGGATTAGTGGTCGTTTCATTAATTTCGCTCTTGTTGCTAGATCCCCGACTTCTTAAAAGACGCAGAGGCGCGAATAGAGGGTGCATACCCCTCATTTTACCAAAAATCTCGCGTAGGGGGCCGGCCAAACACGGCGCCCCACAAAAAAAAGGGTTGC
>CAXTCQ010000463.1:0-4214 GCA_964242965.1 uncultured Calothrix sp. | reverse complement strand
CGATAACTTGTTTTTGTTTGGATTAATATTCCCTATGTTGCGGGGGTTGGGCGTTGGTCGGAGGGCGGGGGGGGGATTGGGGGATACATACTATTTTACTTTCCATCTACTCCTATTTTTTCATCTTGCTCATTTTCCCTATCTCCCCATCTCCCCATCTCCCCATCTTCCCATCTCCCCATCTTCCTCTACTCCCTAAATCATGACTAAACGCCAAATCGAATTTCTCGAATATCTATCGTTGGGACTCTCCGCATGGGGTGCGATCGCGGCGTCAATTAGTCAAGAATATGCTTACGCAGTTCTTCCTTTAACTTTAAGTGTCGGGTTGAATTTATTCAATCAGCAGCGCGAGCGCAAGTTGCGGCAACTTTCTTTGCAACGCGAATCGGTTGAATCGGAACCACACAATCGTTTGACTCCGCAGCAAATTGAACAATTGCACAACTTCCCACTTGAGGAGATTGAAGCGATTAATTCACGTTTGGCACAACTTGATGCTTCGATTGGGGAAATTAATACAACCTCACAAAAACAAATCGCAAAAATCCAAGAAACTCACCAGAAAAACGTGGACGCTATCAATCAGCGCTTGGTTCAAATTGATAATATAGCCCAACAGTTAAGGGCTACTTCTCTACTTCTTGAAGAATTACGCCAAAGTCAACAACAAAATATTAATACGATTAATCAGCGGTTGACGCAACTTGATACTTTGACTAAACAAGTAAATCCAAACGCAATCAACCACCGCTTTACTCAAGTTGATAACCTTGCTCAACAGTTAACAGCAACGCAACAACACCTTGAACAGTTGCGACTCAATCAGGTACAAAATGTCAATATAATGAATCAACGATTGACTCAATTTGATACTTTTACGCAACAGTTGAATGCGACAAAACAGCAAGTTGAGCAATTACAGCAAAGCCAACAGACAAGTACGCAGGCAATCGATCGACGTCTTACACAAATTGATAATGTCGTGCAGCAAGTTGGAACTGCACAACAGCAGATCGACCAGTTACGCCAAAATCAGCAGCAAAATGCTGAGGTGATTAATCAAAAGCTAGCAGAAATGGATGTATTTGCTCAACAAATAAATGTAAATTCTAATCAACAAGCAGAGAAATTTAAAGCAAATCAACAATTGAATGTGACTGCATTAGTAAATGGATTTAACCAACAATTAAGCACGGCACAACAGCAAATTGAAGAATTGCAAAAAAGTCAACAGCAAAATATTGATAAAATTAATCAAAGATTATCTCAAGTCGATAATTTAATCCAACAACTAACTACTAATTCTACCAAACAAATTGAGCAATTTAATGCTAATCAAGAAGTAAATATTAATACAATTAACCAACGGTTAACACAAATTGATTCGATAGCGCAATTCTTTAATAGCATTCAACAACAAATTCAACAATTACAGCAAAACCAGCAGCAAATAACCCAAAAAAATCAGGAAGATATATCAGAATTAAAGAGTGCGATATCTGTAATCAGCTTGGCTAACGCGCAGTTTTTAGCAAAATTTGAAGGTGCATCACAAGTAGCTTCTAGCAATCAACCCTCAACCAGCAATCAACCACCCTCAAATATAACCAAGGTAACTACAACACCTATTAGTGGTGGAATTTCAGCAAATCAACCTCAAAAAACTGCAAATACTGTACTCGCAACTTCCAACGACCAACCGATTAATAAAGGAGATATACCAATTATTAATGTCCGGGCAACTACTACTAACTTACCTCAAGAACGCGAGATTTCAGAAAACCTGTCCCAACCCGCAACATCAAAAAGTAATTCAGTACAAACCCTTGCTGGACATTCCGATTTAATTTTGTCTGTAGTATTTAGCCCCAATGGTAATCTATTAGCAAGCGGTAGCTACGATGAAACAATTAATATTTGGAATTTAGCCAATCAAGAACATTATGTACTAACCGGACATGGGGAAACATCATCAGGTGGAGTTAATTCAGTTGCATTTAGCCCCGATGGTAAAATCTTAGCTAGCGGTAGCGATGACAAAACAATTAAATTATGGGATGTACAGACTAAGCAAGAAATTTACACTTTAAAAAGTCATGACGAACGAGTAAATTGCGTTGCATTTAGTCCTGATGGTAAAATCATTGCTAGTGGCAGTCAAGACAAGACGATTAAACTTTGGTCGGTCGATACAGGTGAGGAATCTGATACGCTTCGAGGTCATTCCGATGAAGTTTTATGTATGGCTTTCAGTCCAGATGGTCAGATTTTAACTAGTGGTTCGGGTGGTAATGATAAAACTATAAAAGTTTGGCATTTAGACGAGCATAAATTCTTAACAATTGCTCGACATGCCGACGATATTTGTGCAGTTGCTTGCAGTCCCGATGGTAAAACTTTAGCGAGTGGCAGTTGGGACAAACTGATTAAATTATGGAATTTAGAAACTGGTAAAGAAATTATTACATTAACAGGACATGAAGACCGAGTTTATACTGTTGCCTTTAGTCCAAATGGTCGAGTTTTAGCAAGTGGCAGCCGCGATAAAACAGTGAAGCTATGGCAAGTTGATACAGGTCAAGAGTTACGTACTTGCACTCCTCATGAAGACCGAGTATTCAGCGTTGCCTTTAGTCCCGACGGCAAAATTTTAGCAAGTGGCAGCGGCGATCGCACGATTATGTTAACACCCGTCGGCGATTTAACATCTGTTGGCAATGATGAGGGTACACGGACTAACCTACCAGTGCGGGGAAAGGGGAATGATTAGATTAAAGTTGAGAGTTGGGAGGCGCGGAGTGAAGAATGAGGAACTCTTTTTTAAGTGTATGATTAAATCATATACTGCGATTGGTTGGCTTTAAGCAGGAGAATCCCTTATGAGAACAACACAGGCACTGACTATTACCTTGCCCCATGACATGCTGGAGATGGTCAAGGCTAAAGTCACCTCTGGCGAGTATGCTACGGAAAGCGAAGTTATCCGGGATGGTCTTCGTACCCTCCAAGCGCGTGACGCTGCTGTTGAAAACTGGCTGCGCGAAGAAGTGGTCAAAAGCTATGACGAATGTGAAGCTGATGCAACGCTGGGTATCCCCGCAGAACAGGTTATGGCACGTATCCGCACTCAGTACCGCAAGCGCACAACAGCAGGATGAGTCATAAATCAAAATTCGCATTCATCTCGTTCCAGTTTTTGGTAACAAACTTCAAGTATCCATTGGCAACGGTTCGGCTTTGGACGGCGCTTGCCTACAGCAGTATCTATTTTTTCAATTATTACTATAAAAAGTTAATATAGATATACAATACTGCTTGTTTCTAAGTATGGGTCACATCGATGTTTATCGTGCTTATGAAATTCTAGGATTAATGCCGGGTGCTTCAGAGGAGGAAATTAAGCAAGCTTATCGAAAATTAGTAAAAGTTTGGCATCCTGACGGTTTTATTGACCCGCGAAAGAAGCTGGAAGCAGAGGAAAAAACCAAAATTATTAATGCTGCTTATCTAAAGTTAAAGTCAGAGGCAATAACGGATACAACTAATGTACGTCCTCAAAACAAAGCATCGCAGACAAGTGATGCAACGGGTGGAGTTAGAGACTGGCAACAGAAAAGTCACGTCGAAGTAAATCCGAAGGCAAAAGCGTCGAGTGCTGAAACCTTTTATAATTGCGGCGCAGAGAATGTGAAAATGGGTAAATATGAAGACGCGATCGCGGATTTTACCCAAGCTATTCGCATTAATCCTTTTTACATTGAAGCATACAAATATCGAGGGCTGGTTTGTTCGCAATTAGGCTTGGAACTCCGCGCTACTGCCGATTTAACTAAAGCTGCACAACTCGAACGACATTTTCGAGGTAAATATACTAGACCTCCAGCATCACCGCAAAATTACTCGACACGAGTATACCGCACTTCAAAACCTAAATCTTTAAGGGCGGAAATTTGTCAAACAATCAAAAGTTGCTTTAAATTTAAACCAAAATTAAGATAAGAATTTTGAATACACGATGTCATTAATTTTGACCCTTTCGTGAGGTTCAGATCCCCGACTTCTTTAAGAAGTCGGGGATCTAGTAACCCATCAGAACTTATAACATCGACCACGATGAAAGTTCTGATGGGTTACTAGCTTAAATAATCTTAATTTCTGAGTGGCTACTCCTATTGAGGTAAAGCTATTTGGGGATATTTTGCAAAAAGTAA
>CAXTCQ010000462.1:0-4223 GCA_964242965.1 uncultured Calothrix sp. | reverse complement strand
CCTTGACGCTACCAGTGCTGCCTACCGAGTGGGGTACGACGATGCCTCGCACTTCAATCGGGAGTACAAGCGGCTCTTTGGTGCACCACCGATGCGCGATGTGGAGCGGCTGCGAGAAGCTGCTAGGGAGATTGCTAGTTCAAGATGATCTCCTCAAGATGTCCTAATCTCACCAGAAATCGCGTAAACGCCTACGAACCTAATATCGATCGGGGCGTAGTTAACCGTAGCTAATATGCGTCAATCGACCTTATGAGCCTTTCCAGATACTCGCTTGCACTAAGTTCTGACTCTATTGACAATGCTACAAGCTTTTTCCAAGCTGTTGGTGTCAGAGAAAAACCACGCCGTTGTTTAAGTTCGTCATAAAACACGGGATCGTTTTTTACCCTCAAACTGCTAGCTGAGGTCTAAAGGTTACGACTCAAAACAACAGCGTGCTTCCCGAAGTTAACGCGGTATCCGACTCTAAATACCAAAACGAGTTTGGAAAACAAAGAAAAACATTCGTGTGACCCATCAAAATTTCTGTTTCTAGATGTAAGGTCGAGCGGTGTTTCGCGTGGTATCAACGTGAATACCGTCGTTTAGCTATACGCTCGTGAGCGCCGGAAAGTATATTTTGACGCATTAATTGACCCTTGCTACTATCCATCTTTGGGTTAAAAGAATTTTGTTAGTGGGATAGGTTTATGGAAAAACGAACCACTCCAGACGCAGAGGACACAGAGTTAAGAGGTTTGAGAGAGTTTTTTGATAAGTCTCAGAATATTTGAGTTAATTATAGAACTTTGACTGATGTGATACCTATTGCTTCCAAAACTGCTGCAACCCGTAAAATCATAGCTTCATTGTAAGGTGCGGCAATTAACTGTACTCCCAAAGGTAAGTTACCTTGACGCTGAATCGGTACAGACAAAACTGGTAAACCAATGAATGATAGCGGTTGTGTGAATTGTCCCAAATATGGACGTACCAATATCTCTTCACCACCAAGAAGCATTGTTTGTTGACCAATTAACGGTGCAGCGATTGGTGTAGTTGAGGCTATAATTACATCGACACCTTGAAATATCTCTCGAACTTTATCCCGATACCATTTCCGAAAACGTTGCGCTTTGATATACCAATGACTGGGAATTAACGCACCTGCAATAAACCTATCTCTTGTCGCAGGGTCGAAATCTTGAGGACGATTTTTGAGTCGATGAAAATGTAGATTTGCACCTTCCGAAGCAGTAATAACAAACGCTGCTGCACGAGCGCGATGTGCTTCGGGAATGGTAATATAATCTCGAACATTTAAGGCATCGGCAACTTTTTGCACTGCTGCTAACGCCTCCGGTTCAGCTTTCTGGGTGAAATAATCGGATGCGATCGCAATTCTAATTCCATCTATATTATGACTATGCAACGCAAAATTTCGCGTTTCCACTGGTTGACGTTTTGTACAAACAGGGTCATTTTCATCTTCACCCTGTAAAATATCAAACGTCAATGCAATATCTTTTACGGTACGTGCAAAGGGTCCGATATGGTCGAAACTGCTACTAAATAAAGCTACACCAGCACGCGACAACCTGCCATAAGTTGGTTTAAAACCATACACACCACATAAAGCAGCAGGAACCCGAATCGAACCATTTGTATCAGAACCGAGTGTTAGAGTTACCAAACCCGCAGCAACCGCAGCTGCTGAACCTCCCGAAGAACCACCAGCAACACGAGTGGTATCGTGAGGATTACAAGTTGCACCATAATGCGAATTTTCAGTCACAAACCCGTAAGCATACTCATCCATATTCGTAGCACCGACAAGTATAGCACCTGCTTTTTTTAGTTTTGCGATCGGAGTAGCATCACATTTCGCAGTTGGGTTTTCAGCATTAATTTTCGCACCTGCAAGAGTAGTTAAACCAGCAATATCGAAAAGATTTTTTACAGCAAAGGGAACACCCGCAAGCAAACCCGGATTTTTGCCTGCTGCAATTTCGCTATCTATCAAAGCTGCATCAGCTAAAGCGGTTTCAGCAGTAATAGCAGTAAAGCAATTAAATTCATTATCCCTTGCTTGGATACGTTCGAGCGTAGCACGGGTAACTTGGACTGCGGTAACTTCGCCCGATTTTACCGCATTTGCGATCGATATTGCGTCTGCATCTAAATTCATGGTTCAAATATTGGTGCAACTTCGACATTTTCAGGTAAATCGAAATCATTTACAATTTGCGCGATCGCATTTATTCGCTCAAAATTTGCCACCACCCCATCTTTATATTCATCCCGCAAATCCAAATCCAACAATAAAGCCATCTGCTCAACATATTCTCTCACATCCAATTCCCTCTCTTCCATTTCCTCTGTGTCCTCTGTGTCTCTGTGGTTCGTTACTCTTTTATTAATTCAAACAAACCATCCTCATCCGGTTCAAAATCAACAACCCTATACACCGCATCAATATTCAACCCACCATAAATATGAGGAAACAAATCATTATCAGCACTTTCATAACGGATTTCCGGTTTCACTTTATCTGCATCAATATAAAGAAGCACTAATCCAGGTTGATTCTTAAAAAATCTATTTGCCGTTTTGACAACTTGTATAAAAGTTGAACAATGGATAAAACCTTCCGTTTCTAGCGATTCAGCTTTATATATACCTATCCGCTGTCCATTTTCCCACTCACTCGACTGTGTAATATGGTAAATAGTATTCATCTTCTTACTTTAAATTCTAAATACAGGGTAATTAGGATGCTTTGGATTGGGAATCAGACATTGATTTTTACAATCTACCAAGAAATCCAAGGCTTTTAAAGCAGTTTGACCAATCAAAACTTCATCAGCCGTTACAAAAGTAGCTTCACTTGTTTCTCTTCCTTGAATTTCAATAATCAAAGCTTCTGTTAAGCCAATTTCCTCTTCCCTTCCGTCAGCATACTTTGCTATCTGTTTACCACGAATTCTTGAACCAAGTTCTTGAACAATACTCATTGGTAAAAGCATACGTACAGCACCAGTATCTACAAATGCTTGCGTTTCATAGACTCGTAATTGGTTGGGATTTAACAAACCACGACTGACTAAAGCTTCATCAATTGCATTTGTCAGCTTAACTTTGACTCTTACTTCTCCCATATCATCGTCAATTGTCTGATTAGAACGGTTGAAATCTAACATAAGTTAGTTTCCTATTAAAATATTGTGCAATTTATACGAAAAAGTGAGTAATGAGTAGGTTGGGTGGAGCGAAGCGTAACCCAACATTATAGTTGGGTGTAACGAAGTGAAACCCAACCTACAATTATAAATCTTTAAAAGCAAAACAAACATCAGGCGCACACAATCCCGGAAATTTTAGTGTAGTCACTTCAAAGGTATTCAAATTCACGCACCGAATCGCATGATTATTAGTGTCAGCAACATATAAATTTGCACCAAAAACACTCAATCCCGAAGGTTCAAAAAATTGCGTATTCGTACCTTTACCATCTTGCAAACTAGCATTTCCATCACCCAATACCGTTTGACAACTTCCAGTTTGGAGATTTACTAACTTAATTTTGTGATTGTAAGTATCGGCAATCCAAAGATGATTTTGTGCATATTCCACACCCAAACAATGCTGCAATCGTACATTACCAATTCCATCTTTATCCCCAAACCCGTACAAATCACCGCTACCGCAAATTGTTCTCACCCGTGCAGATTCTCCTAATCCCACACTGCGAATTGTACTGCTTTCACTATCAGCAATATATAACTCTTCACCATCGCTAGTTATACCACTAGGTTGAGCAAACACAGATTCAAAAAGTTCACCATCAAAACAACCTTCCGCACCAATACCAGCATAAGTGCCGATAGTACCACTCGCTAAATCCATTTTCCAGATTTGGTGCGAACCTGCGATCGCAATATACAAATAATCCCCCACCTTCACCAAATCCCAAGGTGAATTCAAAGCAGTTTCTAGTGCGATACCACAATGCGGACGAATATTTCTACTTTGTATGCCAGTTCCAGCAATAGTTTCTACTACTCGACGCTTCAAATCCACCCGTCGTAAAGCATGATTTCCCGTGTCAGCAACGTACAAAACTTGGTTTCCTTCATCGAAAGTCATTCCCTGTGGAGTAAAAAATTGCGCTGACTCAAAATCACCATCCTTGAAACCCGACTTTCCACTACCAATTACATATATAACTTCCCCTTCTTCCC
>CAXTCQ010000461.1:0-4244 GCA_964242965.1 uncultured Calothrix sp. | reverse complement strand
CCCCACCTCCCCACTCCCTCATTCCGGATATTCATGGGAAACGAAAGGAACTTCAACGATTTCACCTTCGCTTTCTCCGACTTTGACTTTTAAACCAACGCCACCTGCTTTGCTACGAATGTAACCAAGTCCAAAATAACCTTCCGTAGTTTCAGCAATACTTGTCAGCGTTCCTACTTTATCATCGCCTGCTGTAATTACTGTTCCCAGTTCGGCTGTGGCATTAAGGCGAATCCCCCATAAGTATGTTTTTACACCTTTGTATGTCTTCAAGCGAGCGATCGCTTCCTGCCCGATATAGCAACCCTTAGTAAAAGAAATAGTCTGCCACAAACCCACCTCTAACGGGTTGTAATCATCCGTTAATTCTTGTTCGGGGACGGGACGACCTTGGGTAATTCGTAGGGTTTCCCAAGCATTTTGACTCATTTCTACCGCACCCATTTCTACAAGCTGGTTCCAAATGGCAGTTTTTCCAGTTGCAGGAAAAATTAAGGTGTAGCCAGGGGATGCTAAACCGCTACCTACCGCAATACGCACGTCTTCAGTGCTGACTTTATATAGTTTATGACTACCATGAGGTTGTCCGATAAGTTCCGAAGCTCCTAATTTATCAATAATTGTATCGCTCCCAGAACCGATGAGGGTGAAAGTACAAGTCTCTTGGGTAATATCAGTAAGTTCTACTTTGTCAGTGAAGAAAATGTACTTATCCAACCATTGCATGAGGTAATCCCGACGGTTGGGGGAAACAAGGAGAATTACAGCATCTTCGATAATGTAAGCTGTAGCGAGGTCGATGGTTCTAGCGGTGGAGGTGACAAAAACAGTATCGCAACCTTGACCGGGTTTGAGATTTTGGAAATCGTTGGTGCTTTGGTTGTGGAGAAAGCGCAAACGGTCGTCACCGGATACTTTGATGCGTCCTATAGAAGTGCGATCGCATATCGCAACTCCGTTATATGCTGCTTGAATAGCGGTTGCGTCTTGGGTGGTGAGTGATGGTGACATGGTTGTTTATGAAGTGCGATCGCACGAGCGTATTTGAGATTTTAGGTTGCAAAAACCAGCCTAATTTTGAGGCTAACTATATCAAAATCCTACCAAATCAAGCCTTGCTGCTTCAATGTAGTTTTACTGTCGAGGATAATTGTATAGCGTTACAATTTTCGTATTGATAATTATATTGATGTATGAAACAAACTTTTACAGCAAGTCTCTGGCGAGAAGGTAACTGGTTCGTGGCACAATGCGAGTAAGTAGATATTGCAAGTCAAGGGGAGACAGAGGAAGAAGCGTTGCTAAATCTGAGCGAAGCTTTATCATTACATTTTGAGCCACCAGTAGCCACTATTTACACCGTTAATTAAAATACTTGAGGTAGATATAAGTGCCGCTTAAATATTTAACGATTAATTTCGGATTGAATCTCTTGAATAATAGCTGATACTTCTTCAGATTGAAGATGACGTGCTAAAACTTGAACGGTAGATTCAAGTAAACGTTCAGAATATTGTTTAGCTAAATCTTGCCTTAAACATTGCCCAATATAAAACTTGAGTAAAGCCTCAACAGACATATCACGAGTAGTAGCAATTTTTTGAAGTGATTGTAATGTATCAATCGGAATTTTTATTGAGACTGTTTCTGCTGGTCGGGGGTGTAAGTTTAGTTGTAGTTCTTCGTTAGGATTCTTCATATAACTTTCTTTCTGTGCGAGTAGCTGGACGTGCGGAAATTATCCGCGTGCGGGAACCGCGTTCAATATAAACTACTAGTAACAAGCGTTGTTCGAGCGAATATCCAATGATAAAATCGCGCTGTTCGTTGCTTGCTGAAGCATCACCCATTTGATAGAAGGGGTCTAGAAAAACCTCTGCGGCTTCTTCAAATGTAACACCATGCTTCTCAATATTGGTTTGTGCCTTATTGTCGTCCCATTCAAATGCACCCTGCTGTGGATAGACAAAATCCATTATTTGCTGACTGGAGAAACAGTATTTTGAATCAATGATTATAAAAGCCAACTATCTGGAGGGCTGGCTATATCATAATCTTATCAAATAGCGCGTTGCTACATTAATTTTATAAATTTACAAATTTATAATCCCCATAGAAATATCAACACCTACCGGGTCTTCATTATCAACCACACCATCCCCGTTTTCATCATTTAAGCTTGTCGCAAAAAATCCGCATCGCATATCAACTTGTTTATCTTGCTGTTCTGCAAATAAAGAACCACTTTTCATGGCACATTGAAACTCGGCTTGTTTGACTTTCTGTGCGTCAATTTCTCTTAACTTGGATAACAGCGTTGAGCAATTTTTATCTTCTTGCGAACAAGTCCAAGGTTTAACAAAGATTTTATCATTTCGAGATAATGGCAAAATTCCCAACCAAGAACCCGAACGCGATTTTTTACCTTTAGGTTTATCCCAGCATGTAAAGCTAACTCGCCGAGTTTCACCTTCATTTTGGAATACTTCCAACTCAATTTTACCTTTATCTTTTTGACAGCCAACTTCCAGTTCAGCTACTTCCTGGGGGAATTGCGATCGCATTGTTTGTAAGGTGACTTTTTGTGGCTTCTTAGCTGCTGTTACGGGTAGTTGGCATAGGAAAGTTGTTAACAAGGCTACAATTTGCGATCGCATATTAATTTACCGAATTATCAGTCAAAATTAACACATCACTTTTCTTGTAGGTTGGGTGAAGCGACAGCGTAACCCAACAAAAAGTTGTTAATTGACATAACTGTTACAATTAGATGACAAATCAGGCAATTTAAGTAAAATTGAATGAATTTAGATGTATTTATGTTGCGGAATACCGAACTTTGAAGTGACTAAAATAACTGTATAAATGTAAAATCTGAAAAGAGCAGATTATTTAGTTTTGACTGGTTTAAGAATAGGCTTAGTCTTTTTTGTTGATGATGGAATTAATTGTCCAGCTAAGTTTACTAATTTTGGGTGGTTTGGTGCAATAACAAGTGCTTTTTGGTAGTAGATTATTGCTTCGTTAACTTTACCAAGTTGAACAAGTGCGCTAGTTAAATCTGGTGTAACAATGGTCAGACCTTTTTTATTTTTTAAATTTTCGTCGATTTCAAAACCTTTAATAAGTCGAGTGACAGCATCTTCTAACTTACCATAGGCAAGTAAAGCTTGACCCATTGCAGTATAAACTTTTGCGAGATGTTCTTGGTCGTTTAGTTGTTCACCTAATTTGATACTTTCGCGGAAAAACATCAGCGCTAATTTATGCTTTTCCTCTCCTCCCTGTTTGTGTAATACTCTACCCAGGCTGTTAAGAATTATTGCTTGTCCACGTTGGTTTAGCTCTTTTGTAGATAAGTTGTAACATTGTCGGAGGATTTTCTCTGCTTCATTCCATTTTTGTTGATTTATGAGTATTCTGCTTAAGGTGTTAAGGGCAATTGATCGAGGTTTTATATCATCTAACTCAGCACAAATATCTTGGCTACGTTTTAATATTTGTTCAGCTTCTTCCCATTGACATTGTAATTCTAGAATCCTGCCTATATTATTCAATGAGATAGCCGAGCTTTTCTGGTTTCCGAGTTTTTCAGATATATCGTAACTGCTTTGAAAAGCTTCTTTTGCTTCATCTAATTGCTTTTGTTTGAGCAATAAGTGACCCTTTTGATGCAATATCTCAGCTAAATAGGTAAGTGCTATCGACTTCCGCTCCTGGTTGTTTAATTCTTCTTCGATAGCAATAATACGCTCAAGAGTCAAAATAGCTTTTTCAATTTCACCCTGTTCGCGCAGTACCGCATTCAGAGTCGTTAGTGTCATCGCTATGCCACGTTTGTTATTTAGCTGTTCTTCAATATCAATGATACGCTCAAGGGTTTTTATCGCCTCTTCAAGATCACCCTGTTGACGTAGTACACCAGCTAGACTTGTTAGGGTCATTGTCAAGCCGCGTTGATTGCCAAACTGTTCTTGAATCGCAACACTACAGCGAAAAGTATTGACAGCTTCATCGAGTTTATTTTGCTGCTGTAAAACACCAGCCAAGCAGTTTAATCCAATTGCTTCAGAATGTTTATCATCGAGTTGTTGGCTGATTTCAATTTGACGGCGAAAAGCATCGACGGCTTCATCGAGTTTATCTTGCTGCTGTAAAACACCAGCCAAGCAGTTTAAACCTATTGCTTCAGATTGTTTATCATCGAGTTGTTGGCTGATTTCAATACTACGGCGAAAAGCATC
>CAXTCQ010000460.1:0-4284 GCA_964242965.1 uncultured Calothrix sp. | reverse complement strand
TTGCATTGGATGTTAGCACGGGAGAAGCAACACTCGTTATGAAAACTGGACTTTTCTGCAATGCGCGAAAATCATCAAGATGACCGCCGAGCTTTTACTAAATATTGTTTTGCTTCTAATAAAGCTCACCAAGATATAGATGTTTCAACATCTATTGAAGCCGAGATAAATCCAATATTCCCGCTTCTAGCAAAAACTGACGTTCTTCGATTCTATCTCGTCGATTTAACTGTAATAACCGAATTGTGACGCGACAGGATTGCTGTCAAAGCGATGAATTCGGCATCCTGGACTTGAAAATGCTCGCGCCACAGGTCTTGGCGAGGATGGTACAATGGAATAATATCCCTTGTTTCAGGGTCGATAGATGTGAGGTCACTACCTTTATGTTTGTTACATAAGGTGCAAGCAAAGGCTAAGTTTTCTGCTTCAGTCAAGCCACCGTGTTTTTCGGCAATGATGTGGTCAATTTCGCAAGGAGCGAAGGTAGCGACATCAGGGATTAGGCAATATTCACAGCATCCTCCTGCTCGTTCGTAAACCAGTTTTCGCAAAGCTACATTAATGTAAGTTTTGCTCATTCGGGGTGAGTTTCCTTAAGTTTTAAGAAAGCTCTAGCCTTTGCCATCCTGACGATATGCTCCAAATATTGATACCCTTGCCATAGTTGCTCATCCTCAGAAGTTAAGCCTATCGTCCGGTTTTTTTCTAATAAATTAGCAATCTGAGTTTGTAGAGTTTCAGTTTACGTAAGTCCTAATAGTTTTGGTTTATTAAGCTTCTATTTCTCCAATCTTTGTCCCCACCCAAGCGCGAAACGCTTTCATTGTTTTATTTCTTCCCTCGATTTGACTGCGTTCTAGATACTGTGGAATTACCTCACTCAAGGGAAAATCAGGAAAATGAGGGCTTTCATTCACCTGGACATAATGACCCGATTGCAGTACGTTAATTTCTAATTGCGTTCCGTATGCTATTCTCAAGTAAGGAAATAAGGTAAGGAGATAAAGTCATGGCAAGTGCCACAATTACGACAAAAGGGCAAGTAACTATACCTAAAGAAATTCGGGATTATTTGAATTTGGATACAGGAAGTAAGGTTGATTTTGTCATAGATGAAAATGGAATAGTTAAGCTGATTCCTTTGAATATCCCGATCGAAAGTTTATCTGGGATTTTGCATCGAAAAGGGATGAAGTCTGCAACTTTAAAAGAAATGGAACTTTCAATCAGTGAGGGAGCAAGTGATTGGACTTGATACCAATATTTTAGTGCGTTACCTCACAAAAGATGACGAACAGCAATGGGAGCAAGCTGTTGAGATTGTAGAAGGAGAAGAACAGTGTTTTATCGCTAATATTGTTATTTGTGAATTGATTTGGGTTTTGCGTGGTAAGCCTTATCATTTTAGTAAACAAGAAGTTAGCAATACAATAGAGATGATGCTGCAATGTGCTGTATTTGAATGGGAGAGTCGCTCTTTAGTTTATCAAGCATTCCAGCATTTTAAACAAGGTAAAGCAGATTTTTATGATTATTTAATTGGTGCAGTTGCTCGAAATTATGGTTGTAGTAAAATAGTAACTTATGATAGAAAGTTGAGAGATGAAAAAGGGTTTGATGCGCTTAAATGATTATTAGTCTTCGTTCTTCAATGCCGTTCTGTGGTGGTCGCAATGAATGATAACGTTCCCAAAAATGGTGATTAATATACAATTTTTAGCCACAATCAGGGGTGAGAAGTTGATTTTTGCCGTGCATTCATTTTGATTGCCTACCCTCAATCTTTGAAGTTAGATCGAGATAGACAAGTTAGAGAGTTTGCTTGTTTGGGTCGTCTACTAATATCGACACCGATACGACAAATCAATCGTTCAGACAGTTTAAATGCACTGCCTCAATTGTGTGATGCGATTTTGGAGGATGTAGCAAGGTTATGAAATGGTGATTTGTACTAAGATAAGAGATAAAAGGGTTTCCTAAATGCCAAACACCGCAGTCCCTTAGTAATCGTTTGTATTTGTTTAAATTGATTTTAGCTATTGGGGCATGTGTCAACGTGATAAGACTCATTACCCTTGAGTCAATTAGTTTAAGCTTATCGACTTGCTTAATGTTCCAGTATATTTGCTGCTATTAATTAAATATATATTTTTTTGCAAGAGTATATTTGCTTATTTATGATAAATTGATTTAACAGTTCGAGAGGGCAAGAATCCGGGTTTCGTAAAAGTTACCCGGATTCGTGTAACCCCTCAAAATTAATGACATGAACTACAAGTTTTTACTCAAATCATATGGAGGGTTGAATTTGTCAAATTTCTGACTTCTTGGAGGACACTAATTGTAAATCAGGGATAAAACCCCTCATTTACCTCAAAATCCTTCGTCGGGACGCTCCTATATTGTGCCCCATTGCGGCAGGATTACGTAAAATCGTTCGCTGAGGGATTAGTGGTATCCTCCAAGAAGTCGGGATGGAAATCTTCTCCTCCTTTAACCATAATTATTTGGTAAGTTCGTCACAAAGCTGATCTAATTTATCTTTGTTTTCTTCTACGAGTTCCTTTCCCATTTCTTGTAAATCTTTAATGTTTTTTTCTGAGATATCATCCATTGGTTCTTCACTTGGAAACTCTTTTTGGAAACGGTAGTATTGGTTATCTCCTCCGATTTGAACGCTTGTTAGTAAATCCCTTAGTGCTGAATCAATTTCGGTAGAAACTCCAGCCATTGAAACGCCTACAATAGCTTGCGCCCACCCTAAAGCGCCACTATTTTCTTTACTAACTTGTGATGTTCTATAATCACCTGTACCAATAGAAACTAGTATTTGTTTATCATCTAACTCACCGCCACGTCTTGCTTGTATTAAAAGATTTAGGGCTGGATTATTAATATAAACTCCGCCATCTATGTAGTACCCTACATTCTCGGTTCCATCGCCAACCGGGGTACGCAATTTTGCTGCTGGGAAAAAAGTTGGTGCAGCGGAAGTCGCTCTGGCTGCTTGCCAAACTTTTGTTACATCATCAAATTCATTATCAAAACGTCGGGGCTGATTTGATTCAAGATCGTAAGCATAGACTGAGACGAAACCATCTCCTTGTAAGTCCATCATCATTGTATCGGCACCAAATTTTGCCTTTAAAAATTCTTCGATTCCTTCAGCAGTATACAAACTTTGTCTCCATTTGCCACCCCATGTATGCGGGTCGAATAGTTTAGATTTGTTCTTAACAAAAATTCTATTAGCGTCCTGAGTATAAAATTTTAACAACTCTTTTGCTTCATAAATTTTCCCAGTTTCAGGTGCTTTACAATTTAAGCCAAGCGCAATTATTCCTCCTGTTGATGTTCCTCCCATATAATTAAACAACTTGTGCATCGGTTGTTTTGTTTTATTTTCGATATACTCTAAAACTTTTAAGGGAATAATTCCTCGAATTCCACCACCGTCGATTGATAAAATTTTTGCTGTTGTCATGGTATATCTCCAATCTCGAAGAATGTGTATGAAAGTGAAAAAAGCTCTCTTAAGAGTACTTTGTCAGTAGAAACTTTGTTTCACCTCTTAGCTGAGGTGAGAACAGATTGAAATACTGGTCGATTAAGCTTTGTTGGTAAGAATTTTGCTGTAGAGACGCTTGAATATTGTGCCTCTACATCTCTAAAGTCACCATGTATAATTCTTAACCAAGCAGTATGAAAATAGATCGAAATCACTTAAACAATTACTAGTTTTAGGTACAGAGTCGTTTTAATGACCCCAAGGGAGTGATTAAAATAACTAAGTACACTAAGAGTGCGTGCGATGTCCGTATGTCTACCACTTCGTGGTGTCGCAATTATAAAAAACAGCGATCGCATTAGCTAATGCCTAAAAGCGATTCAATGTAAACAAGGTTCAAAATACTTCACCACAAATTATTGCGGTGAAATTTTGACATTAGCAAGTGTTATAGTTGCTAACTATACATAATATTGCTTACTTTCACCGTTCCCGGTAGTCGGAAAAGTCGGATATTAAAGTCGGATCGAGTCGGATATTTGCATAAAATATGAGTTAGCGTCTCTACCGGAGTCCGAAATGACGCGAAATCGTGACTTATTTCTCCCTTTAAAAAGCTACAGTGTACGCACAAGTTTTGTAGAGCTGCTTTATATCGTTTCGATCCCCCCTAACCCCCCTTAAGAAGGGGGGAAAAAGATTCAAAGTCCCCCTTCTTAAGGGGGATTTAGGGGGATCGAACGATGTGTGTACACCGTATAAAAAAGGGGGTT
>CAXTCQ010000459.1:0-4324 GCA_964242965.1 uncultured Calothrix sp. | reverse complement strand
ATTTACTCCCTTGTCTCCCTTGTCTTCCCTGTCTCCCTCGTCTTCCCTCTCTGCCCCTACTCCCTCAATTAAAGTATGTGTCAGCGAACCCCAAGCTGCGATTTTGCTGGATTTAAAGTAAATACCATTGCTTTGATATTCATTCAGAGGCTGTAAGACTTTAACACCGTGAATGTGAGCGCGTGAAAGAGCATTTTCAATATTCTCGACTGTAAACGCAACATCTGCCACTCCAGGCGGATGATAATGTAAAAACTCAGCGACTGGACTTGTAGGTAATAGCGGTGAAGACAAAACGAAGCAGACGGAACCGCTTTTTACAACTTCGGTACAGGTATCAACTCCTTGTTTCGTCCCTTTATTAACTGAGTAAAGGGGAAGCATGTAATCAATTGCCACCTTAAAACCCAGAATATTTACAAACCAGTCACGCCACACTTTGGCATTTTCCACGTAAAAGTGAATGTATTCAATTTTCATAACTTAATGAAAATCCAGCCCTCACAGGTTATTTGTTTGTAAATTTTGCCTTTTCTGCCGAATTTTCCGATCAACCTGAAGTAGTAGTTGTAGTACGGGCGCAAGACCTTGCGTGCATACAGGAATTAAAGCATTTTACAATTAATGACTCCTGATTCCTAGCTTTTAAATTTTCACTCTCAGAAATATTAAAATTGTCGCGTCGAATAGGCATTCTGCCTGTCCGACAATTTACCTTCCCCCTTTCGCCTTTCCCCGTCTTCCCTTAACGTCCTAACTTATTTGGGATACCTTCACAACCACCAGGAATAGTGCTGCGAGTTTTTTCGCCACCCCACGCGCAACAGTAGTAACGTACTGATTCTGACATACGTTGAGCGTTGCTAAAATCCGCGTCTTGAACGACAGCACCAGTGCGATCGCCTGTTTGGTAGCTTGGCGGGTCGTGACGGTTGCGGGGTGACGCAGTTTTATAGTCACCGTAGAAAAGGCGAATGGCGTTTAAGTCAGCGTTGCTAAAATTAGCTTCGTATAAAATAGTACGGGAAAGGTTAGTTTTGACTAAATCGCAACCGCTAAGATTAGCGCGAACTAGGTTAGCTTCGCTTAAGTCAGTCCAACGTAAATCTGTACCAGCAAGGTCTGCACCAGCAAGGATTACGCCTAAATCGATGACGCGCAACCCGGACAAGCGGTCTTCGGCGTATCCGCCGCTACCATCGAGAATAGCCCGTCCCAAATGGCGATCGCGCTTTAGAGGTGTGAGTAATTTGGAACGGGAGAGGAAGCGGAGAATTTTGGCTTTACCGCTACCATCAACGCTGCTAAAAATTGCAGCAGTGCGTCCTTCGGCAATTGCCCGTTCTTGGGGCCAATCTTCGAGTAATCCTTGTTCGTCGAGTACCAAGTCGGAAATACCTTGGAAGTAGGAGTCGATGGTTTGTTGCTGAGTAATAATATTTTGCTGGACTGTTAGCAGATTTTGCTGAATTGTCAAGTCTTTGGAGATAACGTATTGTCGCCAAGCGACATAAACGGCAATGATGGCGATTAAGATTTGCCCTAATGCACCAAACCATTCTGCTAGAGTCCCTGAAGCATCCCATCTGATAAGTTTTCCCCAGCGGAGAACATCATCAGCCAAGCCTGTAAATTTGATGAGACCGATAATTCCAGCAATCAGTCCCAAAAAGCCGACAACCACAGCTCGGTCTTGGGGCAAAAACCATTCTTTAGCAACTTCGCGCAACCAAGGTAAAAGCATCGCTATCGACAATAGCAGAGTCAACGCGGTTCCCGATGCCCCAACGATCCAAATATTTGTAAACAGACCAATGAAAATGAGTGCGATCGCAACTAAGGTAATCAACAAAGCTCTTGGCTTGACAATTACCCGATCGGTTGGGCTTTTGACAGTGGAACGCGCTTGCTTTAAAGCATTGGTGTTTTGTGGTGATTGCAGCGAACTAATTGCTGCTAGGGCTTGCTGTGCGACAAGTCCATCAGGTGTAAGACAATTTTCGCTTGCTCCATCGAAGTCGTCGGGTTGCAAACTGTCTTCGATGTTTGTTTCTTTTGGTAGTCCCTTAGATGAATTCGAGTTGTTATCAATCGTCATGCTTTATATTTGTGCCCAGCCGACTCGGTTCTACAGTTGTTTTATCGTATCCGCTACAGGGTAGGCTTGGGCAAGATCCACAGGCTATATGAAAGCTGATTCGCTTTCAGATTAAGTTACTTAGATGCCCAATGATAAGCATTGTCCAAGATAATTGTATATTTTAACTCGTTTCTTGTTTTCGATGTTGATTTAATTTTATAATTTTTGCGAGCAAGAGTGACAAAAGATAATATTATTTGTTTAAGGGTAAATATTTTTTGAAGCGCAAAGACTAAGTTGGAAGTTAGTTTTTGAAGTTTCGATTCGTCAATGAGTTTTAGATTGGCAAATATATAAACTTTCAAAAATACGGAGGAAGGAAAGCAAGTGTGACCTTAAAGGTATCATCGTTTAGTACAATTGACATAAAGGGGAAGTAAAGGGAAATAAATTTATTGTGTTGATAGTCTCAGACTCGCTCGTATAAATTAGGATGCTTAAAATCAAGCAAGAATCAGCCAATTAACAATTAATGGCAAATAAAAAGAATCAATAAAGGATTCTAAATTAGTATTGCAGCATACCCTTTTTTGGCAACTAAAAGTTTTAGCATGATATTTACAAATGTAGGTAGAACATGAGATTTTGGAGACGTTTTGTTGCTTCTAGCTTGATGACATTGTTAACGTTTAGCTGTAGTAACGCGGCAAATCCACAAGGAGAATATACGCAACAAGTTGTACAAGAATCTAACGTTGCCCAGCTACTCACCGAAGCTCAAACTACTCAAAAAGTAGATAGTTTGTTCCGTCAAGGAAATGATTTATTGAACGCGAAGAAGTATAATGACGCAATTGCTACATATGACCGAGCGTTAGCAATTAGACCGAGCTTTGCGGAAGGTTGGATTAATCGAGGCAATGCATTAACTGCTATCAAAAATTACAAAGATGCAATAGTGTCTTACGATAATGCAATTAACGTCAATCCGCAGGTGAATGAAGCTTGGTACAACCGAGGTAACGTTTTAAGTACGTTAAAGCGCTATCAAGATGCAGAAGCATCCTACGAGAAAGCTATTGGTATTAAGCCAAATAAAGATGAAGCCTGGATAAATCGAGGCATAGTATTAACCAAATTGCAACGCTATCAAGATGCCATTGTCGCCTACGATAAAGCTATTAAGATTAACCCTAAAAAAGGTTTAGCGTACTATAATAAGGCTTGTGCTTATGCATTGCAAAATAACGTCGAACTAAGCATTAAAAATCTACAAGAAGCTATGAAACTAGTACCTGGTAGGTACAAACAATTAGCAAAAACCGATACTGATTTTATCAAAATACGTCAAGATAAGCGATTTCAAGAATTTTTAAATAGTAAATAGCGGTGTAAGTAGGTAGCCAAAAAAGGGATGTATCCTTACACCCCTTTTTCGATCGCCTTATTTAGTTTTCAACTCAATTAGAATAATCTGAAGATAAACGGATAGCGAAATGGCTCGCTAGGATTGCTCAAACAGTGTAGCAATGCTACAACTGTCAGTCCCCAATGAATGGCAAAACCAAGTGCAACAACCGGGAAGAAGATAATCCCACCCAGACCGAAGGTAATAAAAGATAAAATTCCTAGTGGAACACCAATTAGTGTTGCCCAAAACCAAACATTCAGGTGAAAATTAATCGATTCTTTGGCGTTACTTTTAACAACTGGGTCATCGGAAACTAAATTAATTGCGATTGGAACTCCAATCGACAAAAATGTTGTGCTAAAAAATATTGCCCCATGACACAGAGAGGATAGCAATTTGCGTTTATCGGAATCGTATTGAACTTGCATGGTGGCTCCTCAACTTGCTTTCATGCTTTGATTGTAACGGTTGGTGAACAGATTTTGTATTGATGTTTACCGTACCTTGAATTTTGTTGATTTTTGCTGCAAATAGCTTAATTTCAAAGGTTATTCAGCGACTTGATATTGATGAGGTTTACCGAACTTCTAAGTAGGTAAGTACAGATAAATTTAGCTATGTAGCAAAATAACTCAGGGAAAGAAACGGGAAGCAAAATTACAAAACCGGAAAATTAAGCGTTGTAACTAAAGTGTTAATTACAACACACTTTTAGCGTAAATGTTGCGAGAAATGATTTTTTTAGGTTTAATATAACGCGGATATAAATTTGGGAATGAGGGAGTAGGGAGTAGGAAGTAGGGAGTAGAGGAGGTGGGAGGTGAGGAGGTAGG
>CAXTCQ010000458.1:0-4340 GCA_964242965.1 uncultured Calothrix sp. | reverse complement strand
TACGTAATAATGGGCTTTTTGACTGTTAAGATATATTTCGCCAACAGCATCCGCTGTGCTACACCCAACCTAATTTTAATTACTCACCTAGTATATTTCAAAATGTTGGGCATCACAATCACGCTACTCATATTCCCGGCATCCATTGCAATACATCAGCAGCAACTAAAGTATCAAACTGCGTGCTTCTAGTATGTAGTAGAGTTAATCATCTTCTACAAACAGCAATAACTCGTGTAAATACAGACACTTGTATAGTACCTTTAGATGCTTCCGACACAGCTATAAATCTTACGTTTGGGCAAGCTGCGATCGCTATTAAAACAGCAGCTTGTAACTCTTCCATACAATCACCTCATTTAACTAACTTGGACTATTCTCTAGCGTTAACTAGGCAAAATACAGGATATAGGCTTCTTAGAAATGAAATTTAATACATCGGGAGGCAGGTCTTTTTAGGAATTATGTACGACTATTCCCACGCAGACAAATGCGCTGTACCGCTACCGGAAGTTGCCGACATGCTTGCCCAAAGCTGCGAGGATTGTACTTCCACCACGCGAACAATCCAATGCTAGTGCTTGCTAGCAGCAACAATAACAACCCAACCCACAATAACGGCTTTTTCTTAGAAGTTGCGACAACCGGAATCGGTGTAACTGTTGCTTGATTGGGTAATTCTAAATCGAGGAGTGCTTGCGAACTCTCTGCATCGGATTCGTCGGGTTTAATTTCCGGTTCAACTTCAACTTCAACTTCGGGCTCAATACTACCTTCAAATATATCAATTAGCGCTTCACTCGGTTGCTTGGCAACAATATATTCGGGTGTAACGCGACAATGAGTAAGTACAATTGACGTGTTATCGTGACCGTTGAGTTGATTAGAATACGCAATCCAACTATAAACCGCTTCATCAAGCGTCATCGCACCATTTAACACAGGTACAGCAAAATCTCGCCAAGTATGTTCGACTAAATTGCGATCGCTCAAACCATCCGAACACAAAAGCAATATCCCATCATCATCAATAATCAATCTTTGAATTACAGGACGGAGATTTTCACCTTCCTTCGTCCCCAAAGCTTGGGTAAGCGCTAGAGCATCAGGTCGTTGAAGTGCTTGACGATAAAAGCTGCGTCCTAACCTTAATTCTCGTGCCACTATATCATCATCAACTGTTAGCAACTGACAAAAGTCGCGGGTAATCCAGTACGCACGACTATCCCCAATATTTGCGACATACAACTCGTGGGAGTTTTCCGCATCCCATCCCATAATTGTCTGCATCGGCTGGGGTATTTGTACTGCCATCACCAGCGTTGTTCCCATGCGTTGCGTACCTTCGCGGTGTTGCTGGTTATTAGAATTACAAATCAAGTTATTAACGACGCGCAAGCTAGCTTCGATTTGTTGCTGTAACAAATCAGGGGGGACTGGTTCGGATTGCTGGGCAACTTCGGCAAGCAAAGCACGAACTTGTAATTTTACTGATTGGACAGCAAGTTGACTTGCAACTTCTCCCCCTTCATGTCCGCCGATACCATCACAGATAATAGATACACGCGGTAAGAGGGGGTCGTCAATGGTATCGTTATTTGTTGGGAAGCATGAATCTTCGTTCTGCAATAGTTCCGAACCAACATCCGTGACCCCGGCAACTTTCAAAGTTAACGGTAATTCTGCTGCCGTTGCCAGTAATAATAAATTGAGTTGATTCCTGATATCGGCAAATTTTGCTTCTGGATTTTGCATTTGCCGGACAATATTTTGGAGATATTCGGTGATGGCAATATGTTCGCTTTCGATCCAAGGTTGCCAGCATTGGGCTAATTGTTGTAAAAACGTTCCATCTAGAGACGTTACATGCGATGTCTCAACTAATTGCAATAACCGCACGCACCAACCTTGAACGCGCAAATTATCTGGTAATAATAAGCTCTCCGCTACACCTAATTCCGATAACGGTTGCCAAAGTTGGAGAATTTGCCATAACCAGTTAATTTGACGCACAGCAGTTGCTTGTTCCCAAGCTTCAGCTATAGTAGGGTATAGTTTGCCACTATCATCAATCGGTGTATTTTCGAGCAGCAGAATTCTTTGGGTATCTTCGAGATGCGAGTTAATATAACCGTATACCTGGGGAACATGAATACCGTGTAGCTTCAAATAAGGAATAACTTCTGTTGGCAATTGTTCGGGCAATTCGGGTAACTGTCCCGGTTTAGTATCCAGCCAAATTTGCGGTGCGATAACCTCATACCTATCGGCAACGACTTCTGATAAGTTGATTTTGAGTACGTTTGAGCCTATTGCCCAGACATAGCGATACACCAAAGAAGTTTGACAATTTCCGCAAACACGACTCCCCACAGGATTAACAGGGTGAGTACAGTTTGGATTGGTACAATGAATTAAGCGAGTCGTAGAAATCATAGTAGTTAGGGGTGTAGGGGCAGGGTTCCCCCGCCCTTTACGACAATATATGTGTAACAATAACTAATTGAATCGGTATAAAAATCAATTTGTATCATTTTTTGGCTCTTGTATTTGCCATACACCTCCACCACAAACAGGAAATTTAGAATAAACTAGAAGTGGACACGTGTAAGATTATTTTTAAAATAGCACCTCAAAATTAAGTGTAAACACTTAGGCTAATTTTCGGGAAACAGCAAATGTCTGTGTGTATCTAAGCATATAAATGTATTTTGTGGAATGTAGTGTCAAGGACAGCGGGATGACAGGTACAACCGCAATTTGGTTACTTCTATGAGCGGGGCTATAATTAACGCCAACAACAGGTACTCAAAGCACAAGCAGTTGTCGAATCGGCAGATATTATCGCCCAAAAAATTCAGACCAACCCCGACGCGCAGCAAGCTTTAGAAGTGTTGCTAGCGCTGGGTTATCTTGATATGGGTGCGACTATTGGCGCATTGCGGCAGCAGCAAAGTTATGTTTATGGACCCGCGTACAATTCCCGCGACATTAGAAGGTATACGCTCGATTGCTGGAGACGTTTCGGCTGACACCAATGGCTTGTTACCCAGCCAGAAACAATAATGTAGAGACGCGATATATCGCGTCTCCATATCGCGTCTTTACCATTAATTAATTTGCTGGAATCCGAAATTAAATTTACGTTCAAAATCAAAAAAATTTTGTTTCAATATATTAAGTAACTTTTATTAAATTTTTAATGAATTTTACCGCCTTGTGCTGATGCACCAGGGCGGAATTTTTTAAGATTTTTTAACCAGTGCGATAATCCTGAGTTCCGAGTTCCGAGTCCTGAAAATGAGTTCCGAGTTCTGAGTCCTGAGTAAAATCCGAACTGGTAGATAACAATGTTTAAGCCGCGCTATAGTGCAGAAAATCCTTTATTGGAGATGGGACAGAAATCTTTATTGAGTTGGGGAAGACAAATAATATATTCTTCTACACCTCTTTTCTGCACCTTTCTGCTGCTTATTCTCCGGCTGCGACAGCAGTTTGTGCTATTTGGCACTGAGTACACAACCCAAAAAACTCAAGGGTGTGGTAAAAAATCTTGAACTTATGCGCGACTTGCAATTGTTCTTCGAGTTCGTGTGCTGGACATTGATTAACGGGTATTGAAGTACCGCATTGCAAGCAAGTAAGGTGGTGCTTATCTTGCTGTGCCAAGCTGTAGAGCGCTTCACCATTTGCAAGGGTTCGCACTTGTACCAACCCTTCGAGTTTTAAAGCATCGAGCGAGCGGTAAACAGTGGCTAAACCCATACTCTGACTGCGGTTACGTAACTCTACGTAAATATCCTGAGCGGAAGTGCCTTGTTTGAGGGTTTTGAGCAGGTTTAAAATCCGCTCCTGACTGCGGGTTCTTACAGCTTTCATAGACTCTTTTTTTCGCGTGCCAATATCGTTCAAACGTTAGTAGTAATTAAGTTCTAGCTTAACTCGAATAACTGTGTAATTTTATTGTCGCCGTGCGACAGCAGAAAGATATAGTATAGCGATCGCAGCATTAAAAAAAACCTGTGTTAAGAAAGTACCAAGCCAAAATTTTTGTAACCCTTCGCCCTTCGGTATTAGACCCAGCAGGTACAGCAGTACAATCGGGGCTAAAGCAGTTGGGATACAACAATGTTGATTCCTGTCGAATTGGTAAATACATTGAGTTAAATATCACCAGACCCAATGAAAAATCCGCACGCGAAGATTTAAATCAGATTTGCGACCAAATGCTCGCAAATCCCGTAATCGAAAATTACCGTTTTGATTTGATAGAAGTCGAATCGCAAACAGGTGTAATTTGAAGGAGTAGGGAGTAGGGGGAGAGGGAGAAGGGGGGAAAG
>CAXTCQ010000457.1:0-4342 GCA_964242965.1 uncultured Calothrix sp. | reverse complement strand
GAGTTAGGAGTTAGGAGTTAGGAGTTAGGAGTTAGGAGTTAGGAGTTAGGAATAACCACTGACCACTGACTACTGACTACTAACCACAGACCAATAATTACTGGCTAACAACAGATTCCGTACTTCTGAGAGGATTACGCTTGTTCGCTACGTTGTCGCCACCATGTTAACAAAGTACTGGCGATAAAAATACTCGAATAGGCACCCATTGCAAAGCCAACAATTAGAGCTAGCGAAAAGTTTTTCAGGGTTTCGCCACCAAATATGAAAATGGCAAACAATGTAAGCAATGTCGTCAGTGTCGTATTAATCGAACGTGCTAAGGTTTGGTCAACTGCATCATCGACGATATCCGCTATTGGACGGTTGGGGCTAATTTGCGCTGTCTCGCGGATGCGGTCGTAAATTACCACCGTGTCGTTAACAGAAAAACCGACAATTGTCAACAAAGCGACAACGAATAAACTATCGACTTCGGTACGCAAAGGACTTAAACCCAACATTGAGAAAACCCCGATTGTAATTATGACATCGTGAAATAGGGCAACGATAGCAAATACGGCGTAGTCCAACCGGAAGCGAAATCTTAAATAAACAAGAATACCAGCTAAAGAAAGGAACAAGGCTAACATCCCTGATTGAAATAGTTCTTTTCCTAAAGTTGGTCCAACGGTATCGATTTGGTTTTTTTGCGGGTCAAAAGCACCAACTTTTTCCGATAGTGCGTTAATTAATTTAGTTCTCTGGTCAACGCTAAGGTCTTTAGAACGAATTGATATACCGTTTTCTTTCTGAGTATCTTTATCGGTGACAAGTTGGATGCTGCTGTCACCGAGTCCTTGTTCTCTAGCAATGTCGCGGACAACGTTAATATCAAGCGGTTGGTCACAGTTTCCAGCTTTAGTGCAGTCTCTTTCCAACTGCAACCGCGTACCCCCGATAAAATCTAAACCGGGACGCAATGGAGCTTTGATTTGCGGGTTTGCCCAGGAAATCGCCATCGAAATGAAGCCAGCAATAATGATGCCTGAAGAAATACTCCACCAAAGCGATCGCTTTTTGTTTACAGCTAGTTTCATTTGGCTACCCCCACTTTTTTGGCTGTTTTCAATTCGGGACAATAATATTCGCTCTTTTTGAGTGCTGGTACTGAAATTGCCAAAAACATGAAGGTGCGGGTACAGGTAACAGCCGTAAACATACTAATTAGTACCCCGATACTCAAAGTTACAGCGAAACCTTTTATCAAACCAGACCCGAAAATAAATAGAAAGAAGCAAGCAATCCATGTGGTGACGTTGCCATCTAAAATGCTCGAAAAAGCTCGGTAAAAACCCGACTCAACCGAACGAAATAGCGTTTTACCTGCGAGTAATTCCTCTTTGGTGCGTTCAAAGATTAAAACGTTGGCATCCACTGCCATGCCAATACTGAGAACAAATCCAGCAATACCCGGTAAGGTTATTGTCACCTGCAACAACCCAAAGGCAGCCCAGGAGAGTAATGCATAAATTATCAAGGCGACATCTGCGACCGCACCTGGTAATCTATAATACGCCACCATAAAAATAAGCACGAAAGTTAGACCGCCGATACCAGCATAAATACTGCTTTGAATACTATCTTTACCTAAACTTGCGCCAATTGTGCGGTTTTCGACGATAGCTACGGGTACAGGTAAAGCACCACCACGTAACTGCACGCCTAAACCATTGGCTTCCTGTGCGGTAAAGTTACCTGTAATTACTGCCGAACCACCAGTAATCCCGGTTGCGGCATGTTCGGGTCCAACACTAGGATAGCTAATTATAGCATTATCGAGAAATATACCAATAGCGCGTCCAGTACCTGCGAGTTCTTTGGTTATTTGAGCGAATAAATTGCCACCTTGTTGGTCGAAGCGAATAGCGACATCCCAATTACTGCTGTTTGTTGGGCTACCTTGAGCATCTTTAAGGAATTTTCCGCCGAGGGGTGGGTTAGTGCTTTCAAATAATTCGGCGATCGCTTGGTTGTTTTTTTGTAAATCTTCTTGATTTTTCGCAATGGCAGCGCTATCGTTACTTTTGCGTAAAGCTTCAAGCTTTGCTTTAAGTTCGTTACGCGAAGTTATATAGGTAAAAAATTGGGTTTCCGTACCTGCTTTTTGCTTGCGGAATTCTAATTGTGCGGTTCCACCCAAAACTCGTTCGGCTTGTTCGGGGTCTTTGACACCAGGTAACTGAACGAGAATTTTGTCAGTACCGACTTTTTGAACTACGGGTTCGGATACTCCTAAACCGTTTATGCGATTGTCAACAACTTGTAAAACTGCATCCAATTCGCGTTCGGAAATTTTGGGAATTTCCGGTGTCGGTTTGACTTGAATTGTCAGTTGCGAACCTCCCTGTAAGTCTAAACCGAGAGGTACACGTAATCCAGGAGTAGCAATCACCGCTATTGCGGCGATTACCATCACAATAATTAGAGCTAATAGCGATCGCTGTCTTTGCATACCACTTTTGTGCGTGTGACAAACGCTATAATAACGCTCTTTTAATGAGTTTTGAGTTATAAATCCTCTGTGATGAGTGATGATTCTGACGAATTTTTTGTTGGAGCGTAGTTTTTTAGAGCGTGTCCGGGTTGTAATTTGTGAATCGTCAGTTGTTGATAGTGGTTAATATACAAGTTTATTGCCTGACAACCCCTAATATCTAACAGAGACGCGAAATTTCGCGTCTCTACATGGTGGACTATCTAAACTCGTAACGTCATCATTTTTTCTACTGCTTCGACGATTTGTTCGGGTTGGACAATCGTTAACCGTTCCATCGCTCCGTTATATGGTGTAGGGATATCCTGCGAAGATAACCGCAACACGGGTGCATCTAATTCATCGAATAGGCGATCGCTGATCGAAGCCGATAATTCTGCACCAATTCCTCCGGTTCGCATACATTCTTCAACAATAATGACGCGGTGGGTTTTACGTATCGATGCACCAATGGTATCAAAATCTAAGGGTTTGAGCGAAATCAAATCAATGACTTCGGGGTCAAAACCTTTCTTCTCTATACTTTTCATCGCCTGCATGACATGATGTCGCATCCGGGAATAAGTTAAAATTGTCACATCTTTACCGGGACGGACAACTTCAGCTTTGTTAAGCGACAGCACATATTCTTCTTCTGGCAGGTCTTCTTTGAGGTTGTAAAGTAAAACGTGTTCAAAGAACAACACCGGGTTATTGTCACGGATGGCAGCTTTTAAAAGACCTTTGGCATTGTAAGGAGTCGAACAAGCGACAATCTTCAAACCCGGAACCGCTTGGAAGTAAGCTTCGAGACGCTGCGAATGTTCTGCACCCAACTGCCTACCGACACCACCAGGTCCGCGAATTACCATCGGAATTTTGAAATTACCCCCGGAAGTATAGCGTAACATTCCCGCATTGTTAGAAATCTGGTTGAATGCTAAGAGCAAAAACCCCATATTCATCCCTTCGATAATTGGTCTTAACCCAGTCATCGCTGCACCTACTGCCATGCCAGTAAAACTGTTTTCGGCAATGGGAGTATCTAAAACGCGGAGTTCGCCATACTTTTTGTAGAGGTCTTTCGTAACTTTATAGGAACCACCATAGTGACCTACATCTTCCCCCATAACTAGTACTGTAGTATCACGCGCCATTTCCTCATCAATGGCTTCCCGCAGAGCGTTGAAGAATAATGTTTCTGCCATCAGACCTTTAAAATACGACTATATGTTTTAGAATCTTATCGCGCTTGGGGAGGAAATACAGTAGCATAAGCGCGAGTTGTGGATAAATTGTATATCATTGCCCGATGTTCAGAAAACATCATTCAATACTGGTGTTGCTCAATTTCCGAAGTTGGTAGTGCTTGACTTTCTTTGTATCTCCGAATTCGTAATACAAGAACTCAATAAGCATCTGGTCACAAAAAATAGTTAATTCGGTATCGTATTTAGCGATACTTTCTACGTAGCAAATTCTAGAGATATCATTTTTCGAAATTAAAATTTTTCCAAGTTCCAAGCATCCTGTATTTTCCTCGAAGCGAGAAAAATGATAGAGTTTTAAAGAAAATTACTCTAACGTTAGAGTTTTATGTTTGTCAGTACTAGTGCAGCTGCTTTTTTGCTTGATGTATGTAGTTCGAGGATTCGACAACTACTTTTGGAAGGACGTATTTTTGGTGCAGTCAAAGTCGGTCGCTTTTGGCAAATTTCTCTGTTCGATGGAATGCCCGAAATTAAAGATGGGACAAGAGGTCCGGAAGGCTCCTGGAAAACTCGATTACGAAAAGCGATGACTCGGATTCACATCAACAAGCATAAG
>CAXTCQ010000456.1:0-4414 GCA_964242965.1 uncultured Calothrix sp. | reverse complement strand
TTTTCGCTCGTGCGATCGCTATTTTAAGGATTTGAAGAAGCAAAGGTATTACAAAGCTTGGGGTCGCCAGTTTGAAGACCTTGTTTAAACCAACGCACTCGTTGTGCTGAACTGCCATGCGTAAACGATTCAGGTACGACATAGCCTTTGGATTGCTCTTGTAAACGGTCATCTCCAATGCTGCTAGCTGCATTCAGCGCTTCTTCAATATCCCCGGACTCAAGAACTTGCCGCGACCTTTGAGCCTGATTTGCCCAAACTCCTGCGAAACAATCTGCTTGCAATTCTAACCGTACAGAAAGCTGATTTGCTTCGACTTTATCTGCTCGACTCTGTAATGCTCGAACTTTATCGGAAATACCAAGCAAATTTTGAACGTGATGCCCAACTTCATGAGCAATCACATATGCTTGTGCAAAATCTCCGGGTGCTTGAAACTTATTCTTCAAATCGCGGTAAAAACTCAAGTCGATATAAACTTTTTGGTCTGCCGGACAATAAAACGGACCGACTGCGGAACGTGCGTAACCACAAGCTGACCGGACTGCATCTGTATAAAGGACTAATTTCGGCTCGACGTAAGTCGAACCATTGGCGCGAAAATATTGGCTCCAGGTATCTTCGGTATCGGCTAGTACAACCGACACAAAATCAGCCATTTGGTCTTGGGCTGAAGAATTTGCTGTCCGAGGTTGGTTGACAGGAGAATTGCTTTGATTATCACTTTGTTGCCAAATTACGCTGGGGTCACCACCTAAAAGCGCAACTATAAGCGATAGAACCACAGCCCCAATACCACCACCGACTACGGGTGCAGAAACGCCTCGACCTCTCCTATCTTCAACATTCTCGCTCCGACGACCTAATTGCCAACGCATAGTGATAAATGGTTGTTAAATTTACGACATTGTACGGCGGCAATTAGAGTCAGGTGATGTTTTTTACCAGCCCTAATCAACGTACAATTAGGATGTTAATAAATTTTTATATAAAAATCGTCTATCTGCGGTCAAGCTAAAAATGCGGAATAGTCTGACTTTAGGAATGTATTTACTTTTTTGTTTGTATAGACGTGAAATAGAGACGCGAAATTTCGCGTCTCTACATCTTTTGCGAGAGGTTTAAGTATAGAGATGATTTTTCGTTTAAATTTTCGGGCAGTCGTAGGGGTCACTAGGCTTTGCCTGGGGACGAGATAGGGCAAAGTTTACCGCTGAATCTAAAATCTCAAAATTTGTTATGACATCAAACTTGCAAACGATTTAAGCCTCATTGTATCTTTACGAAAATCGTATTTCGTAGATAATTTATGCTTTCAACTTTTTTGATAAGGTACAATTACATTTTTAAACATTGGAAAATGTTTTTGATTTAAAGTTACCAAAGATGCATTTTTACTATCAGATGTAGCTGCGATAATGGCATCTGCTAACCCGACATTATGACTTTTAAAATAATCGCGTCGATACAATCCACCCTTGACAGCAATTTCATCATTTATAGGTACAACTTCAAATACACGTACAAATTCATCTAATGCTTTTCGTTCTTTTCCTTCACGCACTCCTCCATAAAGTTCCGCTATTATAATTGCAGAAACTAATAGCAATTCACTTAAATTTTCTAGATATTCGACCGATTGAGGTTGTCCACGCAGATAGTCAATTAAAACGTCGGTATCAATTAGCAATCTTCTAGGCATAAAATTTAACTATATTGCATCAAAAACGATTCCATTCTTTCCTGATACTTTCAATACTCTTAAAATCTTCCCTATCTGCCCAAATACCTCGTGCTTTTTGCATTAAAGCGCGACGATCTGTTTGTTGATTCTCACTAACAAATATTTCTATTGCTTCATAAATCAATTCTCTTACAGGTTTACCAGTACGCTGAGAAATTTCGTCAAGTGCATTTTCTATTTTCTCAGTGAGGCGGATTTGAGTTTCTAGCATATGTAATATTTTTTTGGTTACTTCATTTCAAGTATATTTCGACTGTTAAAGGCATAAAACATTGTTTACAAATTGTAAATTAACTTCCATCGCTTTTTATCAACTCTAAATAATGCCCTTCAACTTGGCTCAATTCGTCATGCGTACCGCGTTGCACAACTTTACCGCGACTCATAACAATAATTTCGTCGCAATCACGAATCGTACTCAAGCGATGCGCGACAATCAAACAAGTACAGCCACGCAACCTGAGATTTTGGTCGATCGTTTTCTCGGTTTCCGCATCTAGCGCACTTGTGGCTTCATCCATGAGCAAAATCGAGGGATTATTCACCAAAGCACGGGCAATTTCCAACCGTTGCCGCTGTCCACCGCTAAGATTTATTGCACCTTCGAGTAAATCTGCATTGAAACCACCCCGAAGCGATCGCACTATCTCTAATATTGCGGCATCTCGGCAAGCTTGGATTAAGTTACTATCGGGTATCGTTGTATCCCATAGGGTTAGGTTGTCGCGGACGCTACCAGCAAATAGCATAATTTCCTGTTCGATTGTCGCAATCGAATTGATTAAAACCTGACGTGGTAAATCATTTCGTGGCTGTCCGTCGAAGTATATTTCGCCCGCCCAAGGTTGGTATAAACCAGAAACAAGTTTAGCAACAGTAGATTTACCCGAACCGCTACCACCTACTAAAGCTACACGCTGTCCCGGTTGTAGCGATAAACTAAAGTTTTCAATTAAAGGTGCAGCAGTACGGTTATAACCAAAAGTAATTTCCCTTAATTCTAGATATCCTTCGAGTTTGGGGGGAGTAGAGTTAGGAGTTAGGAGTGATGAGTTAGGAGTATTAAATCCCCTTGCTCTCTTTCCCTTACCCTCTTCCCCTTCCCCTTTACCCTTTCCCCTTTTCCCCTCTTCCTCTGTTGGATTTTGCAAAACGTCATCTAACCGACTCAAACTTCCTTCCAATTCTTGCAAATCACCACCTAAACTAATTAATTGATTCACAGGTTGCATAAACTGCTGCATCAATGATTGAAATGCGACTAACATCCCAATCGTGAATGTACCCCCGCTATCCATGACGCGCAAACCACCCACGACAATCAGTAGCATCGATGTTACACCCGTTAAAAATGCAGGTAAAGCTCCCAATTTTTGGTTTAAATTATCCATATCTTGGCGAACATTGATTGCTTTCGCGTAATATCCAGCCCAACGTGTAAAAAAGTCAGACTCTAAACCCGAAGCTTTGAGGGTTTCCATGCTTTGGAGTCCGGCGATCGCAACTCCACTAACTTTCCCTTGTTCTTGCATCATCCGGATATTCGTATCGACCCGCAACCGCGACACCCACTGCAACGCGACTAAATTCACAACCACGAAAGCAATACCTATCAGTGTTAACACGCGCTCGTATTGCCACATCACAACTGCGTAGAATATTACCATCACTGCCGATATTACCGTTGTTGCCAATTTACCCGATAATAAACTGGCAAGTCGGTCATTTAATTGAATCCGACTGCTAATTTCTCCAGCAAAACGTTGGTCGTAGAAACTCACGGGGAGATGGAGAAGATGCCAGAGGAATTTACTCGACATGCTCATTGATAATTTGATTTTCATCCGTCGCAATAGCTGTAATTGCAATCGCGTTAACAATCCAGTGATTGCGGCTGTAAATAACATGCCAAATATTAACGGACGCAACCAATCTTCGCGTCCTTGAATCAGTATTTGGTCTACGAATACTTGGGAGAATGTCGGCATCGCCAAGCCAGGTAATACCAGTAAAAAACCAGCTAAAACGCAGTAAAGCAGCGACCAACCGCTACCTTGTAATCTATCCCACAGCGCTAAAAATAAACTTGGTTTGCGTCCACCTTTTTTAAAGTTTTCACTGCGTTCAAATACTAAAACAACTCCAGTAAAGGCTTCGCTAAATTCTGATAATGAAACCGTGCGTCTTCCCGTAGCGGGGTCATTGATAAAAACTTGATTTTTAGTAAATCCTTCGACTACTAAAAAGTGATTAAAATTCCAAAAGACAATATAAGGACATGCGAGTTGTTGCAGTCCATCTAAATCAATTTTAAACCCTTTTGCTTGTAAGTTGTAACTACGTGCGGCACTGAGTACATTTGATGCTTTACTACCATCCCGCGAAATCCCGCAAGCTTGACGCAGTTCTGCTAGGGGAACAATACGACCGTGATAGCCTAAAACCATCCCTAGCGATGCTGCACCGCATTCTACTGCTTCCATTTGCAGTAATGTGGGAGTGCGACGGATGGGTTTTCGAGAGTTTTTTAAAGGATTTTTGAATAGTTTTTGGCAAATTTGTTTAAACATAAGCGAAAAATAGTTATTTGAATATCCTCCTTAATTAACTATTTCGAGATATAGCAACCGCCAAGGCGGTTAGGGTATAGACTAGAAGTAGCCCCTTTTC
>CAXTCQ010000455.1:0-4437 GCA_964242965.1 uncultured Calothrix sp. | reverse complement strand
ACCCCATTACTTGATAATCTTTAACATCTAAAATCCACTAAGTAGAGGATTATATATTTATGACAACGATGAATATAGAAAATATTAAAAACCTAGTTCTTCAACTACCACCAGAAGAACTAATTTCGTTAATAACAGCTATAGAAGAAAAACTGGAGACAGTTTCAATAATGCAGTTGGCAGAAACAGGATTTAAAGAGTGGAACGACCCAGAAGAAGATATTTATTGATAATTACTAAGATTAAAGCCGCAATATCTGGTGTAAAATCTTTGCTGTCAGATAAATTAATTTGAATTCAATGGATGAGCAGATGAGCAGCAAGATGTTCAACTTACACCAGGTGGGTTGCTGCCTTTGTAGGTTGGGTGGAACGAAGTGGAACCCAACTATCAAATGTTGGGTTTCGCTTACGCTACACCCAACCTACAACCCATCAGAACGTCGGACATGAACTACTAATAGTTTATTTCATTGATTTTGACCTTACCGAAAGGGCTAGAATCCGGGTAACTTTACGAAACCCGGATTCTTTGAACCCATCAAAATAAAGATTAAAATCTTAAAACAAGCTAGAAAGCGTGAAAAATATGGCAATCAATGATTTCCCGATAGGACAAACATTGACGGCAGTATCAATTTTTGAAGATAAAGAATTTGCAGGTAATGAACTCTGCTGCGATAAAGTTCAGCTTTTTTTTGGAAATACAGCACTGACATTATTACCAATTATTGATACTGATGAGATAGAAATTACGCAAGAAAGTAATGTTGCTGTTTCTGCTGAGACTCCATTTTGGTGTCAGAATTTGCTTGGTAAAAAGCTCATGACCTTATGGGTATGTGAAAACGACCAAGGATATCAAGACCAAGTAATTTTTGCATTCGGTAACTTACGTCCCTGTGTAGCCTTTATTGCCGAAGGCTCAGTAATTAAAGCATTTAGACACGAACAAATTAATCATCGCATAACTTAAATATCACTTAGTCAAAAAATCACTCGATACTGAGGTATCGCATTAACCTGTACCAAGTCGGGTAACTAAGGCAAAATAGAAGAAAGTGCGATCGCTCTGATTCGGTTCCGTGAGGAGCATCGCGCTCCCTCGAACCGCAGGTTTATCGCTACCATTCATGAGTTATTGCCTAAATCCCCGCTGTCCTAATCCTCAAAACACCAACGATGGCAAATTTTGCTTATCGTGTGGTTCCAAGTTGCTTCTCAAAGATAGGTATCGTGCAATCAAACCCATTGGACAAGGTGGTTTTGGTAGAACCTTTGTAGCTATCGATGAGGATAAACCCTCAAAACCGCACTGCGTGATTAAGCAATTCTACCCACAAGCGCAAGGAACTAGCACGGTACAAAAAGCGGTGGAATTGTTCAACCAAGAAGCAATGCGCTTGGATGAATTAGGCAAACACCCCCAAATTCCCGATTTACTGGCATATTTTACCCAGGAAGACAGACAATATCTCGTTCAAGAATTTATAGACGGGTATAATTTAGCGCAGGAACTAACACATACTGGCACTTACAGCGAAACCCAAATTCGCCACCTTCTCAACGATTTATTGCCAGTACTGCAATTTTGCCACAGCCAAAACGTTATTCACCGCGACATCAAACCCGAAAATATCATCCGCCGTCGGGGACTTGCCGGACGTTCCACAGTAATAAGTGAAAGGAATCCCGGTAATTTAGTATTAGTAGACTTTGGTGCGTCAAAAGTCGCTACAAATGCCGATATTAATAAAACAGGTACGAGTATTGGCAGTCCTGAATACGTTGCCCCCGAACAAATTCGCGGTAAAGCATTATTTGCCAGCGATATTTATAGTTTGGGTGTAACATGCATCCATTTACTAACCGGGAAATCACCCTTTGATTTACACGACATCCATAATAATGTTTGGATATGGCGTAATTTTTTAAAAACTCCCATTAGCAAAGAATTAGGGCAAATACTTGACAAAATGCTCGAAACTATTCCCGCACGTCGTTATCAAGTAGTTGAAGAAGTTTTACAAGATTTAAATGAATGGTTGCCACCGATTATTAAAACACCAACCACCAACAACCAACCACCAATCAACAATAATCAACCTAACAACCAACCACTATCCATTCACAACCAACCAACAACCAACAGTCAAATCGACACCGAATTAGAAGAAATCAAAACAATGTTTACCAGCGGTAGCAAACCCAAAAAGAAAATTAATTCACCGTCGCCACAGCCAACAAATAATCCCCCCGCAAGCAAAAGTAAAATCGACGAAGAATTAGAAGAAATGCGAAAGAAATTTTTAGAGAATAATCCGTAGGGGCGGGTTCACAGACATACTATATAGTTAACAAAAGATATTGATAAACCCGCTCCACCCCAACCGAAAAACCCACCCCACGAAACAGAAATAAAAAACCAACAAACAATTGTAGAGACGCTACATGTAACGTCTCTACGCTCAATACAATTGAGAAAAGCTATGTAATTTCCAACAAAGCCATTAATCAAAAGCGATTAGCCCCATGACTAAAAACTTTTGATAAATGACAAACTACTTACTTCTTCGCTTCAGTAATAGGCACCCACTCAGTATGGAAAACACCTTCCTTGTCGATGCGCTTGTAGGTGTGTGCCCCGAAGTAATCGCGTTGCGCTTGAGTGAGGTTTTGCGGCAAGCGATCGCGTCGGTAACTATCGAAGTAATCTAACGATGCACTAAACGCGGGAACGGGTATACCCAATTGTGCCGCAGTCATCACAACTTCGCGCCAAGCAGTTTGTCGGTCGAGGATGGTTTGCTTAAATTCAGGTGCTAAAAGCAAGTTAGCCAAAGACCCATTTTCATCATATGCGTGCTTAATTTTATTCAAGAAACCAGCACGAATAATACAGCCACCTTTCCAAATTCGCGCCAATTCGCCCAATGCCAAATTCCAGTTGTAGGTAGTGGAAGCTGTACCCAATAATGCCATCCCTTGAGCGTAAGAACAAATCTTCGAGCAATAAAGCGCATCGCGGACTTTATTGATAAAAGCTTTGGTATCTCCGTCAAACTTACTCGAAGGGCCAGTTAACTGCTTCGATGCAGCAATCCGTTCGTCACGAATCGAAGACAAAATCCGCGAATTTACCGCAGCAATAATTGTCGGAATTGCTACACCCAATTCCAACGCAGTTTGCACAGTCCAGCGTCCTGTACCCTTTTGTCCGGCAGCATCCACAATCAACTCAACCAAAGGCTTTTTGGTGTCGGGGTCGATATAGGGGAAAATATTCGCCGTAATCTCAATCAAAAACGAATTTAGCTCGTCGGTGGTGTTCCACTCGCTAAACACTTGGTGTAGCTGAGTGTTGTCGAGTCCGGCAACGTTTTTGAGCAAGTCGTATGCTTCAGCGATTAGCTGCATATCGCCATACTCAATCCCGTTGTGAACCATTTTCACATAGTGACCCGAACCACCGGGACCAATGTAGGTTACACAAGGACCATCATCGACTTGAGCGGCAACTTTGGTAAAAATGGGTGACAGAAACTCATACGAGCTATTTGTACCACCAGGCATCAACGAGGGACCATTGAGCGCACCTTCTTCACCACCGCTAACGCCCATACCGATATAACGGAAACCAGCGGGTTCTAATTCCCGCGTGCGACGGTCGGTATCTTCAAACCACGAGTTACCACCATCGATAATAATATCGCCTTCATCCAATATCGGCTTGAGTTGCTCAATTACGGCATCAACTGGCTTACCAGCTTGTACCATCACCAAGATTCTGCGAGGACGTTCCAGCGCAGCAACAAAATCTTTGAGATCAAATGCCGCTTTGACGTTTCGTCCTGTAGCGCGTTTCGCCATGAAGGCATCTGTTTTTTCTCTCGAACGGTTGTAAACCGCAATTGGGAAGCCGTTACGTTCGACGTTAAGGGCAATATTTTCGCCCATTACAGCTAAACCAATCACACCAAAGCTTTGCAATGTCATAATCTTAATTGGCTAATTGCAGTTCCTTTCATTTTTAGGGTAGTCCGAGATTCTGGGTTCTCCCCTAAAGAAGACATTAAGAGTTTAAACCAAGAGTAAAAATACACAATAGATACAGATAATTAAATTTAATTTGTGCCTCGGTCAACAATTCCCTTGCAAAAAGCGCAAAATTGAAATAATTAAATGAGGGAGTAGGGGAGCCCTCGCGTGCGGGGGTTCCCCCAGTTGTAGCTTGCTTCCCCGTAGGGGTGCGATGTGGCGTAGTGGGGTGTAGGGTGTAGGGTGTAGAAAATAAAGTGTAGAGTTGGGAAAAAATTAAAAAATATTCATAACTCTTAACTTATAAGTCTGTACGGGCGGGTTTATTAATATACTCAATGGTTATGAGAAATCTTAATAAATCGGCGTTCCTCTATGTCCTTTAGTTTAAGGAGCTTC
>CAXTCQ010000454.1:0-4505 GCA_964242965.1 uncultured Calothrix sp. | reverse complement strand
CAACTAGTAACGCCAATACTCCTAAACCTGCCCCCCAACACAAACACCCAAAACCCCCCACCTCAACACTACAAAAAAAATAGAGACACTCTTCAAAATGCCTCTACTCAATAAAACCTATGCTCTTTGATCCATCCTCAAACCGTGCAATTACACGGGTTCAAGCTTTTCTACCCTTGTTTCCATTCCCGAAACAATAAGAGTAATCATTTTTAAAATTGCTGCTTGCTCTCCCTTCTTGCATTGTTCAAACAACTGATGTACATCCGCCATCCGCGCATTTTTAGCTGATGTTAACAGCGCATTCTCCCTAGCTTTGGCGTTGTTGTTGGCACAGGCCGTGTAAAGAATCAGCCCTGCCATTGTGTACAAATCTAACATCGGCTCATCAGTGCCGTTGAGGTTGACAATGTTAGGAAATTTTGATGAAGGGTGAACGAATTGGCTGAAGGTTAATTTAGTCATACTTTTGTTGGGTCGCCCCGTCAGATTTACTTCAAATCCTAGATAATGCTTAGTTGCAGCTTGTTACTTTTGTATGTCTCGGTTCAAACTAGAACAGATCAAACTGACTTTTCCCTGGTGCGATTGGTAACAAGCGATAAATTGCTTCTTCACTTTGTCTAAATGATGCTAATAAGAGTTGCTCGGCTGATAGATAGGAGTTTTTTGGAGATTTTTTGGAATCAGTATAACTCCGTATTTCTTCACCATAACTTCATGTTTGGCATAAATTTAGGTAATTAACTTAACAGGTATTGCGTAAGTAAGTAATAGCATATATACTGTATAAACAAGAGAACAAAACACTCGAATCCCTAAATTGAGTTCATATACTAGCTGTCAGAGTGAGAGCTAGCTTATGAGGGTGTCCTACCTTACTTTTTCTTCGGCGGCTTATTACTCCACATGCTTATACTAGCGCTTGTCATTTTTTTATGTCAATATGTCATTTAAAAATTGTGGCATAAAATGTCCTGTACATTTGTTGTCATGAGAGAAAATAAAAGTAAGCGTTAGATTAACACAGTCGAACCTATGACCGATAGAAGGCGTTCAGAAGAATACAAGCAAGTCAGCGGCTACGTTCCGACGGACTTGGCACGCGAGTTCAAGAGCATTTGCGCTCGTGAAGGGTTATCCCAAAGCGACGCACTGGAAGAAATGCTCTATGAATGGGTAGCTAAGAGAACCAGTTGTAACACCTTTATTGGCGAACCAACTCCTCCCAGAACAATCGCTGACTTGATTCGAGCCAACATGGCAAAACTGAAGCGTTGTGGAGTAAAAAACTTGCAAGCGCTGGCGAAAGGTGAGGTTCTCCCAACACCAGGAGACTTCGCTATTATCACATCCGCTTTAGGACTCTCCGAAGAAGAAAGAAAAATGATTTGGCAAGAAACTTTGAAAATTTCCGTGGATAGGGATTCAATGAGTGTAAAAGTATATAAATAAGCTGGAGGTATAAAAAAAGGTGAGTGCGAGTATTTATAAAACCCTGAACCTACCAGGTTGGAACTACAAATTGTCCCACGAGGGAGTTTCCATCCTTGCCCCAACCAAGCGAGATGCTACTCACCTTGCCCAAAGCTACGGAGATGCTTTCAGCGAAACCGCAGCAAAACTTAACGGAAAAGTCCGAATTAAATGGAAAGGTTGTAAAAATCCCATCGAGTTTTTTGGCTGGATGGCATCGGACGGCATACCAAATCCTTCGGAAACCGCCGAACGTATTTTGCGTACCGGGGGCACAGTTTTTTGCAGCCAGTTGGAATTACCAGTCGAACTATTGCGCCGCATGTCCGCAGCTGCTGAAAACGACCGTCCGATTAGTATCGTTAGGCAAGATGACCGTAAGCAAATCATCGTTAACCAGCCAATGGCTGATATGTTGCAAACCTCCCCTGAGATTGCGACTCAAAGGGTAATGACTCGATTTTGGCTACCTGAAGATTTAGCGGAACTCGAACAACGCTTAACAATGGATAGGCAATTTACTTGGACTTACTCTGCTGGGTTAAATGAGCAAGCTTGGGCAGTTTTGACAACTCAATTTGAGGCTTTCGAGGCTGATGGTAATTGGTATAGGCAGGGGATTTGCTTGTCAACTCCTCAACTCGTGCCAATTCCATCTAGGGCTTTTGCTCCAGCTTAAGTTGATATGCCAGTACATTATTCACATCGGGGTGTGCTGCTTAATTTAAGTTATTTGTCAAGCATCTTTGAGATAATTATTTAAATATGAACAATATCGAGTCCGGATAACATAAATAAAATAATTTATAAAAAATTGTTGGTCAGGCATCTCCCTGACCTAAATATTAAAAGCGACTTTTACAGGTAATCTATCATAAGTAAGATATATATTTAATTTTTGAGCGAACCATTACTCTGATTCGCTCGAAGAATTCAAACCAAAGTTAGAATTAAGAAATATTAACAAAAAGTAAAGTTTTAATTAAAAAAAGAAAAAATCGCAATTAATATATAGAAATTTAATTTTTGTGTTCAAATAAATGCTATTTAGTAAAAATTAAGAGTTATCATCTATAACAACAATAAAATTGTATTTCTTGAAAAAGCAGCATAAAAATAGGTGAACTATTTCAAGGTTCCGACATTTGTTGCCGGCTGTCCAATTAATTTAGTTGGCGAAAAGGGGCAAGCCGTTCAGATTTCGATTCACTCTCCTTCGCTTTATATCTGTGCCAACCTCGAACGGATATTACCTGATTGGAAAAATCAACCTCAGATGTGGGTTGTAATAGTATTGCAGCGATCGCGTTACGAACTTATCGAGAAAACTGCTGTTGTTGAGGCAGAAAAACAACTGTTGCGCGAACAGTTTATGCGATTTGGTTTGGATGTGTCATTTAATTTACGCGATAGAGGTTATTTAACCGACCTAATCGACCCTCGCAGTGGTTATCCCTTGCTATCGCGTCCGGGACAAATACCTCACGACGATACCGCTGCTGTTCAAGCGTTACTCGATTATCCCATTATAAAAAATGAATGCCGCGTCTTAGTTCATCCGGATTGGGGAATGGCAGTTTATCCGAGTATTATATTTTCCCAAGCACCACCAATTCTCATCGAGTGGATGGTGAGGCAAATAAGAGGAGTTAAGAGTTAGGAGTTAGGAGTTAGGAGTTAGGAGTTAAGAGTTAGGAGTTCGTAGCGACTGTCTTGAAAGTCAAGCGATCGCGCAACCCAACTTTAGTATCTTAGAAGAAGTAGGGATTTGAAAATTTTTTAACTTTGAACTTTGAGATCCTAACTCCTAACTCCCAACTCTTTAAAGTAAATCTGCTGGATCGACTGAGCGTAATCTTCGCATGGCAATTGCACCGGAAACGAAACACATTATCAAAGTTAGTACAAAAACACTAATACTGCGTTCAGGGGTCATAAATATAGGTAGCATTGTGGCATCGACAGCAAGTTGGTAAAATGCTAAAGCTAAAATAAAGCCTGGGATATATCCCAAAACTGCTAGGAATAATGCTTCTTGAGCGAGAACACCGAGTAAATAATTATTGGTGTAACCAATTGCTTTGAGCATGGCATATTCAGATAGATGTGCAGAAATGTCAGAGTAGAGAATTTGATAAACAATAATGCTACCAACGAGAAATGAGACAATCACCCCAACCCCAAAAATAAATCCAATCGGAGTCGTTTTACCCCAATAAGTCCTTTCCAGATTTATATATTCCTTTGGAGTCAAAACGACAATATCACCAGGTAAGTTCAATCGTAGATTTTTTGTAACTTGTTCGATATTCGCATTACTACTTAACTTGATTAAAGCGACTCCTATTTTGTTGGGTTGGTGGCTAGGAAAAAATCGCAGGAAGGTAGAATCACTGCAAATGACATTACCATAGGTTGCAAAGGATTTACCTAAATGAAAATAGCCACCAACGCGGACTTTAATTTCATTAACTTCGGTTTCTGGTTTAGATTGTTTGCGGAAAAATGTTGCAACGTAACCAACTTTGGGTAAAGCAGCTTTATCGAATAAAATTTGGTTGAGGATTTGGAGTTGATTGAGATTGTTATTAATTTCGGGAGATTTGAAGATTTTATTCGCGCTTTGAGTACCTAAAATCAAAATTGTTTGCAATCCATGAGTTTCGGGGTTAGTCCATTTACCCAAACCGATATAAACCGGACTTACCGATTCGACACCTGAAAACCCTCGTGCTTGATATAGTCTGTCCTTTGAGAAATTTCTGATTGAATAAATAGTTTCAAAATTGCGACTTACCAAGACTAAATCGGTATTGAAGCTTTTGTGGGGTGCAACAGCGCTTTCAAATAATGCTCCTTCAAATCCCATCTGGGCAAACATCAAGATATTTGCAAACGCGATACCAGCAAGTGCAACACCCAAACGGCTTTTTTCCTTCATTAGCTGCTGCCATGCTAGCGGGATTTTGAAAAAAACTTTATGCATGAAGAGGGAAGGGGGAAATGGGACAAATGGGAGAAATGGGGGA
>CAXTCQ010000453.1:0-4520 GCA_964242965.1 uncultured Calothrix sp. | reverse complement strand
CTGGTTCGAGTTTTGGAACTGGAACCACAGGTACAACAGGAACAGGTTCGAGTTTGGGAACCGGAACCACAGGTACAACAGGTACAGCGGGCACAACAGGAACAGGTTCGGGCTTTGGAACCGGAACCACAGGTACAACAGGTACAACAACTGATGAAGGTGGGGTAACAACTGATACAACAACCACAGGTGGAAGTGGAACGACTTCGGATACAACAACAGGAACAACAACACCGGGTGCAACGACTACAACAACTACGACTATTCAAAGAAATGAAGGTATCCAAGAAAATCGTCGTTCAAGTTGGGGATGGTTAGGTTGGTTGGGGTTATTAGGTTTAGCTGGTTTTATCAAACCTAAAGAACAACCTCATGCTTACCGCGACCCAAATGCCACTACAACAAGTAGTACAAGATATTAAGAAATTATTTCAACTACACCAATACTTGTTGGTTAAAGAGAAAAGGGGAAGGGGAAAGGTAAACCCCTATAATATAGAAAATTTTTTTATTTAGCCTTTTTCCTTTCCCCCTTAACCGATTGAACTAAAATTAAGATTCTCCGGTAAACCGAGCGATTAACTCTTCTTTAGATAATTGCATAAGCAGAGGAGTAAATTCGGATGGCGGCAAAGCTAGTATCGGTTCAATAATCGCGCTTAATTCGTCATTTAAACTACCAAAACGAACTTGTAGTAAATTTTCAACAACAAGGCGTTCTCCTTCTTGTCTTCCTTCAAGTTTAGCTTGTTCGCGGTTCCGTTGATAAATTGGTTCTAATCTCATAATTAACTTCCTATCGTCTTTTTCTAATTGTTGATTAATTCTCAAATTCTCGCGCAAGTTGTAAACGAGTTCGAGTGTTGCCTGCTGATATGGCTGATTTGATGGTAGAGCTTGTAATTCAAGAATAGCTCGCTCCTGGACGCTACCCCTACCCAATAATCTTAACCACAAAGTTTCCGGTGTAAGCGGCAATTGGTGTATCGCGACAATTGCCGAACGTAAGGCATTACCTAAAAAATATATTCCTGGCAACCATCCCTCTTTTTGGCAAATGTTAAAATCGGACAATTTAGCTATAGAAATGGTTGGTGTAAGTACCCATAATTTGGGGATTGTATCTTCTTCTAATTTGGAGTCATTAGCTTTAGCCTCGCGTCGTAATTCAGCTTTTACTTCCAATACTTTTATAATACAATCACAAATTTCGTCTGTAGAAGCAGGATTTCGAAATACTTCTAATATTGCCGGATGTTCGGCAAATCTTCCAAGCAATCCCAGTACTTGTAAATTAGAAGTTTGCTGTGCTGAAGGGATAAATAAAACATCGACTTCTTTTATCTCTGCTGAAACTTTTACTGATGAGCTCACCTCACCATAAGATTTTAGCAATTCTTCTAAATAATCTTTGGCGAACTCGTCGTGTACAAACCGCGTCATTTGATTAATATTTTTTAGATGCACATACTATAATTTTACATGCTTTCTTTATCGCCATAAAAATAATATTAGTTACTTACATAAAACTATAATATTCGCCTCATTCAAGATAGTTTTATTTCCAAAAAAACTTTTATGACTTACGCATTTTAACAAAAAACTGTCATTCCCAACTAAGCGAAGCGCGAACACTGCACGTAGCCTGCCGTAGTCTTCCGGGGAGGCAAGCCACATCGAATAATTACCGCATCGGAGACGGAACCCATTTTCCAAAACTTTCTAGATGACTCCAATAAGCCAAATAACCAGTTAAAGCCCAAATTAAAGCAGCAGCGACCAGAACACCTGCACCAATTAATCGTATTTGCTTCGTTTTAAAATACAGGGTTGGTGCAGCACAAATTCCACCCAAACCAGTCAGAATAAATCCGATTCCCGACAAAAGCGGTTGCTTAGTTAGCCCCAAATTAATAATGCGAATTCCAATAACCATCGCAGCTAAACCCGCAAAAAACGCATAAATAGCTAACGTAAAAAGTTCCCAACCTTGGGCTAAAGCGATCGCAGTACCAATAAACAAAATGCCGAATAAAACAGATGGTTCCCCAAAAGCAATATTAAAGCTACCCACAACGGGCCAAGTAAAAACCATGTGCAAACCAGTAGCAAGCGCGATCGCACCCGTAACACCAAAACCAGGAATCCACTGTTTCTGATGCGGGTTATCCAGTCCCTTATACAGGTAGTAAGCCAGTAAAAACAACCCAGCCACCATATTAATCAGCATTAGCGTAATGTAATCAATAAACACGATTCACCTTCTAAATTTAATATACAAAAAAAGCACTACTAAATTAATAAAACTCCCACCCTTTGCGCCTTTGCGACTTTGCGCGATGATAGATTCATACATTTCCCCCCCCAACATCCCAAGGTTCCCAAACCTTCTCCTGAACCTCAATATCACCCGACGAGGAAGCATCCCAACGAGTACAATCCCCCTCACTCCAAAACCGCAAATCAACGCGAGAATTACCAACTTCCAAACGCCGTAACGTAATCTCAGGCAACCAGTGCGGCAAGCAGGGATTTACATAAAGACGCTTCGACGGAGCATCAGCACTCACACCAAGAATTGCTTGTAAAAGGTGAAAAACCGATCCAGCAGCCCATGCTTGGGGAACGTTAGCTTCGATATAGGGAACTGGAAAAGCTCCAGGTATATTCTCAATTCCCGAATATACTTCTGGCAAACGATAACTAGCAAAATAGCTTGCAGCTCCAAAAATGCTGCGGGCAAGACGAGCCGCTTCTGTAGCAAAGCCGTAACGTTTTAATCCCAACGTGATGATACCATTATCGTGGGGCCAGATTGAACCAAGGTGATAAGAAAAAGGATTATATGCCGGATTATCAGCCGATAAAGTGCGAATCCCCCATCCAGAAAACATATCTGGTTGAAACAACTTTTCCACAACACGGGCTGCACGTTTGCGATTAAGAATACCGCTCCACAAACAATGTCCAATATTGGAGGCGATAGTTCGCACTTGGTTCTTTTCCGGGTCGAGTGCCAAGGCATAAAAGCCGATATCTTCACACCAGAAACTTTCCTCAAAACGTGCTTGCAATTTTGCCGCTTTTGTGCCTAGTTCGCTCACGCGATCGCTCTCCCCCAAAGCCTCAAATACCTCAGCCATCCGCATCCAAGCATCAAAAACATAACCTTGAAGTTCGCACAATGCCTTCGGTGCCTTTACCTGACTCCCATCAGGGTAAACAATTGCGTCCCCCGAATCTTTCCAACCTTGGTTTTCAATCCCATTTTGAGAACGGGTTTTATACTCTTGAAAACCATCACCATCTAAATCGCCATATTTATCAATCCATTCCAAACAACGCAACGCAACGTCGCGGTATTCCCGCAGCAGCGCATCATCACCTAACCATTTCCACGTTTCATGGAGAGTAATTAGATACAAAATAGTAGCATCGGCAGTACCGTAATAAGGGGTATGCGGCACTTTCTGAAAATGTGCCAATTCCCCGCGCCGAATTTCATGTAAAATTTTACCAGGTTGGGCATCGCGCCAATCATCTAAAGTAGTTGCCTGCAACTGCCCCAGTTTTTTCAAAGCACCGCGAGCAAAACCGGAATGAATAGTAGTACTCTGCAAGCTAGCGATTAAACTATCACGACCGAAGACAGCAACGAACTTGGGAACACCAGCAGCAGGTAGCCACATATCAGGTTCCAAGTCGTCATCGTACAGTCTCAATGCAGCCAAGTCAGTCGCAGACTGTTTATAGACGCGGTAAACTTCCTCGTTCGCTGTTGTCATCTCGGTTGCAGCTTCCAACCACTCACCATGCAAACGTTCGAGTTCCGAATTAACTTCCGTATCAACCGCACTGTCATAACAAACATGCAACGGTTCGCGGACTTGGTCGTTTAAAACTAAAATAAAATTTCCGCAGGTATGCCAACTTTCACCCCGATCGAGTACAACTTCAAAAGAAATTCGACCGTTAGCATAACAGGGTTGAGATGTGTAGTTACGCGGTTGGTAAATTAGAGTGCGAGAAAAATCTTTGTTTTTATAGGTTGTATGCAGTTCGTTGCTTGTTTCATCCCATTTTGTTTGCACGCTACCACGACGAACAAATTTATTCGATTCGACCTCAGTAATATCCGCAAAATCCGACCGCAGCACGATTTCTAAGTTAAACTGAACTCGTTCTAAGCCGTAATTTGTCAAGTCGAGGTCTTCATGGATACCTCCGTCAACAGTTCTGCTAAGAGTCAACGACAAACTACCTTTGGGAATTATCCCGTATTCGGTAGTTAATTTTGGGTTACTGAGATAAATCCGCGATGCATAATATGCTGTTGTAGTCGAACGCAAGCGAATCCAGGGGTCGCCATCAGCATAGCAGTCATAGTAACTTAGAAAGCGCGTATCATCTGTAAATATACCGAGAAATTCATCTTGCTTAATTCGTCCATTTAAGTCAGTCACCATAAAGGTGCTGCCGTGATTAATGGTTAAGAATGGGGGACCAACAGTTATTTGCAT
>CAXTCQ010000452.1:0-4530 GCA_964242965.1 uncultured Calothrix sp. | reverse complement strand
TATTATTTTGGTACGACGAGCAAGGAAATCGTTATTTGGCAGCAGAAGAGATTGCCAGACAGGAACAACAGCGAGCTGAACAGGAAAGACAACGTGCGACACAGGAACAGCAACGTGCGACACAGGAACAGCAACGTGCTGAACAGTTAGCAGAGTATTTGCGATCGCTTGGCATTGACCCCGACAATTTACCTAGCAATTCGTAAGGTTATTTTAATATAAAATAACACATGACCCGCCCGCGTATTCTCCAACCAGGACAAACTTATATATTTAGCAAGTATTTTGAGTTATATACCCCTTCGGATATTCTGGCTGAATTAGGATGCAGTTACGAACGTGCATTGTTACAGTTACCAATATATGCAGACGAAATCACTTATTTAGACTTTTTAACAGGTTATTTGCAGCGCAATCTTTTAAGAGTTAACCCAATTAGTGAAGCTGCAAAACGCGAGGTAATAATTGCTCCAATTTTATTGGAAGTTTGCGACCAAACCCGAAACCAGTTGAATATAGAGTATCCTATTAATGTTAGTGAATTACTTCTAGGTAGTTTAGATTATTATATTCCATCATCAAATTCTTTATTGGTAACTGAAGCCAAACAATCCGATTTAAGTAGAGGTTTTACACAATTGGCAGTTGAATTAATTGCCCTTGACCAATGGACAGATTCGCAAGCACCACAATTGTATGGTGCTGTTACAAATGGTGAAGATTGGCGTTTCGGCTTATTTTATAGACTTTTCCCTAGCTGTATTTGCGTCCAATTTAAAAATCTCCAACCCACCAGACTCCAATTTTTCACGCACAGCATCGCGGATAAACTGCACAATTAGCCCCTTTTGCCCTACCTGCTTTTGCAGTTGCCGTAAATGTTCGTCATCTTCTTTATAAAGCCGTACCGCAATAATAGCTTGGGCATAAAGAGGATTTTCGTGCTGATTTACCCCGCTAGGATTACGTATGGCTCCAGGAGGCGCACCAGGCTTATTTTTGTTAGGTTTATCTGGCATACTTAGAAATTCTCATGTCAATATTTGTATCCTAGTATATAGCTCGATATCTAGGATTGTAAAGCGATACCATTCTCCTGCGGAGACGCTACGCGAATGGAGATGGTTGCCAAGGGCATCGCAAGCTTGATATTTACGCAAAAATTGATGTTTTGTTACATAATGATGGGAAGACAAGCGGAACTAGAAACCGAATTTTAGCGTTATTTAGATAGAAGGATAAAAATATATCTAAACACTATCGCCAATGAAATCACCCATCTTATTGAAAACCCTTACATTACTTATATTTAGCCTATCTAGCACTATCAGTACTATTTTCTTACCAGTTACAGCGAATACCCCAACCAATACTCAACAAACAAAACAGTTTAAATTAACCTTATCGGGACATACCGCACCTGTCCGTGCATTAACGCTTTCTGCAAATAGTCAAATTCTCGCTAGCGGTAGCGACGATACAACCATTAAACTTTGGAACCCAACTACAGGTGCATTACTGGGCACCTTAAGCGGACATAGCGACAGAATTAAATCAATAGTTATTACCCCAGATGGGCAAACTACGATTAGTTCTAGTTACGACAACAGCATCAAACTCTGGAATACTCAAACCGGAAAAGAAATTCGGACAATTACCGAAAAATTGGGTGTGAATGCAATTTTATTAACTCCAGATGGGCAAACTTTAATTAGTGCTAGCGGTAATAAAAAGATAAAATTTAGCAACCTGAAAACCGGAAAAATCAGCCGTACATTAAATGCAGAAACGACCGCACTTGCAATTAGTCCCGATGGAAAAACCCTATTTAGCGGTGGTGAGAATGGGGGGAGAATCCGCATTTGGAGTATGACAACAGGTAAGCAGGTAAAAAGCTTTCTTCCTCCACGTCCCCAAAATCCATTCCCTCCTCAAATCAAAGCATCTGCACCAATAGCTCTTGCTGTTAGTAATGATGGACAAATGCTTCTTAGTGGTGGATACGACGACAGCTTTCAATCAACACCACTTCAAGAAACCGATGGTAAAAGCTTCAAAGCTTGGAATCTGAAAACAGGGAAGCTAGTTCACAATTTTTCCCTTGGTGAAAGTGTCTCTACATTAGCAATTAGTCCCGACAATCGGATATTTATTGCTGCTGGTTTGGGTTGGGTGATTACGATGCGGGATATGAAAACAGGAAAACAAGTAACGCAACTCAAAGGACATGGAGGTGGAATTTATGGACTTGCATTTAGTAGCGATGGGAAGACTTTATATAGCGGTAGTGGTGATAAATCAATTAAAGTTTGGCAGATAAAGCCGTAATTTATTGAGATAATGGAAGCGTAGGGGCACAATATTATTGTGCCCTTATTACTTGTAGAAAGTCGTGGTGTCTAGATCCCCGACTTCTTAAAGAAGTCGGGGATCTAAGTTTTCACGTTAGCTTTGTAGCTTTGTAGGTTGGGTGCAGCGACAGCGTAACCCAACAAATACTTGAAAATGTCGCGTTTCGTTTCTCAACTCAACCTATTATTCTACTACTGATGACTAAGAAAACTTTTCAAGACAAAAACCGCGATTTGGATATTTTGAGCAAAGATATTCAATCTTGGTTTGCAGAGCAAGGATATGAAGTACAGTCAAATAAAGCCGAAGGAGCATGGGTTGTACAAGCTCAAAAAACAGAAGCATGGCGAAAAGCTGTTGGTGCATCGAGAGCCTTTAATATTTTAATTCAGGGGCAGCCAAATAGCTTTTCTGTTGAGGTGGGAACCGGAGAATGGGCTGCAAATTTAGCGGCTAGCGGTGTTGCTGCTGTTCTTACAGGAGGATTCAGTATAATCGGTAGTGGTTTAGCTGCTGGATGGTCGAAAAAAATTGAAGGAGATATTTGGAATTTTATTGAACAGAAAATTATTTTTGGTGAGAAAGCAAAATCGCACACTGAAATCGTTACTTTAAAGGCACAAGAGTCTGTTGAAGATAAGCTCAAGAAGCTTCAAGATGTGTTTGAACAAGGTTTTATTGATGAAGTTGCTTATCATGCAAAGCGTAGAGATTTAGAAAATCAAAAGCTCGACCAAAAAAATAATCATCAGTTGAACGAAAAATTAACGAAACTCAAATCTGCACTTGATGCTGGTATTTTAAGTCAAACTGAATATGAAACTAAGAAAGCCGAATTGGTTGCACAGTCATCTAATGCTGAGTTGGATAGTAAACTGTCACAATTAAAAGCTGCATTAGCGACAGGAATTATTACTCAAGAGGAGTTTGATAAAAAAGCGGCTGTACTTCACAATGAAATTAATTTCGCTGAGAAGTTAAAGCAACTGGAAAATGCTAAAAATGCTGGCATTATTTCCAATGAAGAGTTTGAGCAGAAAAAAACACAAATGCTTGCTGTTAGTATTTAATAGCTTGTTATAAAAATTAGTTGCGTATTGCATAATATATAAGCGTTGGGTTACGGCGCAAATAAGTTTAATTCGTTTAAACTACTTATTCTCGTGCGTCTAATCCAACCTACGATTGGTAATTGTAATTTTTTAGCCGAAAATCAAACACAGCTTTACAAAATTCCAAAAGCTGCGATTCCCAAAAATCCCGCTTGGCATAATTTGCCATAACGCTAACAAACTGAACATTCCCCGGAACATAACCAAGTGTTGAATCAATCCTATCTAAACTTGCTGTTTTCGGATGCAATTTATGATTATCCCAAAGACTTGTAGCTTCGAGATTATCTAATTCCCATCCAGTATAAACACATCTCCCATCCTGCTTTTCCCACAATGCTTTTAAATATTCAAGAGTAATATTACATTCACGTCCATTTAGCTTTACCCGTCTTCTTGCCAATCTTAAATGCTGACGATATGGTGAATATTCATCACGACGATTATATAAAAGTGAGTTTGTACAAATATTATTTTCTAACTTTCCACAAGCAGAATTATTTTTGCCCCAAATTTTGTAATTATGGACATCATGGCAAAAGTTGATTAACTCCCATTCTGTAAATACATTCTTGGCAAAATTAGCAATTACAGCTACAAATTGAATATTACCTATCGTATAACCTTGACTCGAATCAATTCTATCAACGCTAGCGCGGTTAATTGTTAAAACTGTATTTTCATAATCTGTAGTGCTTGGTAATAGTACCAAATTCCATCCAGTGTAAGGACAAATACCCTTTTGCTTTTCCCATAAACTCTTCAAGTCTACCAATGTAACAGCCACGCTACAGTCATAACTTCTACGTTTAGCAGACTTTTTCATTACTTTAAGATGATATCTAAAAGGTGAAAAATCATCGGTTCTAATAATATCTTTTAAATGGGAGGTCGTTCGATTTGTAGTAACTTTAGAAGTTCCAAGACCTCTAAATAAAGCGTGACAACTCAACGAACAAAAATGCGGTCTTCCTAACTTGTGACTGCGATTAAATTCACTTAATGGCTTTGTATAGCAACCGCCAAGGCGGTTAGGGTATAGACTAGAAGTAACCCCTTTTTTTAA
>CAXTCQ010000451.1:0-4606 GCA_964242965.1 uncultured Calothrix sp. | reverse complement strand
TTAGGAGTTAGGAGTTAGGAGTTAGGAGTTAGGAGTTAGGAGTTAGGAGTTAGAAATAAATCAACAACTCTGTACAGATGCGAGTAATGCAACACCTCTATTATTCCTAATCATTAATTTATATTTTGCACCTTCACTTAGAAATGTAAGGTGGGCAGTGACCACCCTACTTATGCGGAATGTAAATTACAATCTTTTGCAATTTTGTTAGTTAACTCCTAACTTCTAACTCTCAACTCCTAACTTTTTCAAACAATTTTGCTACTTTATCCAAATCTTTATCTCCTGGTGCGCGTTCGACACCGCTTGATAAATCAATGCCACTTGGGTGAATTTGACTCAATGCTTCTGTAATATTATCGGGTGTTAATCCTCCAGCTAAAAACCAAGGGCGACTCGGTTCAAATTGTTCGAGTAAATTCCAATCTAAAGTTTTACCAGTACCGCCTAATTGTTGAGGATGATAGGCATCTAGCAAGAAAGTGTCAATAAAATCGCCATAAATATTAACATTATTAATATCATCAACATTACGTATTCTTAAAGCTTTGATAATTTCAACGCTAGGTAAAACTTGACGTAATTGCTGGCAAAATTCTAGTGATTCATCCCCGTGTAATTGAACGCCTGTCAAACCTGCATTATTTACTGTGTCGGTGATTTCGGCGATACTAGTATTAGCGAAGACCCCAATTTTATCAGTTTTTGTGGGTATTTGTTCAACTATTTCTCGAATTTGTTCAACAGTAACAAAACGCGGTGAAGCCGAAACGCAAATGAAGCCTAGTGCTGTAGCACCGAACTGAGCGATCGCTTTCCCTTGTTGGGGATTACAAATTCCACAAATCTTGATTCGCATAGTCAATTAAAATATTTGTAGTTGAAGTAACAGCAATTATAAATTACTCAAAATAGTCACAGATTTAGTCATAAGATTCTATAATCTTTTTGGCTGAAATAATTCTTCCTTTCAGGAGATAGAATCTTGATGACATCATATGTATTGGCTGCTGCTGCTAACGTTCCCGCAACACCTGCGTGGAATCCATCTGTAGCAATTATCATTAGCGCTACCTGTCTTGTTGTGCTTTTGCTAACTTCCAAAATTAGCAAACCGATGGTTGGTCCCAAAATGCCCCTACTCCCCATCAGCATTCCAGCATTTATCGGTGCAATGAGCCTCGGTCATGTTATCGGTATTGGTATAGTTTTAGGATTAACTAACATCGGTAGCTTATAAGCGTTTAGGGTGTAGGGTTCGTAAAAAGTTAATATTTGTGATTTTTCCTACACCCCTTATATCTTCTGCATTTATACCATTAATTTCCTCCTCTAGAGGGAAGACTGAGTGAAATGATTCGGAAGAGCATGAATGTATTATTCGTGCAGGAGAAATAACCGTGATTTCATTGATGTCATCGATTTCATCGATCTTATGGGCAGTTCAACCAACCGTTCCCAACACTGGCACTGATTGGAACTGGAGTGGAACCCCAATTATTATTGGTGCTTCTTTGTTGGCTTTATTGATTATTCCCCGGACAATTGAAGAACCTCACGTCGGTACTAAAATGCCTTTACCTTTCCCATCGGTGTTTAATAATCCTAGTGTTGGCACTTTTCTCGCTGCGATGGCAACCGGTCATATAGTTGGTATTGGTGCAGTTTTAGGTTTGACGAATTTGGGCGTTTTGTAAATTTAGGGAATAGGGAGGGGTGGGTTTACTTACGATTACTAATTTTCTAATAAGATATCGAAAAACCCGCTCGTACAGGATTAGGGTAATATATTACACTAAATTCGTATAATTACTACCAGGTTTTACGGAAAGTTAGATACGAACTTAGTTGTGTATTAGTTGTAAAAACCCGATTATAAAGCTGTAGAGATATTATTTGATAATATTTCTACAGCTTTTAATTTGTCAAAAATTTTACAAAGGTCTTTAGTCAATCTTAATTTAGGCAAGTATTAGTGGTAATTGTCTATTCTAGAAATAGGACATCTTGACCATTTGCATGTCTAGAATAGCGCCAAAAAATACATATAGGTAAAAAATCTGATTAGATACGCATCTTAGTTGTTTGGGTAAATTTTAATTTTAGGACAATACAATGCAAGCAAATTGGAAAATTGGGTCTTTGTTTGGTATACCCTTGTTTTTAGATCCGCTGTGGTTTGTTATTTTTGGGTTGGCAACTCTAAATTTTGGCTTTGCGTACCAAGACTGGGGAACAGTTTTAGCTTGGAGTGGTGCTGTGGCAATGTCGCTGCTACTGTTTGCTTCGGTGTTGTTGCACGAGTTGGGACATAGTTTAGCCGCAAAGTCGCAAGGTATCCAAGTTAACTCCATCACGCTGTTTTTATTCGGTGGAATTGCGGCGATTGAAGAAGAATCGAAAACTCCAGGTAAAGCATTTCAGGTTGCGATCGCGGGACCTCTGGTTAGCATTGGTCTGTTTTTCCTTTTACGTCTAGTTTCTATTGTTTTACCTGATGCTAGCCCTGTTAGTGTAATTACTGGAGATTTAGCACGAATAAATATAGTTTTAGCTTTATTTAACTTGATTCCCGGCTTACCGCTCGATGGTGGGCAAGTATTAAAAGCTGCCATATGGAAAGTTACAGGTAATCGATTTCAAGCAGTGCGAGGTGCAGCAAAAGCAGGGCAGATTTTAGGATATAGTGCGATCGCGCTTGGTTTAGCTGTTGATTATTTTACTAGCGATTTAGCTACGGGGTTGTGGATTGCTTTGTTAGGTTGGTTTGGAATTCGTAACGCTACTAATTATGACCGTATTACAATCCTCCAAGAAACACTACTTAAAACAACTTCAGCCGAAGCGATGACACGCGATTTTCGTGTCGTCGATGCCAATCAAAGTTTACGCGCTTTTGCTGATTCATACTTGTTAGATTCAACTTCCCAAATTTATTTTGCTGAATCAGACGGACGTTATCGAGGTATGGTTTCAGTCGATAAATTACGTTCTATTGAACGTAGTGAATGGGAAACGCAAACCTTAGAAACCATCGTACTTCCCCTAACTGAAATTCCCACTGTTGTCGAATCAACAACGCTTGTCGAAGTTATTAACAAACTTGCAGATAAGCAATTATTTCGTATTACTGTTATTTCTCCAGCGGGCGCAGTTGCAGGTATTATTGACAAAGGTGACATCGTGCAAATTTTGGCAAAAAAAATTAAATTGCGAATTAGCGATGTTGATATTAAGCAAGCCAAACAAGATGGAAATTACCCACCAGGTTTACAATTAGAAGCAATTGCCAAGTCAATTAAAGATTAGGTTTTAGTAGTGAGGGCTTTAGCCCTCTTCTTATATCCTCAGTAAAGAACGATTCTTTCCAAAAAAATATCAGTACAACTAAAAAATACACATTTTTCAATACATAAACTCATCGTACTGAGGGAAAATAATATGATACTTAATAGCAGTCAAAAAATGGGAAAAGTTACTACCACAATTACGATTACAAACCAAGTAGACCAAACTTTAGCAGAAAGAGGGTTTATTCCATTCGAACAAATTCGCTCAATTACATTACAAGATGTTTTAGTTGATACAGGAGCAACTCGACTTTGCCTCCCCAAAAATATCATTTTTGATTTAGGATTACCTTTACAAGGAGAAGTAGACGTAAAAATTGCAACAGGGGTGCAGAAAGTTCGTATTTTTAAAATGTTAAATCTTTCTGTTGAAGGAAGAGAAGGAATATTTAACTGTATTGAATTACCTGAAGATAGTGACCCATTACTAGGACTAATCCCCCTCGAAGATTTAGGTTTAGAACCTGACTTAAAAAATCAACGACTGCGGCTTTTACCAACCGAAGGAAAAGAAACTTATTTAACCGTATTGTAAGCATCCCATAATTTTGAAAGTGCAAAATAACAGACTCTCGCAACAAATTCAATTTATCCTCGAAATAGACAAACTCAAACACATTCTTCGGCAAACCCTACTAACCGATAGTTCGCGTCGAGAAAATACAGCCGAGCATTCATGGCACATTGCTATTATGGCAATGATATTAGGTGAGTACGCGCCCGCAGGAACCGATATATGTCGCGCTATAAAAATGTTATTAATACATGATTTAGTAGAAATCGATGCAGAAGATACTTTTTGTTACGACGCACAGGGATACGTAAGTAAATCCGAACGTGAAATTAAAGCAGCAAATCGAATATTTGGTTTATTACCAAATATTCGATTTGGAAAGCGAAATAAAGCAACTTTGGGAAGAATTTGAACAACAAAATACACCAACAGCAAAATTTGCCACAGCATTAGATAGAATGCAACCATTTTTGCACAACGGAGAAACCCAAGGTGGCACATGGAAAATTCACAGAATAACCAGCAATCAAGTCATGAAACGGATGGCACCAATCGCAGAAGGGACACCGGAATTATGGGAATATATACAAGAATCAATCAATAATTTCGTTACAAAAGGATATTTAAAACCGTGAGACCCGTAGGAATGGGTTCACAGATATTTTAAATGAGTACGAAAAATATTTATAAACCCACCCCACCACCACGACATGTATTGTCAAAAAATTGAATTTGATTATAT
>CAXTCQ010000450.1:0-4644 GCA_964242965.1 uncultured Calothrix sp. | reverse complement strand
CCCTACTCCCTACTCCCTACTCCCCTGCACCCAAGCGCTCCCCTACTCCCTACTCCCTACTCCCTACTCCCTCATGATGTTGAAAAGGCTAAAAGTACAAATTATCAGGTGGCAAGGTATTGAAGTGACTGCAATCGGTGTCACAGTAATGGTTATGGTATTGCAATTGAGTGGAATATTGCAGTTTCTTGAATGTGCAGTTTTTGACCAGTGGTTCCGCCTCCGTCCTTTTGAACCGAGCGAATCGCAGGTAATAATTGTTACCATTGACGAACCAGACTTGTCACGTTTGGGACGCTGGCCTATGGACGATGCAACTTTAGCGAAGCTGCTCAACAAAGTCAAACAGCAGCAACCAAGAGCAATTGGATTAGACCTCTATCGCAATCTGCCAGTCGAACCCGGACAGGAAGAATTGCAGCAAGTTTATGCCTCAACACCTAATCTCATCGGTATCGAAAAAGTATTAAGCGATGCGACTGGACCTGTGGTAGACCCACCGCAGCTACTTTCGCAACTAAACCAAGTTGCAGCTTGCGACCTTGTACTTGAAGCCGATGGTAAAGTTCGTCGCTACCTGCTGTCAGTGCGAGTACGTTCGGATATGCGGAATCGCGCTAAGGCTAAAACAAACTTAACTTTGGGAGCTAAGTTAGCATTGGCTTATTTAGAAGCCAAAAACATTAGACCCGAAAAAAGTGGTAACGAGGGTATTCTTAAACTTGGAAAAGCGAAGTTTGTACCGCTACAAGAAAATGACGGTGGTTACACCCGTGCTGATGTAGGTGGCTATCAAATCTTGGCGAATTTTCATAAATCGCGTCAGGGAATAACAAAAGTCTCGATTACCGATGTTTTAGAAGACAGGATACCTAAAAATTTACTACAAGGAAAGGTTATCTTAATTGGCTCTGTTGCCGAAAGCATGAACGAGCGATTTTATACACCATACAGTACTAGTGTTGGCACTGCATGGTCGGGTGTGGAAGTTCATGCAGACCTAACGAGTCAGATACTAAGTGCAGCCTTGGATAATAGACAACTACTGCGCGGGGTATCTCCATCTTGGGGATGGATGTGGGTTTTGCTGTGGTCGAGTGTAGGGGCAGCATTGGGGTGGGAAGTCAATTCGCAGCGAGTGCGTTTAACGCGATTGCAAGCTGTGCGAATGCCATCGGGTTCGTTGTTGGGTTGGATTATAGTATTGTTTCCCGCTGCGATCGCAACCCTGTTCGCTAGTGCATATCTGCTATTTCTCATGGGTTGGTGGGTAACTGTTGTCTCACCTTTCCTCGGACTTGTTGCTGCGGGGTTTATAAGTCGCGGTTATATGTTGTGGCAAGGTTTGCAACTTTCCCACAAAGCTTTAGCAAATTATGCTCAAACTCTCGAACTCGAAGTTCAACAACGTACCCAACAACTGATTGAGAAAAACTTAGCACTAGAGAAAGCAAAGCTTGAAGCTGAATCTGCCAACATTGCCAAAAGTACATTTTTAGCAAATATCAGCCACGAATTACGTACTCCTCTGAATGCAATTCTCGGTTTTAGCCAAATTTTAGGACGCGATGGTGTTTTAACGGTACAGCAAAAACGGCATGTTGAAATTATTAATCGTAGTGGCAAACATCTACTCGAACTTATTAATGATGTGCTGTCAATGTCGAAAATTGAAGCCGGACGCACGGTATTAGTTGAAAAAACCTTTGATTTCTACGGAATGCTTGATTCAATTCGAGAAATGTTGCAATTGCGAGCTTCGGGTAAAGCTTTGGAATTTAGATTTGAATTGTCCGAGAATATCCCAAAATACATCCACACCGACGAAAGCAAACTCCGTCAAATTCTAATTAATTTACTTGGTAACGCGATTAAATTTACTCAACAAGGTAGCGTAATTTTGCGCGTGCGATTGGGAAGCCGAGAAAATGATTTATCAAACCAAAATCTACACATAAATTCATATCAATCCAACATCGGTACTCCCCAGTCCGAAACTGCGATTACATTGGCTGAAAATTATACTGTCAGGAAGCAAAATAATCACATGCAAACTGAAGAAGCGATAGCATCTGAATCCAATCAGTCAGCTAACGTCGGTGTTGGCACAAAATCTTCTCATCTTATCTTTGAGGTTTCTGATACTGGTACAGGTATTGCTTCAGAAGAATTAGATGCCTTATTTAATCCATTTGTGCAAACTCAATCGGGTCGGCAGTCGATGGAGGGTACTGGTTTAGGTTTAGCAATCAGTCGAGAATTTGTCCGGCTTTTAGGTGGAGATATTACTGTTAGTAGTATTCTTGGTAAAGGTTCGATTTTTAGTTTTGATATCAAAGTCAGCTTTCCCCATGAAAATTATATCGAAACCACAACACCCAATCAACAAATCATTGGACTAGCGCCAAATCAACCTATTTACCGCATCTTAGTAGTAGAGGATATCGAAGAAAATCGCCTTTTACTTGTTAAACTACTTATACCTTTAGGGTTTGAAGTTCGTGAAGCTGTTAATGGTTGCGAAGCTGTAGAAATTTGGCAAACTTGGCAGCCGCATATTATTTTCATGGACATTAAAATGCCAGTTATGAATGGTTATGAAGCTACTCAAGAGATTAGAATAGCAGAAAAAAAACAATCCTCTCAAAATTCAACAATTATTATTGCTTTAACAGCTAGTACATTTGAAGAACATCAAGAGAAATTTTTACAAGCAGGCTGTAATGACTTTATTGCTAAACCCTTTCCCGAAAATCTACTCTACGAAAAAATTGCTATGCACCTCAATGTGCGCTATCTGTATAAACAAAATTCACAACCCTTACCAAAAGAAGTAGTATCGTTCCAATTAACTGCCGAAAAGTTAAACGTCATGCCGAGAGAATGGATTGAAAAGCTACATTATGCTGCAATCAGCTTAAACGACCAACTTGCAATTAAATTAATCGAGCAAATTCCCGAAGATGAAGCGGCTCTTGCTCGCAATCTGTATAATTTAGTTGATAATTTTAGGCTCGATATAATTGCTAACTGTATCGACAATCAAAATATTATTTCATAAGTTCAAGGGGTTACAAGTTTACGTAGGTTGGGTGGAACGAAGTGGAACCCAACATTATTGTTGGGTAACGCTATTCACCGGACATGATATAAGTCCTATAAAGCCGAATCAAAAATTTTTTATGCCGTAAGGTATCTGTTTATGGTCGAACATTTTTTGCTGTAGGGGTGGGGTCTCCCCACCCCTTATTTGTTTGTTACCCCTCTACCTAACTCTAACCTTCAGCATTAAAATCCAATGCCACACCATTCATACAGAAACGCTTACCTGTTGGTGCTGGACCATCATTAAATACGTGACCTAAATGACCACCGCAACGACTGCAATGGACTTCAGTGCGACTCATGAAAAGTTTCTTATCGACAGAAGTTGCGATCGCACCTTCAATCGGAGCATAGAAACTAGGCCATCCCGTACCGCTATTAAATTTGGTATCAGATGTAAACAGCGCTTGTCCGCATCCAGCACAATTATAAGTGCCCTCTGCATACTGCTTATCGAGAGGGCTAGTACCTGCACGTTCAGTACCGTGTTTCCGCAGCACGTAAAATTGGTCGGGTGTTAAAACAGTCTGCCACTCATCATCGCTTTTAGCCGCAAAGTCGTTTGTTTGATTTGTCGTCATATCCCTTAATCTCCAAGTTATATAGCTAGATTACTAAACAGCGCTAATCGTATGCATGATTATTTACATTATCGGATACTTTTTCGCCGCTTCAGGTTGGGTTTACCGGGTGCATAAACCAGAATTGTCACCTCTATTAATCTAATGGTCTATTTCATTCATTTTGCTCAGTCGTGAGGTTTAGCTCCCCGACATTACGCACGTCGGGGGATAGCCCCCCCAGCAGGGTTGCTAGAGAACTTACGAAACGAACCCCTAATAGGGTTATTACACCATATTGATACTAACGAACTATCATGAATCAACTTACTAAATTCTTCACATCAGTAACAATTTTATCTGCATCTACAATTTCACCTGTACTTGCAAATTCCATACCCAATAATTTAAAAGTGCCACAACAAGTTATGTTGTTAGACGCACAAGCAAAGGGAGTACAAATTTATACTTGTAAGGCGAAAGAGAAAACAGCAAATCAATATGAATGGTCATTAAAAGCACCCGAAGCTATTTTATTTAACTCCACAAATGGCATTGAAATCGGCAAACATTACGGTGGTCCCACATGGGAAGCGAATGATGGTAGTAAAGTTGTAGGTGAAGTCAAAACTAGTACCAATGCACCGAATAGAAATAATATTCCTTGGTTACTGGTTGCAACTAAATCGCGTGCTGGTAACGGTATATTCAGCCAAGTAAATTATATTCAACGAGTCAGTACAATTGGAGGAAAAGCACCTACTTCGGGTTGCAATTCAAATCGTGTAAATGCTGAAACGCGGGTATATTACACTGCTTTATACTACTTTTATGGTGCAGAACCTTAATTATTAAGTTTAGGATTTTACCGTTCTAGAAGGACGGGGTTTTAAACCCAATTTTTTGATAAAAATTTATTCGACGGGAATGGTAATCACAAACTCTGCACCCTCACCCAATTGTGAATTTACTTCGATGG
>CAXTCQ010000449.1:0-4645 GCA_964242965.1 uncultured Calothrix sp. | reverse complement strand
GCCATTGAGGATGCCTTGCGTTCCGCGTCTTAACCGCCTTGGCGGTTGCTATATCAGTAATATTTCGGCGACAGATAAAAATAATTGTATAGAATATGTTGTATTTTTTGTAAAAAACAAAAAATTTGTTTAATGTTGTCTTTTTCCGCTTCTAGCTATTTAAACAGAATATTTGTACGCGATCGCATTTATTTAAACCTCAATAACTGCGATCGCGTTGACCGTTTTTCTACTGCAACCCCCACATCTTACACCCCTACCTTGGACGACTCGGCGGAATTTGCTCGGTCGTAATCAACGCTTCCATCACCGTTTTCGCAATCGGTGCTGCCACAGTTCCCCCATAGGCATTTTCACCCTTGGGTTCATCGACTAATGCCAAAACCACATAACGAGGTGACTCAACGGGTAAAATTCCAATAAAGCTGGTAATTCTCGCACCAACGATGTAACCACCCGAACTACTGGCTTTCTGCGCTGTTCCCGTTTTCCCAGCAATGCGATAACCTGGAATTCGCGCTTCTTTACCCGTACCTTGAGATGAAACAACGGTTTCCATCATTTCTACAACTCTCTGCGTGGTGATGGGCGAGAAAATTTGCCGGGGTTGGGAATTTGTGGGTGTATAATGCACCTGCCCTTTGCTATCTAATAAACCTTTAACTACATGGGGATTGACTAATTTACCGCCGTTTGCTAGAGACCCCATCATTTGGACTAGTTGTAAAGGTGTGAGTGAAAACCCTTGCCCGAAGGAAGTTGTCGCCGGTTCGACAGGTGTACCGACAAATTGTTCTTGGCTTTTGAGTTGACTTGCTACAGAAAAAGGTAAATCGGTTTCTATATTTTGCCCTAATCCCAACCTTTCCAACCAACCATAATAGGTACTGGGACGCAATCGTTGGATAATTTGTACCATCCCGATATTGCTCGAAAATTTGAGGATTTGGGAAATATTGATGCGTCCGTAACGTTTATCTTCGGAGTTTTTAATCGTGCGATCGCTCACCTGAATCGTACCGGAATCGTTGAAGGTATCGTCGGGTTTTATTACACCCGCTTCGAGTGCTAGAGCGACATTTAACGGCTTAAATGTCGAACCCGGTTCGTATAAATCTGCAACTGTCCAATTCTTAAACAGCGAAATATCCGCTTTAGAATACTCATTCGGATTATAAGTTGGTTGCGTCACCATTGCTAATAATGAACCATCATAAGCATCCATAACTATCACCGCACCGCGTTTAGCATTATATCGCTTCATCTGACTTTTGAGCGCGAAACGTGCAGAACGTTGCAAACGACTGTCAATAGTCAATTGCAAGTGCTTATCATCGAAATTTGGGAACCCTTCAGGTGCATAATCAGGCATCAAAGCCCCATTTCCAGCCCGACTCAACCGCACTGTTGGCACCAAACGTTCTAACCATTTCTCTTGACTGTATTCCACTCCCGCTTGACCGCGACGGTCAAGATTGACATACCCGACAACCTCAGAAACTAAATCCTGCTGCGGATAGAAACGCGAAAATTTTTGTCGCAGTTCCAAACCATTTAAACGCAATGCTGAAACCCTATCGGCAGTTGCTTCTGGTAAAGCAGAATTGAGAATAATCCCGCTATTTTGACTCTCAAATTTTTTCTCTAATTCGCTCGCATCTTTTTCTAATATTGGTGCTATTTGCTCTGCGACATAATGACGCGCTTTAGTAAATTGTTTGGGATGGGCATATAAAGTAGACACTTGACGATCGATTGCGAGTACATCCTGATTGCGATCTACCACCTGACGGCGAGGCACATAAGGACGTAAATTGACCATTTGCTGGTTTCGCGCTTTCTCTGTCAACTTCGGACCGCGAACTATTTGCAAATTGTACAAGTTTGTGCCTAAGCCTATACCAGCTACAACTAACAAGCCCCAAACCGCAAGCAAGCGAACCTTGGTATTCGGTGCTTGTTGTGAGGTTTGCGAGTCAAAAATAGATTGCGCCGATGCTTGGGCCGTATCGGAGGGCACATTTCGCCCTGAATTGCTCCTTTTCTGTCCGGTTTTAAATTCTGCCTTTGGGAGATTTCGGAATTTGATTTTGCCTGGAAACTTCTGCATTACCACTATAGGGAGTTGGGAGTTGGGAGTTGGGAGTTGGGAGTTGGTAATAAGTACTTATTATTACCAACTGACCGCTAACTTAATTAACCATTTACGAATTAATTTACTAATTAACCACTAACTACCAAAAAATTAATATCCTGGTGCTGGTGCGGTGTTTTGCTGTTGGACAGGCGTTGTGAGCGTCTTCTCGGATACTGAGTTAGCACTTGCGGATGCAGGTAAATAAATATTCATTGCCGGACTGGGAGATACTAGTCCAGCATTGGGTTTTTCTGCATCCGCAGCCATATTACTTTTGAGTACATTATCGGTTATTGTCACTTGACGTTCGTGACGTTGCAAAGTCAGCAGCTTGCGATAGGCTTGACTCCAAATTTGCTGTGAATAAACAGTCCAACCATAGGCGACAAGTGTAGCAACCACAAGTAGAAATGTTATCGCTGAAGTATAACGCTGTAAAGAATGCAAACGCAGTAACCATACAGGCATTGCCTCCGTCGCCGATGACATCACTCTAATTGGAGTATTAACCTTTAAACGCGATTCCGAGTGTTTGGGGGGAAGATTATTTTTTGGATTAGCTTTTAGATTAGTCTTTGAGGTAGCTTGGACTCGAAGTTGTTTTTTGTTTAGCTCCGGCATCGAAGTGGTAGGAACATTGGCATTTTTAGAACTTGCCGTCGGTTCGCCATAAGTTGCGCTCGGCGCGTTTAGCGGCGAACGTTTCTGTAGTCCTAATCTATTAGTTCCCGCTCCCAACTGGGGATTTTTACGGCGTTGGGAACCTCTGCGTCGGAACCAACCGCCCGTTGCGGTATCAGCATCTGATTTGCGAGCAGCCATAAATTTTAATCAGCGTCGAAAATACAGTATTGTAATTCAAGTATTCGTTTTCACCAGGGAAAATTTCCCTTTTTGTAAGAGTTGCAAGTAAGTAACCGGCGTTAGTTAACCGACTTTATGCGTTTGGAACAGATGTAGGAGCTTAAAGCTTCTAACGTTGAACCATGTTTTTTCACCGCATTTAAGTATGGCAACACTATGCTTATGCTGCAAGTCTTTCTTAAGACATTGATAATACATTGGAATTCTTGGTATCATAGCGCAACTAATTGCAAAATCTGAATCTAATTAGCGCGAAGCGCGTATCGACTCAACAGTAAGTTTCGTTTCTCAACCCCTACTGAGTCTCCTATAGCGACTTTGAGGGGGTCGAAGTACTTATCTAATACAGCAAAAAATAAAGTTAATTTCTCTGAAACTTTGAGTAAAAAGCTGCTTAATGCCCAAAGTGTGACATAAGCATATAAAATTACATTTGAATCTGTACTCTAAAAAAGTTAAAAAAATCAACAAATGCGGTATCGTATTCAACAGGCTAAAATTAATATTTGCCGCAATTGGTGAAAGAGGAGTTGTTATGAAAACAAGAATCATTGGTATTGCTCTCGTTCTAGGTCTGGCTACAGCGCTTGGAGCTTGTGACGGTGGTGGTGGTGAACCTGCAAGTACAAGCACAACCAGTGCCACTACTACTCAAGCAGAACCCACCGATACTGGCGCTGCTACGACGACTACACCTAGTAGTACTACTACTACTACTACCACCGCTCCCGCCACCGGTGCTCCTAAGGCTACTAAGTCTCCTTAGATTAGATTTTGAAATTAGCTGGCGTTGAGCCTAGTCGCTATACTCCTGACTCCATTTAGTTGGGCTATATAGCTCGGATTAAGTGTGGAGTGAATAACTTAAGTCTTGACATTTGTTCAGGTATAGATTAAATTCCCTGGCAATTGCTCTTGACTATTACCTGTAGTCCATCTCTAAATCAAAAATATTGACCTGGCAATGATTGTTGTCTTTGCCAGGTCTTTATTTATATTTGGTAATGCTTTACAGGTTTGTTGCGTATGTGTTTTGTTCCCCAAATACCAGCCGAATATCGTTAGGTAGCGAAAACGCTTTAGCTGATTAATAGGTTAAAACACGCTACATTGCTTAACGGGGAACCCCCTTACTTTTTATGGCTCTCGTCGAATAATTTATAAATTATTAATATAGGAAGACAGCCGATTGATTATTAATTATGATAATCAACTAGGAAGAATCGAAAAATGGGGACTATAAAAATAAAAAAACGAATTACCTTAATCGTTGTTGCTGGAATAACGAGTATTTTGACAGGAATAATCAGTAGCTGGGAACCAGTATTATCCTTACCACCATCGGACGACATACCCGAAGAAATCTTGCGAACCGAAATTATTACAGCAGCGCGATCGCCTATCGATGGAAAACCTCTTACAGCAGCCGAATACGTAGAATTACAAGCCAAACTTCAAGTAGTTCCACCACCCCAGCTCGACGACAAAATCCGAGAACAAATTTTTCTTTTGCGCTTGCGAAGTGCCCTAAAGCAATTTTTCCCCTTCCTTCCTTTTTAGGGAGTTAGGAGTTAGGAGTTAGGAGTTAGGAGTTAGGAGTTGTAAAATACCTTTCCCCCTTGCCCCTTTCCCTTTCCTCCCTAC
>CAXTCQ010000448.1:0-4672 GCA_964242965.1 uncultured Calothrix sp. | reverse complement strand
TACTTTCGCGTTCGGGTGGTAAATCAATATTTGCTAGCCAGATATTTTCTTGTGCGGTGAAATGATATTTCGCATAATCTTGGAAAATAACACTTATCTGACGACGCAAATCAGCAATTTTAAAATCGCGCAAATCGATTCCATCAATAGTAATATTACCCTCAGTCGGGTCATACAAACGGCACAGAAGCTTAGTTAAAGTTGTTTTCCCCGAACCATTTTCACCAACTAAAGCAACAACTTCTCCCGGTCGAATCGTGAGATTAATATCTTTGAGTGTTTGACGCGAGGTATTAGAATAATTAAAACTAATATTATGAAAGACAATTCCTCGATGTATCGGTTGGGGGATAGGTGTCGGATTTATCGGGTCAATTATTTTTGGTTTCAGATTCAGCAGTTCGTAAAGATTAGTTAGAAAAAGATTATCTTCATATAGTCCAGATAAACTGCTTAATACGCTTTTAATATCATTTTGCCCGCGTTGTAAAGCTTGGTGATATAAAACCAAATCTCCTAAACGCAAGCTACCAAATATACTTTGATGAATAATGAAAACATATACCGCGATAATAAAGATGCCTGCAACCGCACCGACGCAAAAGTTAGCAGTAGACTTACTTGTTAAAATTTTCAGATTCTCTTTATAGAGATGCGTTCGCAGCCGTAAATACCACTGACTAAAATACGAACCTAAATTAAATAAACGTACCTCTTTTGCATATTGTTCGTTAGTTAAAATCCAACTTAGATAATCTGCTTGGCGTTCAATCGATGTCCTTTTGCGCTGCCAGTTATAGATTTTACGCGAGTATTTCATCCGTACTAACATTGCCGGAAATGCAGTCACAAATAAAACCCCAACAATACCCCAATGCAATGATAGTAATAGTCCGATCATTCCTAATAATGAAATCCCGTTCTGGCAAACTTCTCCTAAACGGTTTAAGATGAAAGGCGGTCGATAAGGTGCTTCTTGCTGGGCGCGTTGCAGCGTATCGTGGTATTGTGAATTTTCATAATACTCAATCTCACAAGCGGCAGATTTTGCATGGATTAAATTCTGTATGTGGTCAACAACTTTTTGCGAGTGAGCGGTGTTGACTACCTCTGCAAATGACTGACATAGGGTTGAAAAAACTGTAACTCCACCCATCACAGCAATCAAAATTACTGCTTGTTCAAATGATGCTGACTTGTCTGCCGTTGTCAAGCTCATCGTTACAGTATTAACAATGTTTTTCGCTAGATAAATTGATATTAAAGGTAATATACCCTGAATAACTAGTAAGATTATGCGCGAACTTGTCCAGCTTGGACTACTTTGCCAGATTAGCTGCAATGCTGGCAAAAGTAGTAATGTTTGTTGAATTTTGCTAGCAAATTTTTTGCTCGCTTGCATATGTATCAGCCTATTGTCAAGTCTTGATCGGATATTTTAATGCGATTTTCGCTAATCCCAAGTTTTATGCTTGCCTCAGCGCGGCATGATTGTTTTCGACTAATTGCGCTAAAGCAGGTACTAATTCTAATGACTGCGGTCGTTCTAAGCGCGAAACTGGTACAAGTTTTACTAAACTCATACATTGCTGAAAGTGTTTGACTCCGGAGTTACCTGAGAGTAAAGCATCAGTACAACGGGCAATAAACGAGTTAGCAATTATCTGGAATACTGCTGACTGGGGATTTAACGGTTTGATTGCGAGTGTTGAACCTTTGTCAATTTGGTATATAGCTTCGATAGGTAAAGATTTGCGAGAAAATCTTTCAATCCCGCGACGGGCACGTTTTTCAAAACCCTTGGCAATAATTGGCAAAGTATCCGGGTCGTCTCCAAGTGCAAATGCCGCAGCTTCGGGTAGTAGTTTGAGTTGAGGAAATCCAGGAATGATAACTGGATTTCCATTCGCACTAAAATCTATAGCTACCAAGTCATCATTAATCAATTGATGTCCTCGTGCATACAAAGTTGCTGCAAGAGTTGACTTACCCCAACCTTTTCCTCCCAGAAATACAGCGGCACTACCATCAATTTCTACAGCACTGCCGTGTAATGTCAAAAGTCCGCGTTGATGAAGGATGACGGCAAATACCATTCCCAAAAGTGGTAGACGCAGCATCCGTTCTTCGACATCCGGAAGTGGTGAGATGACGATTTCGTTATTACCTCTAACTTTAATTGCCCCAGCTTCTCCCCAGTAAAACGCAACCGAGTCTGAGGTGACATGTTGCGACATCAATTCGCTGCCACGGTATGGTTTCATCTGCGAACAGTCAACTTTCCCAAACTTGATTACCACATCCGCAATCCTTTCGCTTGTAGGTAATAATTCTGGTAATTCGATCGCTGACTCAATTATCAAACCATAAGCTGTGTAAAAATACATATTTCTTTATCCCTATATTAATCCTGTGTGAAAATAAACCAATCAGTTCGCTTACTTAATAAAATTGATACCTTGCCAATTCTTCGTAAACAGTGCAATATATATTAAAAGATGACGAAGCGATCGCGTTCTAGACAAACGCTCGCTTCGCCCGAGTTGACTCACCAAATTCAACTGAATTCCTAGCTCAAATGTTTTTGGTGTAGCAAGTTAATTAGTCAATTCTGGATCTGAATTGGCTAATATGACTTTTTGGATTTAAGCGTTAGGGAAAGCAGTGTTGTTAGGACCAGTATTGGCATCGCGGTTAACTTGACCACCTGCCAAAGTGATTTTTTCAACATTTCCATGTACGGTGAGCTTGGGTTGTGTGTATTGCTTCTTCATGATTTAACTTCGTGTTTTGTGTTGAATGAATTTGGTTGGATAAATCGAATAAATCGAATTCATGAGGACTAAAGGTTGTCCCTTTGATACAGTTAGTTTTTTGCTTTGATATCACCTCCTTGAAATAAAACACCATAACTTGCGGCTGCGTGTTGGTTTCCAGGTAGAAAGGTATAATTTTGTAGCGCTTACCTGCAAAACACAAATTCAGCCAAGCTTCATGCGGTTAGTCCTGCTTGTTGCAGCCATGAACCCAGACAAACCGTCTTCCACAACGAGTTAACATCATCCTCGCTAGCATTGTGGGAAATAAATCTTTCATATGCCTGACGCATCGCAGTTATATCAACAAAAGCTGCGACTGCTTCGGGATTTTTGATAATTATTTGCTCAAAGCGATCGCGTTCGTGTCTCAATAAAGCCTGCTCCAAACTAAAAGCAAAATTGGCTTTACCAGCACGCCATTGCACCTGAGGAGGCACAATACCTTCCATCGCTTTTCGCATCACAAAACGAGTGTAACCATCCTGAAGTTTCTGCTCGGCAGGTAAAGCTAAACAAAACTCTAATAACCGTTTGTCACAGAAAGGAAACCGAGATTCGATACCATGAATCCCAACCGACCGATCTGCAAACTCCAAAATGTTCTGCATCAAATCGGCGCTGAGAATATGGTAATGTCGTTCTTTTTCCGTCTCGAAGGTATTAGGTTGAATTGCTCCAATCTGTGTTAATTGAATGCGCTCTACAAAGTCAGCATTCAAAGGAATATTCCATAAAGGTTCCGATTCAGCCTTGCGAAGGTGATTCACTTTTAACAACCTCGATATCGGGCTTTTTTTGAAAGTATCAATTAAGCCATATTGGTAGTACCACTTAAATACAACTTTCTTCCACGGTAAATTATGCCGCTTTCCATAAGCTTGGGTTTCTCGAAATAGCGCGAACCATTTTCGATTCCGTGCTAGTTCGCGGAGGTACTCATTACCGTGGGATACAGTTGTATCACCGTCATGACCATTGAGCATAACGCGGACACCAAGCATACTTGCAAGCTTTTCCAGATTCCAGCAAAAATAAAAATTAGCAGGCAAAAAAGCTTCTTCTTGATGCCAAAGAAAACGCTCAAAATCCTCAGTGAACGGTTGTAATGGTTCGCCAGCTAAATAGTGCGATACAAACCCATCCGATGCCAAAACTGCATTTTGATAGTAACGTTCGTCTGATTCGGGGACTGTCTCGAAATTCGCTGAGAATGTATGCAACGAACCGCGTCCGGTTTTGGCAAGAATATCGCGTGCCACACAAGCAATTGACGACGAGTCGAGTCCACCGGAAAGATGCGAACCAATCGGGTATGCACTTCGCAGACGACAATCAACTGCCTTGATAAAAATCTCTCGAAATGCCTCGGCATATTCCCGATCCGATGCCATGCGGATTTCTCGATGCGGGTTGAGTGCCCAGTATGATTTAATGCATATCCCATCTGGGCTAAGGGTCATGTGATGACCTGCCGGCAACCGCAAGATATCTTTATATAGAGTGCTGGTGTTATCGGGGAGTGTTGCCACTAAATAATGTCCGACTTTTTCTTCATTGAGTCGTGATGGTACTTGTGGCAAGCATAAAAGGGCTTTTATTTCGGTGGCAAAAATAATCGTATCTTTAAAAGAATAATAGTAAAAAGGCTTGACTCCGTAGTGGTCGCGGGCACAGAAGAGAGTTTGTTGCCGTGCGTCCCAAATTGCAAAAGCAAAGTCTCCTAGCAGATATTCGGGAGTGCGCGAACCCCATTTCTCATAAGCATATAGGATAAGTTGACTGTCGGTAATCGAAGCGCTAGACTCACCAATCAAACCTAATGCAGCAAATAATTCTTCTCGATTATCAATTCT
>CAXTCQ010000447.1:0-4717 GCA_964242965.1 uncultured Calothrix sp. | reverse complement strand
CAGTACGGGAGACTGGGGAGACTGGGGGAGATAAATTACTAACACAAGAATTCCTAATTCCTAACTCCTAACTCCAAACTCCTAACTCCTAACTCCTAACTCATAACTCTTAACTTTTACTATTTGTCGAAATTTTTTTTACATTAATAGAAGTGGTGAATTTTATGCGTAAGTTTCTAAGCATTGCTTCATTTTTAGTACTATTACAGACTTTTCCAAGCACTGTTTATGCTCAGACGCAACCAATTGCAGCACAACCTACAGATGCTATTTCACAAGTGGTTGCAGCAAATTGGATGAGCAATTTCTCAGATGGCAAGTTTTATCCCGAACGCACGATCAGTCGGGCGGAACTGGCTGCGATTATGGTAAAAGCTTTTAAACTTGATAAACGGCAAGCTTTAAGCAAAGAAAACATTGCCGTTGCCGATGTTCCGGCTTCCCATTGGGCATACAAAGATATTCAAACTGTCTTAAAAACTGATATAATGCGCGGCTATCGCGGAAACTTGTTTTTTCCCAACCAGCGGGTAATAAAGGCAGAAGCGATCGCAATATTCGCTCAAGCTTACGGTGTCTTCCAATTTCCTGATGAAACAGTTAACGAGGTATTAGCCCCATACCCCGATAAAGCTGCGATTCCTGAATGGGCAAAGAAAGCGATCGCAACTGTTGTCTCCGAAGGATTTATCAGCACTGACGCGCAAGGGAATCTCTTACCGTTGCAGCCAATGACACGCGGCGATATGGCATATTTACTGAGTCAATATCTACAACGTCAACAACAAAACCCCAAAACACCAATTGCTCCCGAAGCACCACAAACACCCTAAAATTTAATTTTAAATCAAAATTAGGGGCGGGGTCTCCCCGCCCTTGCTTGCGGTCTCCCCGCCCTTATTTAGCCATGCGATTGAAGTAAAATAGAAATATTCTTACCAGCATAGCCTTGCGACATAGCTTGTTCTTCCAATCGGGATAAAATTGTCCTCAATTCCTCCTCGACTCTTTGCTTCCGTAAATTAGCCAGCAGCTTCTCTTGAATTAATTTGACAATCCGTCTAATTTGCTCCTGAGTTAATTCTTCATCTTCAGGATTTTCTGTGACGAAGCTATGAGTAATAAATAGTTCAGAACCCTGAATAATTTTATTATTAATTACTTTCATAATTTGTTGCACATTTTCTTCAACAAAACGATTTGTAGCATACTTTAAAATTACAGGCTCTAATATATAAAATATTGGTACTTGTTCTAAATTTTTATCAACTAACGAACGACCTTGAATTAAATAATTCAAAGTCCGGAAAAGCTGCTCGTAATTTAAATATTGGCTATTATCTTTTACTAATTGAACCCATGAAGCTGTATTGCGTCTAATTGCAATCCAATAAATAACATTTTTTTCTAATTCCGATAGTTGTTGAAATTGATTATCTAAAAAATCAGTAATTACATTATCGACAAAAACCGATGTATTTTCAACAAAATCCGATACTTCACCCGCAAATACAGTATGAACCATTTTTGCAACTTTCTTGAGTATCCACGGGTTACTGTAGCGTCTACTAAACTCCTCTAATATATCCGCTGTACCAGAAAGACCTTCAGCTATTAAAATTTCCCTTGATTCTTCATACGTTAAAGACCCCAACTTTTGTAAGCGTACAAATCTTCCCTCTAACGGTTCAATATCACGAGGTCTTTCTCGACTTAGTAATAAAACACAGCTTCGATGAGACTCTTTAGCGACTCGGTTTGCAAAATTGCAGTAATCGCTATAATCTGAACTATTATTGTTACTTACTTCTTCCCAGCTATCCAACACAAAAAAACATTTCTTTTGGTGTAAATATTGCATTAGCTGGGAAATATTAATTGTATTTTTCTCTCCTTTAGATAAGAATTGTACTAGTTCTGTCAGAAATTCTTGAAAGGGTGGCAATGATTCCAAAGAACGCCAAATTAAGCAATCATATTTGTTAGTGATTCTTTCTACCAATTGTCGAGCTAAAGCTTTTTTACCAATTCCCCCCATTCCGTGAATAACAATTAATCGGTAACGTTCTTGCAGCGATTGTTCAAGCTCATTTAATTCCTTGACACGACCATAGAAACTTGAGAGAGGAGGTGCTTCGCTCAAATTACCACAATTAAATTCATCTTCGATCGCATTCTCCCAATGCAAATTTAATACCTGACAAAAAACTTTGAAAGTCTCAGCATCAATCCTAACTTTAGCTTGTAAAAAGCGTCTCCAAGTAGCTTGTGAAACGCCACCTTTGACACCATTAGACCTCATAATTTCATTTGCTTTATTAAGCCATTTATCATCCTCTATAGTCCAACCTATTTTTTTTCGAGCTTGATTAATTGCGCTTTTTCCTAATTCGGAAGCTTTTAAAGTTGTACGTTGCCTCATACATTTGCAATTAAATAATATAAAGTATTAATTTTATCTTAGTAGTTTATGTCATTAATTTTGACTTTTTCGAGAGGGTCAGAATCCGGGTTTCTATAAAAAACCCGGATTCTTGCAACCCCTGACAACTTATGAAACAAACCATTCGCAATTCGGGTATTTTATAAGATTTTTTTGATGAGTTAATTATTAACAGGTTGTTGCAAACGAACAAATACAGGCTTATTATCAGAATTAGGTTGAACATGGACTAAAACCCCTATACCTTTAAACGGTTTCCGGTCATGATTTTCATCAAATTCGACTTTTCCTGTAGCACCTTGTATTGAAAAGTTATTTTTAGATAGTTGCTCGTGTAAACCAGAACGGCTAGGACTATTACCTAGTTTGCTTAATCCTTCAACCATTGCTTCAGTTGCATCGTATGTCATTGCAGTTCGCCAGTTTACCAATGCTCCATTCCAAAGTTTCCGTGAAGATTTTTCAAAAAGTGATTCGTTACCTTTTACACTTCTATGCCAAGGAACAGCTAGAGTAAGTTTTTCTTGACTAATTCGATTAATATCAGCTTCTAATTGTTCGGGGTTATACATACCATCACCGCCGAGAATATTTAGATTTAAACTATTAGAATAAATGTTTCTCGCTGCTTTTTTAGAAACTTCATCGGTCAGAGATAATAATACCACTTTTACATTATTATCTATTATTCGCACTTTATTTAAGCAGTTTTCTAGCCTTAGACCTTGCTGTTTTAAATTACAATAATCGCCAACAACTGTTCCCCCTTCACGTTGAAATATTGTTTGAAATTCTCTCGCAAGTGACTGTGTATAAATATCATCATCAACAACAATAATAGCTTTCGAGTAATCTTTTCTCTTCATATAATCAACTAAACTTCTAGCTGCAATCGTATCAGTAGGAGCTGTACGAAAAACATAGGGATGGAAGTTAAGCCCATAAGCTTTTCTAGGAACTGTGCTTGTAGGAGAAATTACAACTAACCCACCATTTCCGTAAGTAATTGCTACATCAGATGTAACCCGACTCGTAAAGTGACCAATAACCCCTAAGATATCTTTATTATTATTAACCAAATTTACAGCCACTTTTTGCGCTTCTTCAGAATTCTGCTTATCATTAGCAATTAAAACTTGTAAAAATCGATTGTTAATACCATTTTTCTTGCAATCAATTTGAACATTGGGATTTACTTCTCGCAAATTATTGTTAATTTTACAATTAAATTCACTTTGTACGTGAGCAACTCCACGCAAAAATTCTTTATCAATATCTTGATTTATAACAATCGGTATGGCAACCGCAATTCTAATTGGTTTATTTGTACGAGCAGCATAGGCATTATTTAAATAAATTAGTGCTTCTGGGTCGTTGCGATTAGATTTTAAATATTCTTGGAAGTTCTTGATAGCTACGTCATATTTACCTTGATAAAATGCATCTGTTCCTGCTGCTTTTTTTGCTGTGTTAGCCTCGTATGCAGGTTGTAGTAGTATTTGTTCTCCCCAACTGAAACTGTTAGTGCGATCGCACTCGTATTGCAAACAAGCCGCAGGGGTAATAAAGTGGATTATAAAAGCGATTAAAAATGCGCTAAAGGTCGCAAGCAAAGCTAAAAATGCGAAACGTCGCTGCCTTATAATTCTTTTAATTTCAAAAATAGAAAGTGGTATAGGTGTTGGTCTTATAGTTGATTTAGGTGGTAATGGTGGTTCAATTGGTTTGGAATCCTCTTCAGAAGATAGAGCAGTAAGAACCTCTTGGGCTGACTGAAATCGCTCTTCTGGCATCGGTAAAAGCATTCGGTTTAAAATGCCTGCAAGACGGTCGGTTACATTAACATGTCTTCGCCAATTCCACCTATCATCTTGATTGCGAAGTTCTCTCGAATTTTTTGCAGTCAGTAAATAAACACAAGTTGCAGCTAGAGAATATAAATCAGATGAAGCCGACACCGCTCTACCAGCAAATTGTTCTGGTGGTGCATAGTCTTGAGTTCCTAATATACACGATTGTTCAGTTGGGACTCTGGCAATACTTACCTGTTTAACTGCACCAAAGTCGATTAGATATAATTTCCCATTGCTACTTCCATTACTACTACAACGCATAATATTAGAAGGTTTAAATAAAAACACACGATGATAGGCTGCAAACTTATCTAGTTTCAGCCCTACGTGCTGCTGTATGTTACAAGTTACCTAGTTAATACTTAAGTTAATAATTAGGTTACGTTTAACTCCTCAGAATTATTACTTACGTAACTATCTT
>CAXTCQ010000446.1:0-4723 GCA_964242965.1 uncultured Calothrix sp. | reverse complement strand
CCTCCTCCTCCCCCTTCTCCCAGCTCCCCCTTCTCCCCCATCTCCCCCCTCTCAATAACTTCCTACTCCCTAACTCCCTATGAATGGATCGAACCGATTGAGCAAAAAATCCTTGTCTGAGTCACAACCCGAAGGTAAAACACTTCATGACGATGCAGAACATGACGATGCGGAACATACGCATAAACATAATGCGTCGGTTCATCCTCACGTCCATAGTGAAGAGTCTTTACGACGTATTGTAAATCGATTGTCGCGGATTGAGGGTCATGTTCGTGGTATCAAAACAATGGTGCAGCAAAATACCGACTGTTCCGACGTTTTATTACAAATTGCTGCGGTACGGGGTGCATTGGATCGAGTTGCGCGGATTGTTCTCGATGAACATTTAAGCGAATGTATTGTCAGAGCTTCAAAAGAAGGAAATATCGAAGCAGAACTTGAACATTTGAAAGCAGCTTTAGACCGATTTTTGCCTTAGACCGTTTTGATATGATGCCATTGACCAAATATCGATTTCATTACCGTTTCAGTGGAAATTCAAATCAACCACTGATTCTTTTTTTACATGGCTTTATGGGAAACTGCCATGAATTCAATGCTGCTATATCATTGCTTTCTGAGAATTTTTATTGTCTAACAGTTGACTTACCCGGACACGGGGAAACTCAAGTTTTGGACAGCGAAGAATATTACACAATGCCTAATACCGCTCAAGGCATAATCAACTTACTCGATGAATTAAATATTTTTCAATGTTTTTTAATTGGTTATTCAATGGGTGGCAGATTAGCTTTATATCTAACGTTGCATTTTCCCGAACGATTTTCTCAAGTTGTCTTAGAGTCTGCTTCCCCCGGATTAGCAAGGGAAGTCGATAGATTAGAACGAGTAAGACGCGATAATCAAATTGCACAAAAATTAACAAGAATAGCTCAAAATCAAAACAACGATTTTGCGATTTTTTTATCAACATGGTACAGTCAAGCAATTTTTGGCAACATCAAAAATCATCCCCAGTTCGAGCAACTTATTACTAGTCGATTGCAAAGTAACCCAAACGAATTAGTAAAATCCTTGCGTTTGATGGGAACGGGAAACCAACCTTCATTATGGGAAAAAATCAAACGAAATCAGCGACCTATACTTTTATTAGTTGGCGAATACGACGATAAGTTTATTGATATAAATACTAAAATGGCTGATATATGTAAATATTGTCGGCTAAAAATTATTTCTCATACCGCACATAATACCCATTTTGAAAATCCGCAAGCATTTGTAGAAAATATTAATATTTTTTTTGTTTAGTTGGCAAAAAGTTAAAGATTTAGATCCCCGACTTCTTTAAAGAAGTCGGGGATCTAGCCTCCACGAATAGATTATTGACACTACAGCAGCTTGCATTTACATAAAATATAGTAGGGGGACGGCAATGCCCGGCCCCCACGAAAAAATGAAAATAAACGCAGGAATATTATTCACAATAAATCCTCTTAATTAAAAATAAATTATGTTGGGCCCCGGCAATCCGGGCCCCCCTACGACAATTTGAACTTACACGCTGTACTCTATTTAGATAAAATCCGCTGTATGTAACTATCGCTCTTCTGAAGTATTAGCAGCAAATGTATACTAGAATACAGAAAATTAATTAAATATTCTTTTTAGCTTGGTTATTAACAAAAATAATTTATGAGACAAAACCCGATTACTCTGACTCGCTCGGTGTTGCTATGGGCAATGTTAGGAATCGTTTGTGGCTTATTTGCTGCAACCTATTGGATAGTGCTGTCGCGCATAATGCAAGGATTTGAACATTTCAGCGGACTTTCGTTACTAATCGTGATGCCCCTGGCTGGTTTGCTGATTGGTTTAGTAATTCATTGGCTGGGAAACCCTGGTGAGATTGGATTGATTATTGATAACATCCACCTCAATCGCGGACGATTGCCGATGCGCGAGAATCCTTCGATGATTCTGTCGTCGCTCATCAGTATTGCGAGTGGAGGCAGTGCTGGTCCAGAAGCACCAATGGTGCAAGTCACAGGTTCAATGGGTACATGGTTAGCCGACCGTTTTCGATTGGACGGAGAGGCTTTACGAACCCTAAGTATTGCTGGTATGGCATCTGGCTTTACCGTTTTGTTTGGCGCTCCATTGGGTGGTACTTTCTTTGCTTTAGAAATTCTCCACCATCAGCATGTTGCACACTACGCTGAAGCATTCTTGCCTGCGGTGGTAGCAAGTTGTGCAAGTTATATCATTTTTGTGGCAATCACCCAGCTTGGTATTGGCCCAACTTGGCATTTTCCCCAATATAATGTTGAGAGCCTTTTTGATTTTGCCCAAGCAATCCTTTATGGTATTGTCGGTGCGATCGCGGGTTGGGTATTTATCGCAATATTTCGCAGTTGCGGTCGTCTATTCGAGTTACTACCTCGACCCATCTACTGGAAAACTACGCTAGCTGGGTTAGGATTGGGCGGTTTAGCTGTTTTATTTCCACTAACTCGTTTTTTTGGCGAACATCAACTTGAAACAATTGTTGAAGGAAACTTTGCGATTACATTTTTGATAACTTTGGCGATCGCAAAAATGTTGGCAATCAGTATAACGGTAACAGGTGGTTGGCGAGGAGGAATTATTATTCCTTTGTTTTTGATTGGAAGTTGTTTAGGAAAGGCAATTTCGCTCGCCAACCCCGAAATTAATCAAACCTTAGCAATGATTTGTATTATGGCTAGTTTAAATGCAACTGTAACTCGAACTCCAATTAGTACAGTCCTTCTACTCGCTAAGTTAACCGGATTTAGCACTTTTGCACCAATTCTCTTTGCAAGTTTAGTTGGTTTCTTTCTAGCTCCTCGAAATCCATTTATTGCCTCACAATTGAAAATTGAATCGTAAAGTCACTACTTGCTTGTTCCAGATTTATCCTTCAATTCTTCCTTTAACACTTTCTGATAAACCTTTGGCAAATAACGAGTCATCGAATTAGTTTCAATCCCATATCCCAAACTTGTCCAAGTTGGCGAAAGTCGTCGCAAAACATCATTTAATTTGCCTTGACGAAGTTGCTGCGGGATATTAGTACCCCAAACTTTCGAGTCGTTTAACCAACCGTGAACTACAGCATCTTGATACTCTGGTTCAAAGCTATAAGAAGACCAAAACATCATTCGCGTTGGATGGGGGTGATACCGAGGGGCAATTCGATACCAAGTATTATTAATAAGTTGATATCGACCAGCAGCAGTAGAACAATTTCCTTTATTCGGACCATTAACAATGGTCACGCAAATTTCTGGATGACGACTAAGATTGTCTACGTGCTGTCCCCCGTACAAAACAGAATAAGGACGCTTAGTATTAGCCTCGCTTGCCGAGATAGTTCGCATCAACGCACGAACATAAGGGTCGCCACCTTTCATCACTAAGGGTGGTTGTGCAACATTAAAAACTGGATCGGGATGCGATCGCAGGTTCCCATGCACCAACCACTGCACCAAACACACGAACCCAAGCAGCGCAGCTATCGGGGCAATCAGTTTTTCAACCCCTTTCGTTTCTAAGTCTTTCAGAGTTCGACTCCTTCAAAAACTTTATTTCTAGCCTTCCAAAATATAACAACAATCCTTGCCTTGCTGATTTCGTCTAAATCCATTACTGAGCTTTAATTCAGAAGAAAAGCATTAATAGTTACCCGTGTTACGGCAGTCTCCCTATCCCCTACTCCCTAGCCAAGAGCGATAATTTTTCCCACCCACCTACTTAGTTGCGCTTAAATTATACTTATAGGATAAAAATATACCTAAAAAATGCGATCGCACTTTCTCAATCATGCGATCGCCGACTTTGTATTTCATCTGTTATTGTGTGGAACAGGCATCCCTGCCTTCACATATAAAATTACACGCTCGCCATCTCTGGTACAGGACGCTTACTATTACGAATCGCCTCAATTGCTACCTTATAATCTGGAGCATTGTAAACAGCCGAACCTGCCACAATCGCATTCGCACCAGCTTCCAAAACCTGCCAAGTATTATTAGCTTTCAATCCCCCATCCACTTCAATCCAAGGGTCTAAACCGCGTTCGTCGCACATTTGGCGTAACTTACGAATTTTGGGCAAAACACCAGGAATAAAGCTTTGACCGCCAAAACCGGGGTTGACGCTCATAATTAACACCAAGTCGCACAAATCTAAAACGTGTTCAATAAGTTCTAGCGGACTACCGGGATTTAGGACAACACCAGCTTTTTTACCAAGTTCTTTAATTTGCCCTAATGTCCGGTGCAAATGCGGAGATGCATTATGTTCGCAATGAACGTAAATATGGTCAGCACCTGCCTTTGCAAAGTCTTCTACATACTTTTCCGGTTCCACTATCATCAAATGGACATCCAACGGTTTTTTTGTAACCGGACGAATCGCTTCCACTATCAGCGGACCTATCGTTATATTAGGTACAAAGCGTCCGTCCATTACATCAACATGAATCCAGTCAGCACCGGCTTCATCAACAGCACGGACTTCTTCTCCTAAACGGCTAAAATCAGCCGATAAAATCGATGGAGCGATTACAATGGGCTTCTTAGATGGGGTTTGGGTCATGACTTGGGGGGTTGAGATGCGTTAAAAATCTGTATTTATTGTAACAAAATGCGAGATGTTACTCACATGTCTGATCCCATCCTACATTGGGAAGGGGGAAGGG
>CAXTCQ010000445.1:0-4738 GCA_964242965.1 uncultured Calothrix sp. | reverse complement strand
TTAAAACACAAGCCCAAGAATATTTGCCAGCTAAAATTGCTTCAACTACTTGGTCGAATTGTTCGGGATTGATACCTTTATCAAAATTGCTACTAACACCGGGATTATTTTGGTTCATAATTTTCTGTCTTGAGGATATAAACGAATGTATTAAGTGTTCGGTTTGATGTGTTGTGTGAAGTTAGGTTGGGAAAGCAACTAAGTTGTCTGAGCGCTAATTATCGATTGGCTCGAAGAACATATCAGCAATACGGTGATGGTGAATAATTTTAGCCGTGGCTGTTTGATTCACTTTTATATTTGACTGTAATCGCTGGTTAATTAATAGGTCTTTGTCCACAACGATTTGAAGTCGTGTCGCATTGTCGAGAATTTTGGTATTTGGTTCGTCCACGATTGATAACACTTTTCCAAAAACTATGTTTTCATGATGTTGGGGGTAAGTATCAAGTTTGATTTGTATTCTGTCTCCTGCTTTAATAAGCTTAATTTCTTGATTGGGTATAAGCGTTAGAATAAAAGACTGCGGCACTATGTCGGAAATAGCTTGTTTAGATAAAAATTCTTTCCTGGCTAAATGTTGTTGAGGTTTATGGATAAGTTCGCCAATGGAATTACTGAGTTGTTGTTTGTTTAACTGAATTTTGTTGATTCGAGTTTTCGCCTCAGTAAGTTTGGCTTGTAAAAGAGTTATATCTTTTGCTAATTTATTAATTTGCTGGTCTTCGATTTGAATCGATTGGTGTTTTACTGACTTGAGTAACAAATTTTGTAAAATGTCTGTAGTTGCCATAGTTTGGATAGCATTTTGATTTGGTTTAAAGCTATCTATGGTATTATCTGCACCTGAGATAACTGCACGATTGGTGTTTTTTGATATCAAATCCTTGAAGGAAACTTCGACTGCATACATTGAACCTAGTTGTTCGAATGATTGGGGATTTGTCGTTAATTGTGTCAATAGATTCTCACCCATTAGCGCTTTTATTTCGTTTAAGCGTGTTTGGATACTTATTAGCTGTTGCTTTTGGGTTTCGACTACCAAGTGCGAATGATTTTGTTGTGCTTGCGCTTCGACAGCATCCATCATTACTTCTTGCCTGGTAACTTGAAATAATTGTTTTGAATCGATTGATGGTACAAATTTGCCTCGCAAGTGGCTAACTTCTTCAATCCTGAGACTCCAAATCCAAGTTAAAACGATTGTTAAAAAAGCGATGCTGCTTAACAGCACAATCGGGGGAACAGCTGAGGGTGGTCGGTCGAACACTGTCTGCAATGTTGACCCTTTGTCTGAATTGATAGTAGTTGAATTTTTTGCAGATGCTGTTGATAACACGATATCGTTGCGCGCCTTTCCTGCGGAACACTGCGCGTAGTTTTCTTCTCCTACTGGATACCCTAATGCACCACCATAGATTTTTGGATTTTTAACTGAAATATTTGCCAATGAAGACGCATCGGAGTCGGATGGCGAATTACTGGGGTTAATCCCCCCATTGCCTGTTTGATTCGAGGTTTTGACTGCATTTGACCTGATGATTCTTTCCATGAGCTAACCTTTGTTCGGAAACCTGACTACTTGTCAATCGATGCTGATGGCTAATAAAAGCCGGAAATTCCCGGATTCCGTAAGTTGTGGCTTTTGCTTGGACAGTAGTAGTAATAAAAATTGTTATTTTTTCGCATACAACTGGCAAGTAAAAGTCTGTGCTTGGCTCTTGGTAGATGCAGTTTTATCCTCTGATTTCCTTTACCCCTAATTCAATTACTTTCTCCTTGCGGAATATATGTAATTAGATTTACTAATTTATTTAGTATTTTTAAGTAATTACTTGGGAGCCACCGCTTCGCAAATGAAAAATCTTTATTCTCAAATGTAAATAACAACATCTGTAGTTATACTATTTTTTGCGATAAATGTCATCTGCCAATTTGGCAGCTTTATCAGTCAAATTTACTCAATGATTTTTTCTATTTACTTAAGTAATGTGCAACTTCATGTTTTGTCCCCTTGTAATTAATTAATGAGGGGTGAAACCCCTCACCATTGTTAGCTTTGACTTTTTTGATTCTGGTGTAGCTCCCCAAAAAATTGTAGCACTTTATTGAATTGTGAACCGACGATAAAGAAAAATTTACGTACCGCATTTATACTATTTTTCTTTGTCGATAAACGTTGATAGTATTTTTACAGTTTAAAGAGCCAACTAACCCTAGATAGATATTTAAATAATTGCTGTGCAAGCTTTAGAGTCATAAAATCTGATTGCAAATTTGCCGTAAATTGATTGTATTTTTTGGATTAAAGTCAACTTTTAGCCGCAATTACTATGTTGCTTAAGTTACCAATTTATGGTATGATTTGACAACTTTTAAAAGTATCAAAGTGCTAATCTGTAAAAGCGCCTAAAATCAATGATTTTACAAAAAGAATGTAGCATCTATAGACGCAGTTAATTTTCGCGCTTCAGCAGGTCTAACGAAGGTACGCAGCACAAAATGTCGCTTGGTGTATTCGAGAAAAAGTTGCATTTAGTAAACGCAATATTTCGGAAAATATTTATCTATCCAAGTGAAATTACATATAGCAATAATGTTGGATTTGAGCGGAGTTAAGTCGATTAATTGCTATTAACTCAAGCGCGATCGCCTGCGGGCGCAATGATACCTCGGTTCAAAACAAGAATGCGGTCGGCATGGTGAAGGGTAGCCAGACGATGGGTAATGATGAAGGTGGTACGACCTGGAGCGCTGCTGATGAGGTTTTTTTGCAGATTGGCTTCGGTTTCCGCATCAAGTAAACTTGTGGCTTCATCAAGAATCAGAATGCGTGGATTGCGAATTAAAGCGCGTGCTAGAGCAATTCGCTGTTTTTGCCCACCAGAAAGGATTCTGCCTTGCGTCCCAACTTGGGTGTTATAACCAAGCGGTAACGACTCGATAAAGCTGTGTACCTCGGCAATTTTGGCGGAGGTGATCGCATCTTCGATTGTGAAGTGCGGATTGAACAATGTAATATTCTCAAAAATCGTCCCTGCAAACAAAAAAGTTTCAGTTGGCACAATTCCCAACTGCGTCCGTAACGACTGCGGTAAAACACCTGCAATATCGCACCCATCGATTAAAATCCGTCCCCGATTGGGGCGATACAACCCTGCAAGTAAATTTACTAATGTGGTTTTACCCGAACCGCTAGCACCAACAATGCCGATAGTTTGTCCCTGTTGAACAAAAAACGAAATATTTTGCAACGCATTACCTTCGTCAGGATGATAGCGAAATGTTACATTCTCGAAATGCACTTCACCACGCAACTCAGGTAATACTTGCAGTGGTACTTGCGAACTTGCTTCGGCTTGGGTTTCCAAAACATCATTTAATCGTTCCATCGAAACAAGTACTTCTTGAAACTCGTTCCGCAACTCCACTAAGCCTAAAATCGGATTGATAACATTACCAATCAGCATGTTAAATGCGACAAACTTACCCAGCGTCAGTTGCTCGTGCATTACTAATATTGCCCCGTACCACAATACAGCAGTACTACCCAAATGATTAATTAAGCTATTGACAAGTTGCAAATTATTACTAAGCCTTTGTCCTCGAAATCGCACTTTCATCGCATTTGCAAAGCGTTCTTCCCAACGCTCCAGCACCCACTGTTCCGCAGCCGCAGTTTTGACCGTAGCAATTTGGCTTATCGTTTCGACGATAGCAGCATTTTGAGATGCAGTTTGGCGATGAGTCTCCCGCGAGACGCGCTTTAACGATGGACTTGTACTAAAAATCAACAGTGCAGCAGGTACAGTTAACCCCAGAACGAGTAAAGTTAATTGCAAATTGTAATAAGCAATTAATCCCCAACTCAAAAGAGCGCATAGCGCGTCTAAAGTTACACTTATCACCCGACGAGTTAGAAATACCTGTATTTTGCGGTTTTCCTCGACGCGACTAACGATATCCCCCACCTGTCGGGATGCGAAGAACTGCAATGGTAGCTGTAGGGTGTGACGGATGAAACCACTTACCAAAGTCATATCTATGTGATTTGATAAATAGTCGAATAGGTATTGACGCACCGCACGCACGAGAACGCGCCAAATTCCGAAGACCAAAAATCCCAAAGCCAAGATATTGAGCGTCACAAAGCCATTAATCGGCATGACTTTATCGATAACGACTTGAGCAATTAAAGGTGTTAGCAGTCCAAACAGTTGCAGCACCACAGAAGCGAGGAGAATCTGAGCGAGTAAGTAACGGTAATGCCAGAAATTTTGCCAAACCCCCACAAAGGAGATTTTTTCGCTTTTAAGTGTTTGTAACCGTTCCGTAGGTGTCAGAGTCAGAGCATATCCCGTCCAATTTGCCTCAAACTCCGAACGAAGCAACGTCCGTTTGCCGATAGCAGGGTCAGAAATCACTACCTTAGAGCCGCGCACCTGCCAAACCACAACATAATGATTAAATTTCCAGTGGGCAATCCACGGGTTTGTTTGCCATTCCAGCACGCTCACAGAAGCCCGCACTCCATTGGCGTGATAACCTAAGTTTTCGGCTGCATCAACTAACGCTGGCAATGATGCACCGCAACGGTCTGTCTGCGCTAAATTTCGCAGGGTATTGACGCTAATTCGCTTACCCCAATACATACAAACCATCGCTAAACAAGCTGCACCGCAATCCGATGAACTTTGCTGACCAATGAAGGGATATCGACGTAGTGGGGGAAGTGGGG
>CAXTCQ010000444.1:0-4764 GCA_964242965.1 uncultured Calothrix sp. | reverse complement strand
GAGTAGGGAGTGGGGAGTAGGGTTCGAGGGGGAAGGGGTAAAGGGAAAGGGGGTAAAGAAGTCAATTAATAACTCCTAACTTTTGTACAGACGCGAAAGAAAGCGTCTCTACATCTCTTAACTCCCTATTCCCTACTCTCTCATCCCCTCGAAAAGTGACTGTAAAATTGCAACCGACCGTAACCTAAAAATTGACCGTATGATTTTTCACCTGCGGGATATGCAGTCACACCAAATAAATACACACCTGAAACCGTTGGGTTCTGCACTGCTTTCATCGCAATTGTGATAGTTTTACCTGGGGGAACTGGTGGATTCAAAATCAGCGAGACGGTTCGATTACCTGACGCTGTTATATCTTGCAATGCTAACTTTTGCCCTTGATTGCGTCTGGTTCCTTCAAACACGTAACTATCTTTGAGACGATAGCGAATATTATCAACTCCTTCACGCTGATTAATCGTGATGCGTTGTAATGGTTCACCTGCGTTACTCGGAACGCTAAGTGTAAAGTAGTACGTCGCACCCCAAATGCTTACATCATTAAATGATGTTGCTGTCTCGACAAGACTCGGTGGTTGAGTGAAGTAAAATCTACCATCTCGCAATTGAACTGCTTTTGAATTAGTCGAATATCCAGTAATTCCCACAATCGCAGCAAGTGCCGTGCCAAATAAGTATCGAAAATATCTAACCCGCATGATATCCCATATCGGAGCTAACTCAGGCTACTAGCTAACCCAAACAAGAGTAATTGTACGCATTCTTTAGCCTGCTAATTAAAACTTTACAATTAGTCTTCTGGTAGTTAATTAAACTTTTGATAGATTACTTCACATTTATTATTAATTTTCTGCAAATGAGCGGGAATACTTAAGGAAATCAGCAGCTTTGTAAAAGTTGATTGAGATTAGTTGTTAATACTGGTTTTTAAGTAGAAAATATAGATATAAATACAAGCAATTATTCTTATGACTGCAATTTCTAACGTTAAATCTAGCATCGAGTACAAGCGCCCAATTTGGCACAGCATTGTCACATTAACTCTCGGATTTTGGCTCAGTGCTAGCCTAGTTTTAGATTGGGTAATTATGCCTAGTCTCTACGTTTCCGGAATGATGGCTCAAGCTGGCTTTGCTACCGCTGGCTACTCTATTTTCTGGACTTTTAACCGAGTAGAATTGCTAGCAGCTAGCTTGGTACTTACTGGTATTTTATTTTTATTAAATACGTCCTTTCTCTGGAATCGCGGCATTGTTCTACTGGCTGTTTTGCTGCTTGATATATCGCTTCTAGATACATATTTCCTGACTCCGCAAATGTCTGCTATCGGTATTAATCTTGATTTATTTAATTATTCGGCACAAGCTCCGCTGGCAATGAATCTCTTACACGGTTCTTATTGGGTTTTGGAAATATCGAAGCTTGCAGTAGGTACAGTTCTTTTGAGATGGTGTTTGCGTCAAAGGGTTTAGGTCTTTGAGACGCGATATGGTTTGATGAGACGCGATACCCAAGCGTCTCTACATTCATGAAATTAGAAAGCCGGCTTTTTCAAAAAGTCGGCTTTCTGATTTTTTGTAAATTTTCTAGTTAAATAATTTCTTGTTGCGAATTTTGTGCTTCGTTGTTGAAAAATAGCAAGCGAACTGCGAGAATAGCAAATCCTACTGCTGCTACTGCTTTTAATAATCGGGTTGGTAATAGCTGTGAAACCGCACCACCAGCTAAAGCACCTATTAAGCTAGTTAACAGCAAAGCACCTGCTGTACCAAAAAATACTGCTTTTGCTGATTTGCCGCGACCTGACAGTGCGATCGCAGCTAACTGGCTTTTATCACCCAGTTCAGATAAAAATACTGTAATAAAGCTAATTCCTAAAAGATGCCAATTCATAATTTCTTAGTGGGTGGTGGGTAACGGATGTTGCTTGGTTAGTTATTGACCAACAAATGACCAATAACAAATGACTATTAACCAATAAGAACATCCCAAAACAGCATGACGGAAATTAAGAGCAACATTATCCCTGCTGACTTCTCGACTGTCTTGGGGGAAAGCTTGGTTGATATCCAACTCCCTAAAACCACACCTAAAAAACTTGTAGTAATCAAAGCTGCCGCAGACCCTAGAAAAACTACCCAAGGCGCATGGGATTCTGCACTCATCAACAGCGTTGATAGCTGAGTTTTATCGCCTATCTCTGCCAAAAATATCGTTACGAACGTCGTGCCAAAAGTTACAAAAATTGATTCGGTTTTACAAGGCTTTTCGACTGCGACAGCAGATGTTGCGACAATCGACGTTGCAGCATCATTATCAATCTTGTCCGGCTCGAGTTGAATGTCCGAATCGGAAATTTCAGTTAAGCTAACGGATGCGGAGTCAAGTTTCACAAATGGTATTTTTTCAGCTAGGGGTTTTCATATTCTTCTCATTTTCTCAGATTGCGGTCATAAATTGCAACCGTCATTTTACACAAATGCGAGGGCAGTTCGGTAATTATTGGTCTAAGGACAATCAAATCAAGAAGAAATATGACCCGAAAGCAATATTTAACTCTGGATTTTTCAAATATGAGAATTAAATACATAACACGAGTTAATTGTCAATAGTAGTAGTTCGTAGGTTGGGTGTAGCGACAGCGTAACCCAACAAGAACTTGTAAATGTTGGGTTGCACTACGTTCCACCCAACCTACAACTACAACTACAACTGGGTTAAAGCTTAAATTCCTACAGCTTTATCAAAGCGCAACATTTCCAAACTGCGATCGCCATAAACACCTTCGATTTGCTGGTGACAGCAATCGATAGCAAAATCGTTGAGTTCTTCGGGTTCTATACCATACATATCCCCAAAAATATCGGGTTGGACGCGACAAAAACGCGGACGGTTGGCATAAATCTGACATGCACGGGTTTCCTTATCGAAGTTGACACACCACCCGTCTTCACCAACCATGCTTAGATAATGTTCGAGTTCGTCTTGGGTTAAATATTCTTCCAAATCCGGACGCTCTGCGGGGTCAAGGTTGCAACAAGCTCCGCAGTTTTTTACACATTGCCAAGTAGCCATAGGAATTAGGGAGTAGGGAGTAGGGAGTGGGGAGTAGGGGGAATAAGGAGAGTGGAGAAGAGGTTAATTAATAACACGAGAACTCCTAACTCCCTATTCCCTATTCCCTACTCCCTTCTCATATATTTTCTTATAATTTTGTTAAGTAAATTAAAATTTGTTGTCTTTGCCCAGATATGATTAGATTCTAGAGAAAGGTACTGGATTATTTAATCTTTTTAAGATAAGTCGGAGGAAACATGTTTGAAGCGTTAGGCAATATCAATTGGGAAGTAATTTTCCAACTCACATCTGTTGCAGCAATCATGCTAGCAGGCCCAATAGTTATTTTTGTTCTGGCGTTCCGTAATGGTGACTTGTAAAGTTTAGTTAAGTTTATGAGTTTTTGGAGCTATCCAAAGCTTGAAACGCTGTTTCAATAATTTTGCTGTAAGGAGGTTGAGAAATATCAACCTCTTTTGCGTCTTGGCGATTTGTACCCAGCAAGCCGATTTTACCGCCGATTGTCACTGCCAGTACTTTGCCATCAGAATTTTTAACTCTTAATTCTTCGTTTAAGTCATTATTATAGATACCGCAGCTATATTGACGACCTTGATATTCAAAGTTGACTTTAGATGGTTTGCGCTCTACAGCAGTTAATTGACTAGGTGAATCGCACGGAAGTCTAACACCAATTATTTCAAGTTCGATAGTGGTGTTGCCATTATAGTGATTTTCACGCAGTTTGTAGGCAATATCGACAACTGATGGTAGAGGGCAATATTCGCTCCATCGCCATGCGATCGCTTTAATTGTATAGCGGACATTATCTATAATCTGCGCGACTGTCATCTTAATATGACCCTTGCCGATGGATGATTGCTCGATAATTCGGACATTAGGTGTCCAAAAAATTGGGACGGGGTTATCGATACCGCAAGGTTCTAAAGCGCGAAGTTGTTGATAGAGGTCTTGATTAACTTGACTTAGATTTGTTAACGCATCGATTTTGAGTAGCGGTTTGAGATGTTGAATTTCCAGACATTGGTTAGCAAATTCACTCAAACGCTCACGCACGAGTTCTAAGTTTTCCCCAGGCATCGAAAATCCACCTGCTGCTTTGTGCCCTCCGTATTTACCGAGAAGGTCATGGCAGGACTGCAATGCGTCAAAGACATTAAATTCAGGTATTCCCCGCGCCGAACCGCGAATATGTCCGTTATCTTCGTAGGTACCAATAAATACAGGTACTCCATAGCGCTCGACTAACCGCGAAGCAACGATACCAATTACACCGTGATGCCAATTTGGTTGGACAACTACTAAAACCCGGTCATCCTGTAAAGATGCAACATATTGCGACTCCACAACTGCTTGAGCATCTTTTTCGATTTGTTCGCACATCTCCTGACGCTGACGGTTGATGCTTTCGCACTGCATTGCACGTTCGAGTGCGATTCCCACATCATCGGTCGTTAATAATTCGATCGCAATTTGCGGGTCACCAATTCTCCCAATTGCATTAATTCGAGGACCAAGACGAAACCCAATATCATCAGGTTTAAGAGTTTTGGCAGTAGAAAAGTTAGGAGTTAGGAGTGAGGAGTTAGGAGTTTTAGGAGTTGAGAGTGAGGAGTTAGGAGTTGAGAGTGAGGAGTTAGGAATTACAATTCCATCTTCCCCTCCTCTCCCCCTCTCCCCTGC
>CAXTCQ010000443.1:0-4790 GCA_964242965.1 uncultured Calothrix sp. | reverse complement strand
GGTTGAACCAGTAAGTGCTAATGGAAACGAAGCCTGCGGTAGCGCAGGCTTTGTTACTATTAGCCCTACCATTGAATGGTAGGGCGCGATTTCGGGCATTCGATAAGGCATTCCTTATTGAAATTTTGGTTATCCCACAGTATTAGGGCACGATGCCTAACTGCCCCTACGGGGTATTTAAAATCATCGCGTAATCAATAATACTTAATGTCAAACTGCTCAAATATCAAAGACGTTGGAAAGAGTTAGAAGCTAGTAATAACGTCTTTGCTACTGTCGTAATGGCACACCTGAGAACTCAGCAGACCTTAAAGGAGGCAAAACAGCGTAAACATTGGAAATTTAGCCTCATTCGCAGGCTTTATGACTTGGGACTAAGCGAACAAGATATTCGTAAGTTATATAAGTTTATCGATTGGGTTATGATCTTGCCAAGAGGCTTAGAAAACGAGTTTTGGGAAGATTTTCAGAAATTTGAACAGGAGCGCAAAATGACTTACATTACTAGTGTTGAGCGCATTGGCTACGAGCGCGGTAAATTGGAAACTATCCTGCAACTGCTAAATAAGCTGTTGGCAGAAGTATCACAAGAAAATTGTGCAACTATTGAGTCTCTAACGCTTGAACAACTCAACGCGCTTTGTGAGGCTTTATTAAATTTTACCTCTACCGACGATTTAGTACGCTGGTTGCAGCAAAATCAACATGGCTAATAAACGCGATCGCACCGTAGGGGCAGTTAGGTCATCGTGCCCTGAATACAGTAGGATAACGAAAAATCTTTGACTGGAAGACTACACCCTCCATCCACCAACAATATTCCGTAACCTCGACCCAACTGACTATTGCCGGAAGTACGCTCAAAGTCATAAACCTACGGTTCACTTACGCGATCGCTCAAATTATTTATTATACGATGTTTCAATAGTTTTTGTAGGTTGGGTGTAGCGATAGCGAAACCCAAGATAATTAACTCGAATGTTGGGTTACACTTCGTTCCACCCAACCTAGCAACTACCAACTACTAACTACTAACTACGATAACAAATCTTCTAAAACATCCAAATCAGCCTTTATCTCTTCTTCTAACGTGCGTAACTTCTCTAAAATCACCTTCGGCATCTCATAATTTACTTCTTCATACTCAACTTCCTTGTACCGATTAATCGACAAATCGTAACCATTAGCTTGTATCTCATCCTTGGGTACAAAAAATGCCTTACCTGCACGCTGTATTTTCGGAGTTTCTTCATTTTCATCTAACAGCGGCAATCCTTTGTAACTCCCATCTTTCACAGCTACATCCGGTATCACCCGTGCGTGCCATCTTTGCAACAAATCTGGGATATCATTTTCTTGGACTGGCTGACGCTTATCATCGAGTGATAAACCATCTGCTTTCATGTCGTAAAACCAAACCCAATCTGTACCCCCAGCACCTGTCTTCGTAAATACCAGCACTGCTGTAGATACACCTGCATAAGGTTTAAACACCCCCGATGGCATCGATATTACCCCATCGAGCTTATGCTGTTCCACCAACATTTGGCGTATACCTTTATGTGCTGTAGAAGACCCAAATAATACACCATCGGGGACAATTACTGCCGCACGTCCACCAATTTTCAATAATCGTAATAATAGCGCTAAAAATAATAGTTCAGTCTTCGTAGTATTAATTACCTTCGTTAAATCTTTAGCAATCGTCGATTTCTCTAAAGACCCTTTAAATGGAGGGTTTGCCAAGATTAATGTAAAGGCTTCTTTTATACCTGCGTGGTCTTCCGCCAGCGAATCGCGTGCTTCAATTTTCGGGTCTTCGATACCGTGCAGCATCATATTCATACTGCCAATTCGTAGCATGGTGGCATCAAAATCAAACCCGTGAAACATATCTTTATTAAAATGGTCGCGGTTCCCAGGTGCATTGAGAATTAAATTACCGTCGCTGTCTTTCAACTGCTGCAAATATTCTGCCGCTACTACTAAAAACCCCGCTGTTCCACATGTCGGGTCGCAAATTATTTCTCTGGGTCCGGGTGCCATTAGTTCCACCATCATTTTAATAATGTGGCGTGGTGTGCGAAACTGCCCGTTAGTACCCGCAGTAGTTAACTTTGAAAGCATGTATTCGTACAAATCTCCCTTGGTATCCCGGTCTTCCATTGGGATAGAGTCGATTTGACTGACTACGTTAGCAAGTAATCCTGGACTGGCAATTAAAAATACTGCATCCTTCATGTGTCGCGCATATGCAGTTTTAGCTTCTCCATCTAGATTTTTAATCAAAGGAAATGCTTCGTCTCGTACTACTCGCAGCATTTCCTCAGCATCGGTGAGGTTTTTGAAGTAAGACCAGCGTGCATTTTTATCTTTAGGAGCAAATGTTGAATTCTCAATGGGTCTATTTAACCGCTGCGCTTTTTTTTCCTTTGCCAGTTCCAAGTCATCCAAGCGTTTGATAAACAGCAGGTAGGAAATTTGCTCGATTACTGACAGCGGGTTACTAATGCCGTTATTCCAAAAGGTAGTCCACAAACGGTCAACCTTTGACTTTAGTTCCCCTGTAATCATCCATTTATCTCCAAGTGTGGGCTTTGCTTCGCAGTTATCACTGCAAACATTTGATTTTATCAGTATTTTGCTTTTTTATGCTGTTTCAATTCAATGTTGATACAAATATCTCGGAGAAGGGCAAGGAGACCCTAAAAGGGCGGGGAGACCCCGCCCCTACTATCCTTCGTAAACAACAAAATGAGTCGGTTTGTGATTACGAATAAAGCTTGTCATCGTCTCTCTTTCTGCAACAGTTGGTGTCGCAAAGCAACCCGCCGTACCGCTGTTAGCATTATTTAATAAAGCTGATGGGTCGTAATGAATACCAATCTCCGAACGTCCTGTTTTAAAAGTAGGCGTAACAGGCGACCAAACTCCACCAAATTCACCATCTTTACGTTCTACCGAACCTGGAAAATCGAATTTATAAATACCGAAAGGTAAGGGTGTTTGCGTTCCTTCAACGTGCGATGGTGTTTGTTTATTTGCACGACCGGAAACCGCACGTACTGTTTTTATCGTTTTTCCATTACTATCAATTAATCGAGTCTTATATACTCTTAAACCGTTGATAGTTTCTGTCGTGCGGTTAGCAACTACTCGCGCACCTCGAATCACTGTGATAAAATCTTTTGCAAGCCAACGGTTTGCGCCTATTTGTACCCAATTTCGAGAACCAGAAAAAACAGGTTCGCTAATAACATTTACTTCTGTGCCGTTAATTAAAGAGCCTACCGATTCGCCATTAGCACGGTTGCGAACTGTAAGTGTGTCGCCATCATTTGTAGAAACGTAAGCAATATAAGCCATTATTATATACCTCAGAATTAGTTAAGAATATTGAAGTTAGGTGTCATTGTTTCTGACAATATAAGCTTCAACTTACTCCAAGGTGGTTTCGGAAAATTTTTTGATGATATTAATTTTGACAAGTCGTGAGGGTCAGAATCCGGGTAAATCCTGCAAAACCCGGATTCTAACCCTCTCGATTAGGTAAAAATTAATGACCTGATGAATGCGCTTTTTATAGCCCATACAGGTTGTTTTAGTCAGATTTTCTATGTTATAACAATTGTTATAACTTTAGATTTCTAAGTATGGCAGGCAAAAATTACCGAATCACTAATGCAAAAGTTGGTAATCAAGACGGTTTTCGTTTACCAAAGGCATTTTCCAACGATTTTCCTCATTTAGCAAATGCGTCTGGTTACTTGCAAGTGTTGCCTGACAACACTTTGTTAATTCGCTTAGATACAGAAGATGTAGATAATGCCGATGATGATGAAAGTTTGATGATGAGTCTATTTCTTGACTTTCTCACGAAAGACGCAATCCAAAATCCATCCAAGCTTGTTCCTTACACTCAAGAAATGAGTGATAAAATCGATGATTTACTTGCTGATGTAACAATAGATGAATGAGTTCTATAAATTGTAATGGTTGGAAAATATTATTTTACCCATTGTTCAACCAACAGTGGGTAGATTTATTTAGTCGGGTAGAACATTTGAAGAGTCAGTTATGCAAAGAAGAATTTATTACACATCCAGATGTAAAGTTATTAAAAGCTTTAGATACAGGCATTAAAAAGAAAATACCTCAAGACCCTTTCGCCAAGTATTTTAGTTTACAAAAGCCATTACAAAAATATAGTCGTCTTAAGAAAATGGGATTACCATCCCGTTACCGTTTATTTTTTCGAGCATTTAAAGAACAAAAGGTTATTATCATCTATTGGTTGGGATTTCCTCGTAAAGAAGGAGATAAAAATGATTGCTACCAAGTTTTTACTAAAAAAGTGAAAAATGGCGATTTTCCTGGAAATCTTGATGAGTTACTTGCAGAATGCGATGTTAATGAATCTGAACAAGGGAACACCAGAAAATAAATTATATATCTGCTTTACCATTTGTCCTCATTCGGATACCGCTGATATAAAGAGGTTGCGGACTCTGATTCGCATCAAAATACCATCCTATGGGCATCATATCTGTAGGGGCACTTGGGTATCGTGCTTCTAGAATAGTGTAGAACAACGAAAAATCTGATGATAGGCAATACCCTCATCAACCACCTGTACCCTCATTAAGGATACTATTGGTCAATTCGTAGGTATCGTACCGCACACTCTCACCCTGACCCCCACCCCACACTCCCCCAACCTATAACCGTAAGGGCGGGTTCACCAACCATCCTGACCGCAAACGAAAAATATCACCGAACCCGCCCTAACC
>CAXTCQ010000442.1:0-4799 GCA_964242965.1 uncultured Calothrix sp. | reverse complement strand
TCTCCCTTGTCTCCCCCCTCTCTCCTCAAAAGTAATTTAATTCCCCGCAGCGAATCCCATAGATGTTTTTCCCAAAAATCTTTAGGGTCGGTGATGCGGGTTAAGTTGAGTTGGCGATTACCTTCAATAATTAATTTATAAAGTCGCTGAAATTGTGTTTCCTGTTCTGAAGTTGGTTGCCAATTCAGGGTTTCCTGCCATATGGACGTAAGTTCTGGTAAAAAATCTGGCAACGAAGGCGAAGTTAAATCATCCACAAGCAAAATAAAACAAATATAGAGTGCGCGAGCTTGGGCTGCAACCCCCAATACTAAGTTAATTCTGACTCAGATTCGGGAGAATCTGCGGGAAATTGATACGGTGTTAATCGGGAGAATATGCTGGGTATCCTAAGCTTAGAAGTTTTACCGCTACTTACAGCTTACTTTGTAAATAAGACCACACCGTAGGGGCACGGCACAGAAAAGTGCCCCTACAACAATCTGTGGTTAACTGAAAATACCTGTAAGTCGGCACGAATAAAGCTAACGCGAGCAATCGGGTCTGTACTGCCAATGTTAAATGGACTGCTAATTACTGCGAATAGTTTGATTTCGCTTTGCTACTTTACTATTGCCTTTTTGATACTGTTACCTTTTCTACAAGGGCAACAAAAAACACAGCTTGTGCTGGCGACCATCATGGTCTTCTTTAGTTGTGCCTTGGGGCATGGCGGACACGTTCTGTTGATGGCATCGTCAGGTACTCAGCAAAGTTCTTGGTTGCTCAAATTGCAGCTAGCAGTGGATTTGATGACGGTAACTGTTGCCGTCATATACATTGCACTCCGGCGCTATTATTCCTTCTTGATTGATGGTTCACTTTTATTGAGCCAAGCGCAAGAAAAACTGGAATTAGTCAATGCCGAACTAGCAAGAATTAAAACTACGTTGGAGTTTAAAGTCAAACGTACAAATGAACTATCAAAAGCCAATGAAATATTAGCAACGGAATCTGCTGAACGAAAACAAGCCATATCCGCACTAAACCGCAGCAATATATTACTAAAAGCCCAGCAAGAATCGGCTCAAGATGGCATTTTAGTCGTGGATGAAAACAACCAAGTCATTTTCTACAATCAAAAATTCTACCAAATCTGGCAAATTCCAGAATCGCTCGTACAACAGGGCGACGACCGCAAAATTTTGGAGTTGGTCGTCACAAAGCCTCAAGACCCAGAAGAATTTATAGCCAAGGTAGATTACCTTTACCAACATCCAGAAATTGTCAGTCAAGATGATATTTTGCTCAAAGATGGACGGACGTTAGACCGCTATACCGCACCCGTCCGCTCATCGGAGGGTGGTTACTATGGGAGAATTTGGTACTTCCGCGATATTAGCGATCGCAAAGCCGTAGAAGAAGAGCTGCGCCATTCGAAAGAGTTTTTGCAACAAGTAATCGATGTAATGCCACAATGCATCGCCTGGAAAGATTGCAACTCAGTTTTCCAGGGCTGCAATCAAAAGTTAGCGAAAATCGCAGGTCTAAAAACGCCTGACCAAATTGTGGGGAAAACCGACTACGATTTAGCGTGGAAAAAAGAAGAGGCAGATTTTTTTCGAGCCTGTGATGCTCGTGTCATGGAGTCAAATAAAGGCGAACTTCATATTATTGAGCCACAACAGCAGGCAGATGGAAAACAGGCTTGGTTAGACACTAGCAAACTGCCGTTGCGCGATAAAGCGGGAAAGGTGATTGGAATTCTTGTGGTTTTAGAAGATATTACTGAGCGCAAAGCTGCTTCAGAAGCGCTTCAAGCCTCTGAGGCGCTATTAAAAGAGAAAGCATCACAGCTAGAAGCAACGCTCTATGAACTTCAACACGCCCAAGCGCAACTGATTCAAAGTGAAAAAATGTCTGCTTTGGGACAATTGGTGGCAGGTGTTGCCCACGAGATTAACAACCCAGTGAATTTTATCTATGGCAACCTCACACACGCAACCCAATACATTCAAGAGCTAATGGATTTGCTCAAATGCTATCAGCAGGAGTATCCTCACCCAACTCCGGTTTTACAAGCCAAGGCAAAGCAAATTGATTGCGACTACCTTATAGCCGATTTACCCAAATTGCTGTCTTCGATGAAGGTTGGAGCAGAGCGCATTCGGGAAATAGTTCTTTCGCTCCGCACTTTTTCCCGATTGGACGAAGCGTCAATGAAAGCGGTTAACCTCCATGACGGGATCGACTCGACGCTGCTAATTCTACAAAGCCGACTCAAAACTAAGGCAGGTATAGAAATTCAGGTCATTAAAGAATATGGGGATTTGCCCGATGTCGAATGCTATCCCGGACAACTCAATCAAGTGTTTATGAATGTGTTGTCTAATGCAATCGATGCTTTAGAAACAGGGAAAAGCGAACTAATGCCGATGATTAGGATTCGGACTGAGCTTAGAGAAAAACGAGTGGCAATAGTAATTGCTGATAATGGATCGGGGATACCTGAATCTGTAGGCGATCGCATTTTCAATCCGTTTTTTACCACCAAACCTGTCGGACAAGGTACAGGACTGGGGCTATCGATTAGCTATCAAGTAGTAGTTGAGAAACACGGTGGTATCTTCAAATTTACCTCTGTGTCTGGAGAAACAGAATTTTGGATTGAGATTCCGCTGTATCGAAGCTAAATGAACCCTGTTATTTTACAAAGTTCTGACCGTTAACACATGCGGTGGTGTTGAATCTGGCGGATAAATCAAATCAACCTGTACCTGACGGCGAGTATTAGCAGGCAATGTCAACTTCACCAATGGTTCTAAAACTTGCCCGGTTCGATGCCACAAATGTACGTAACGATTTACTTGTTTGCCTTGGTCATCAGTATACTTAACCCGCACTGTACCTTGGAAAAACGGAAAATCTAATGATGGATTGCGGAAACGCAAACCGCCTTTCGATAATTTATCATCTTTCAAAGGTGTTTCTAAAGTCACGCTTATAGTTTGTGTTTTCACCGTGTTATTACTTAAAGGTAAACTGAGATTATATTCCACACCATAATTACCATGTGCCTCATACGCCGTATCGGGATAGCGTACTAACATCTTCGCAGTTTGATTCTGTTCTGTACCCAAACGGCTACCCCGCAGCGTTGTTAACCCGTAAGAAATGGCTTTACCAGGCTGGGGAATAGTTAATAGGGGTGATTTTGATGTTGCATTATCTACGATTGTTGTTTGCCAACGCGAACCCTGCGACACACCTGCAACCCGTCCGTAAATTAACTTTCCACCCGCAGCATCGGGAGGTGTAGGAGTTTTATCGCGGGGTCCGGCGAAGTTACCATTATCAAGTAAATTTTGCCATTCGCCGAGAGTCGGCGCACGGTCAGAACCGTCTGTATTTTTCTTCGCAAACATTGCCAGACTAGCGGCGTATATTTTGCCACTACTTTGCAGCCGCATGAAACTAGAACGCCCATTTACAGGCTTCGTTAATCCGCGTACAGGTATCGGATGATTCAGTAGCATCCGGTTTTGTTTGGGAGGAATCACCAACTTCGCGCTCAAGTCTTTTTGGCGCACACCACGCAACACATCCGCAACAGCCCTCGAACCGGGCCCCGAAAAAACTTTACCGTCGTTGTTTTCGATATAGGGAGGTAATGTCACAAATGGTGCATCCACCATCAAATAACTTGCAGCTTGTAAGACATCTACCGTCACGGGTTTATTACTGGGGTTATATAGCATTACACCGATGTAAAGTGTTTGTAAATCCTTTGGTGTGTGGGTGTAATGGTGCGCGAATAAATCAAAACGTCCGAGTAAAGGATAATTGAGGTGTGCATTTGCAGCTTTTTTGCCAGTTGCGGGAAAAGTTGAGAGTAAAATTCCCTCATTTTTAATCCATTCAGGACTATTACTATTGAAAACAGGTATTGTATCTAGCTTGCCAGGTAAAGGACGTACCTCACCTGCTTGGACAATTTCTTGGGGTGCTGTTGGTTTTTGCGCGGTGACTGGATTTGTCCCTGTTAGCACCTGTAACGAATTAGACAAGAAAGTTTTTGTTGTACATCCAAGGTTGGGAATAATCGAAAGTCCGAATAGAACTATTAATAGGTGTTTAGATACTTTAATTTGATGTAGATAATTTAACATAAGTGCTTATTTTCAAGGAAGTTGTAGTGTCAAAGATGACCAGTGGTAGCTACAAGTTCCTTGAGGCACTTTTCGTACAAGTAAGTATAAAAGCACTGTAGGTGCTTTACGGTTGTTTATAGCACTTTGGTTGCTGTAGACTGCGCGAAGTTAGATCCCCAACTTCTTTAAAAAGTCAAGGAGCTGCATACTAGGGACACTTTCTTATAAATACTCTAAAAATTGCTCTGGAACTAATCTTAATTCCCCTGACTTACAGCGATTAATGTCAATCCAAACGGCTGTTTTTTTGCGATCGCCTTCGGTAAATTCTTGTTTTTCGAGTTGGTAATATTTAGGGTCAACAAAGTCGCATTGATACAATTGAATGATTTCGTGACCGGGTTTGCCGTTGAATGTAAAAAGATTTTCTAAACAGCCAAGGTAGCGAATATTTTTTAATTCGGCTTGTATTTCTTCTTGAAATTCGCGGTTGAGGGCTGCAAGGCTGGTTTCGCCAAAGTCTACGCCTCCACCCATTGCGCGGTAAAACGTGTCTTGCTTGATTGGGTCGTAGCCTTCGGATACGAAGATTTTATCTCCATCGCGGATTAAGCCTAAGGCGATGAGACGGATTTCGTTTTCTTTGTGCATTGTTGGTGGGGGTGGGGG
>CAXTCQ010000441.1:0-4914 GCA_964242965.1 uncultured Calothrix sp. | reverse complement strand
GATTTGAGCTTTTCGGCATCAAAGCTAGCTTTACTATTAAACAAATTTAATTGTACATAAAATTCATGAATCACTTTATCAAGCGCATTAATTTGTTCCTGATAAGAATTTCCTAAAGTGCAATATTGGCTAGATATAGGAAATTTTGCGCCTGGATACTCCCGTAATTGATATAGGTAAAGTATCACTTGAACAATCCCAGAAATCGCAGCGGTGACTAAAACTGGAAATGGTTTGAGACGACCTCTGATTTCCCTCATAAATTGAGGGTTTAATTCGCCAAGTTTGTCAAAAAAATTGAACATAATTTATTAAATCTAATCCAATTGGAACCCTGGCAGGTGTCACTAGACCCGACCCCGATTTTGGTACAGCCAAAAACAAACTTGCAGCTTTAGCAGAAGCCTTGGTTCCAGTCACCGAAAGTCCATAACAGATTCCATTGGTTAAAAAAGCTATTAAGAATTAAGAATTTGGGAGTAGGGGGAATAAAGGGAGAAAGGGGAGGGGAGAAGAAAGATATAAAAAGCAAATATTTGTTTCTTTGCCTACTCCCTACTCCCTAGACTATTTCCTACTTGCCAACAACGCTTTCGTTGCCGACTCACCGACTAAATTGATTTGCTTTGTCAAACGTATATTCAACAGCACCAACACAGTTACTTCACCCAGGAGTGCCATAAAGATTGTTGGCAAACTAGCATCTGCTAAACCGACCCAGGGGAGACTTGAGAATAACCACGGCAGGGCGTATTGTTCTGGGGTAACATTTAGCATTCCTAATATCATCAACGGTAAATACATAACTGCGCTGACAGTACCTATTGCCCAAAAATAACGCTTTTTAGTTTTCATCAACAGCATTCGCTGGGCAATAGTGGCGTAAATCAAAGATAAAGTAATAAACATTACTATACCTATCAGCGCCTTAAACCTGCCGACATCGTTGATTACCCAATCAATTGATGAGTTGTTGCGGTGATTCTGGAGGTTTATTGAAAGGACGATCCAAATGGCGATAGGAGTAACCATCATTACTAAGTGGGCTGCGATCGCAACCAGCGATGGACTCTTTTCAGCTACCAATAAGTCTCGAAGTAATGAGTTTCTCCACCATCCTTTGCGTCCAGAACCACCTTGATGACGGTAACGCGACCAATCTTGAATTATTTGACGTTCGGGTGACAAAATTAACATCATCCCAAATAGTAATGCTAAGTTGAATATAATAAACCAAGGTAAATTTTGCTGAATTTGTGAGTTGAGATCGAAATATACCGACCTAGATAAGGCTTCCAAATTCTTTGGATATTCACTCCGATAATTTTGAAGCGTAAATCCCCACAATAAAAATTGTACAAACCCGACTAACCAGTAACTCTGAACTTTGCTAATTACTGCTGCGTTCGGATTGCGAAAACGGCGTTGAAGTCCTTGCCAAATTCCGTAAGTCCATATACCGTAATTTGCCAAATGCAGACCCATTAAACCAAATAAATTACTACCGATTGGTAAAAAGAAGAACTGTAAATATGTGGCTTTTGCCCAACTATAGTAGTCACTGTCACTAGTTCCTCTGAAGCGGTTGTTACTACCAAATAAATTTGGAAATAAATAACCAGTCATGTCAATCGGACTAAATATCTTAAACCATGCCGCAGCATTATTAAGATAAAGTCCCGAATATCCTGTCGAACATGTAAAAATCAAAAACATGAACACTGCACCAGCAGCCAACCAAGGTTGGAACCCACCCAAAAAGCGCGTCACTAAACCAAATAACAGCGCTGCACTGAAGAAGAAAATACAACTTCCAGCTAAAACTGCGTAGTAACTGAATATATGACTCAAGGCAATATTGGCAGCTTTCCCCGACCAAATATGTAGAGGAATTGCTAAAGCTACAAACCAATAAACTAGAATTGGCACGCCCAACATTTTACCAGTCAAAATACTTGTTTCTGACTGAGGACTGAGGCGAATAAAATTTAGCGTTCCAGTACGTTCTTCTTGGGCTAGATTATTGATAAGTAAATAAGTGCCAGCAATTAAAAGCGTAAATACAAAAATCACGCTGAGGGAAAGAAATAGATATTGCCAATGGTCGTGCCACCAAGATTGCATATCAATCTGGTCAGGTGGGCAAAAGTTCTTACCGTCGTATAAAAGTTTGTTGAGTTGGTCTCGTCTTTCTTTTGCTTCTTGAAGTTGCGTTTTTGCAAACTTAAGTTTTTCGGCATCAAAGTTAGCTTTGCTATTAAAAAGGTATGCTTGATTATTAAATTTAGTAATAATCTTTTCAAGCACATTCATTTGTTCCCGATAAGAATTTCCCAAGCTGCAATATTGACTAGTCATAGCATACTTTGCGCCTGGATATTCCCGTAATTGAAACAAGTAAAGTATTACTTGAACAAGACCAGAAATTCCAGCAGTGACTAAAACTGGAAATAGTTTGAGACGACCTTTTATTTCCCTGATAAATTGAGGGTTCCATTCACCAATTTTGTCAATGAATTTGAGTATCATAAAGTCCTAAGTGCTAAGTTGATAAATTATGGAACTAGATCCCCGTTGAGAGGAACTAAAACCTTGTGAAATTAGATTCCTGGTGTGAGGAACTAGAACCCCGTGAAATTAGATTCCTATTGTGAGGAACTTTCCTCCCCGACAACTTTTACGCACGTCGGGGATCTAAATCTCTCAAGTTTGCTATAACTCCTAACTCCTGTACGGGCGGGTTCACAAATATACTTATATAAAAAAGATAAATCTTAGTAAACCCGCCCCGACTAACTCTTAACTCTTAAGATGCTTGTTTATGACCCATTTTTAAGAAAATTGTTTCTAAATCTTCTTGAGTGCAATGAAAATTACTTAGAGGAATTTTTGCATCAATCAGAGTTCTTAACAAATCTGCACAATCTTCTTGATTCCCTGAAAAATTCACTCGCACTTTATCTTTGGTCGGCATTACCTCCCACTCTTCCACCAGCGAATTATTTTTTAATTCCCCTAATAACTCGTCGATTTTCCCAAGGGTCGAAATTTCGATTTGTTGGCGTGAAAGACGCTGGTAAAGGTGTTGCAGCGAAGTACTTTCAACCAAACAACCTAGTTCCATAATGCCCACCGATGTACAAAGTTCCGCCAAGTCGCTCAAAACGTGCGAAGATATCAAAATTGTCATCCCCGCTTCTTGCAGCACTTTAATGATTTCGCGGAACTGCATCCGCGCAATCGGGTCAAGCCCTGAAACTGGTTCATCGAGTAGCAATACAATTGGTTCGTGAATGATTGTTCGCGCCAAGCTAAGGCGTTGTTTCATTCCCCGCGATAGTGTAGAAATCAAACTATTGCGTTTATTGCCAAGTTGAATCAGTTCTAAGACCTCGTGCAGTCGTTGAGTGCGACGCGGTTCGCGCAATTTGTACAATCGGGCAAAATAATCGAGATAATCCCAGACAGTGAGTTCATCGTACAAAGGGTAGTCGTCAGGTAGATACCCTAAACGCCGCTTTAGTGTAGGATTGCTTTTGTCGCGCAGTAAGCGATCGCCATTAATATAGATTTCTCCTACTGTCGGTTCCTCGGCTGCCGCCAGCATCCGAATTAAGGTGGTTTTACCCGCACCATTCGGACCTATCAACCCGTAAACTTCACCCGCTTGTATTTCTAATTCAACTTCGTTGACGGCAATATGTCGATCAAATTGCTTAATCAATCCCGTGGTACGTATTGCTAAATCTTTAACCATAGCTGATCGCGCCTCGGCACCTAATTAAAACCAACCTAGCTTCTCTATACAGCTTCTGTCTACTTGGTTACGGAAATTGAAACTGTCTTCACCGAAACTTGATATTAGTAGCGGTAATTCATCATTGTTTCATCAGAAGTATTTATTAATACACCAATTTTGGGTTGATTACTGGGAACGATAACTAAGGAAGCTAAAAAGACTTTTTGACGTAATAGTTACAAAAAATTATGGAATTCGATTTAATCATCAGGTTGCCCGCGATCGCGCAGACAATAGCTGTCGCAATCGAACACGGAAGAGAATGGGGACAGAGATTTCTTAATGATTCTTCCTGGCGAGGGAACAAAAAAAAGATGGCAAAATATGCTATCAACGAATCAACTCGGTGGACGGTATGGAACGGCTTTACTTCCGGGTTATCGGGGATTGCCGAAATACCGAGTCAAGTTGGAGTTGCAATCTATTCGCAAATCAAGTTAGCTGCAACGCTGTTTACCATTTACGACATTGACACAACCAAACGTTCAACCCAAGCCTTGATTTTAGCAGCCGCAGCGGGTGTCAGCGTTGCCGAATTAGCAAATTACTTACCGACAATACCAACAAATACTGCACAACCAGGAATTGAAAAAGCATTGATGTCGATTCCCGGTAAAGCATTTGTAGAAATTCATAAAAATTTAGGAATCAAATTACTTGCCAATACTGGTGGTAGATTTTCGGTAAATACAAACCAAATTATGTCTAATATTGATTCTGCCATGTTCCATCCGCAACCGCCTAGAGCCATGAGTGAAGCGCAACGCGAGTATGCGATGGCGGCAGCCTCTCCGGAACGGAGTATCGCAAGTCAAGTGGATGAGGTATCAATGAATGCTTGCGGGAATACGGTGATTAATTTTATTAATACCTGGAAGCAAAATAAAAAAGGGTAGTGGAACCCAACTATATAAATGTTGGGTAACGCTAATGCGCTAAACCCAACCTACAATCCCCCAAAATTAACCTTATTAGGCACGGAGTACACGGAGTCAGAGTTGGGAGAGATGAGCGTAGTTTTTAACCCCCCAAAATTAATGACACAGACCACTAATGGTCTGTGTCATTAATTTTGGGGGGTTGCGCCGTATAGTTATATAATAACGATGTGTCCG
>CAXTCQ010000440.1:0-5021 GCA_964242965.1 uncultured Calothrix sp. | reverse complement strand
ACCACTCTTCAGATGTACGGAGTTTTTTCAAAAATCAAATAGGAGTCCTATATATCGCTATTACTCGTTGTCGAATATTGGAGAAACGAAGTGATATCAAGCACTAGCCTCATTCATCACTAATAATTATTTTAGTGAGAGAAAAATTTAGGCGAATACTGAGTAGTTAGTTAAGCTAAAGTAGATTTGATGACCGTATTTGTGTAAAATTGAATCCATTTATTATGTAACAAAAATAGTCGCTTAGTACAGTTTTGAAAGTTGCACACTGTACAAAATAACTACAGTATTGTTTACAATATTTCACGTTTCGTATTTGACAATTTTAATTACTTAGCAATTAGCTGTATATCAACTGTATAAATATTAGAAATGGTAAACACTAGGAAAAGTTATAATTAGTGCAGTTTAAAGCGTAAGGGAAAAACGCTTAAAATTAGGAGGAATTAAAGAGGCTTTTGTATAAATCGGTCTGTGGCTACCAAGGAGAATCAGTACCTGGGCTAACCAATTCGATTTCCTCACTCTCTAAGAGATTACCCATAGACGATAAGATATCCCCAGTCACCAAAAGCTGCTCTGCAATTTGTTTTCTCAAATCTATAGCTTTGTCTAACTCGCTAACGTCAACTTGAGGAGAACGCATAATTAACCTCGGACAAACCTGTTTTTCCCAGAGTTTCTCACTTTTCAAGATTCGATTCAGGTCAGATTTAGGGATGGCAATAGTTAACGCGTAGGGGATAGAACCTTCTCCAAAAGAAGTGTAGCCGGGATTAGTAATGACGCACTTACCTTGAGGAAACCGCATAATTTCATCTGCTGTGAGAATGGGCATGGTTTGCAGGTTGTCTGTCCAGGTAAGCGTCCGCCCATCCTTAGAATTACTAATAGATTTATTTTTAACGATAAATTCCTTGTTGCCAAAAGACTGAGAAAACTTTTCCGCAGTCGAATAATTAGCTGGGTTATACAGAACTTTTGTACTACAAGCGCTGGTAATAGCAGCTGCTAAATTCTCCCCGTAAGCATTAGCTAATTGTTCCAGGGATTGGACACCCAAGACAAAACAAGCACCATTACTCCTATACTCGTTAATCCACTGGGGTAATGCTTTGAGGTAAAGCGATGGTAACTCGTCAATAAAAATTCCAATTGGGTCAGAACGAGGGGTACACAAATTACTGACAATTGTCATATGTAAAGCCGCAGCTAACAATGGTCCCACCACATCGCGTCTGGGGTCATCTAATTTGAAAATCAACATTTGCCGTCCTGATAACTTGGTGGGGATGGTGCTTTTACCGATGAAAGAGGGGAGAAGCGACCGCTGGATGAAACCTGAAAATATGCCGACTGTGGTTGTGTCAATGCTTGCTATCGTTTTCTCGCTGTCTCTAGCTTTGAGGTACTGTTGAAAGGACGCGGCAACCCAACGGGAGACTTTACCTGCTTGTACTGCTGCGTGTAGCTTGTTGATAAAGTCATCGATGGACTGGATGCAGTAAACAGTTGCTAAATCTGGACAATCGCTACCCTTCGCTAGTTGAATTAGTGCCTTTGCCAGCAAGTCAGCAGCTTTAGAGAAAAATTCATCACTTTTACCACTACCACCAGCGTTGGCATTAATTACTTGGGCAATTTGCGCTGCTGTCACCGCATCTTCTTGATTCTCCATAAAATCGAGCGGGTTAATCACTTCGCTATATGGTTCGCCAGGGGCAAATATCCGCACGTCGTACCCGTATCTAGCTGCTAAAGGTGCAAGTAACTTCATTTGGTCGCCTTTTTTGTCATAGACAATCACGGGAAATCCCTGCATCATGCAACTTTCAGCCATGCGGTCAATTGTGCCAAAGGTTTTTCCCGAACCAGGAGCGCCTAAAACTAAAGTAGAACGTTCGGCATGGGGAATCCAAACTGTAGGGGATGCACCGAGAAATGTTTGGAATCTGGCTCCAAAGCCTTTGAGTTTTCCAGAAAACCAGTAGCGGGGCGAACCGCACCAGAAAGTAACTTTATTATGTTTGCGATCGCTGATTTGTTTAAGAGCGAGGTTGGTAGCTGCTAGTCTCTCTCCTCTCCCTACTACCCGCCCTGTGGAAATCTTGCCTTTTTTACCACCAGTAAATTGGCTTAATAAAATTAGAAATACTAAAACTCCTATCATTGCTAGCCCTTCAGGATTGGCAAAGCTTTTGAATAATCCAGTCAAGTCAAAGCCCGATTGATATCCTTGGGAGACAGTTTTATAATGAGGTGTTGTTAGATTTGAAGTTAATAAAAAGCGGTGGTTCATTTAGCTGATATTTTCAGGAAAGTATTTTCAATTGCTTGATAGTAACTACCGTCAAAGCAATAAGTTATTTTCTGCAAGGTTTGCTTAGAGTTACTTTGTTGAACATCTAAACACGGCAATGTTGAAGCGTTGTTGTTATTCTCCTTATTTAGACTTATAAGCTGTTTCTCTGAAGGTAAATCAGGTTTTAAATAAAGGCTGATTACGCGGCTATAATGCCCCTGACCTTTATCGAGATAAGCTGTATACAAACACCCCAACTTCCCACATAAGTCAGGATTGTAGTTGAAGAGGTACAAATGCTTATCTTTTTCTGTTGTCGGAATAGTAGCAACTTTAATTGAGTTCACTTGAGTTGATGGTAATGGTAAAGAGGTATTTTCAGAAATAGCTAATTGCAGCAATGATTTGGGAGCCTTACTGGCATTTTCCCAAGACAGCCTTACTGCCGAATCAGCATTGCCACTACTACAGCCGTTAAGAAACAAAGCAGTAACAAGTAGGAATATTCCCAAACTTAAATGAAAATACCGTACCAAAAGCACAATTTTATCAGAGGGGATGGGTGTAATTTTCATACTTTTTTATCTTGGTTTGAAACGTGTTTAATCAGCACCCTTGAAAATTCTGTTTATAGCTATTTAAAGTATCTTTACCGTAGTTCGTCAAAGAAAACCTGCCAAATATATCTGTTGCATCACCATCAACTTTGGAATTATCGCCTCCAAAGTGCTTTTGTGCTACTCGTTCAATTAAACGTTCTCCCGCAAAAGGTTTCCCTGTTGTGGGGTCAATTTCTCCAGATGTGGTATTTATTTTGTCAGCGATGGTGTTTTCAAAAGCTGCTTCTTGAGCGGCAGGGGGAAAGTATTGAAATATTTCCGCGTCACTGGGTTCATATCCCTGAGATAGCTTTGTTAAAAATTCTTGACCCCCAGAAACCTGGGTAATTTTTTCTTGTGCGTATTTGTTGTAACTCATGAACTGGTATTTACCCAATGCCACACCGCAATTAGTTCCGTCGTCGCTACAAACGTAAGCACCAACAGCACTGTAATTACCACCACTGTTTTCAATATCAGCAATTGATTTGGTAAGTGCAACTAAGTTAGTTTGCGGAGATTGACAATTTGACTGAGTTGTTTTTACTATTGATGCTTCCGCAGCAGGAGGATTAATTAAGGCAGCATTGCTAGTTGAAGGCGAAATACTTGTCACAGACGTATCGTTGAGAGTACCCAAAAATATTGGTACGTTCGCCTTGTATGTAAGAAACGGAACGGGACCAATAAAATAAGGTGTAGCGCCACAAGCATTTTTGAAGCGGAAGAATAAAGCAGTGTCAACGATATCCGTTTTCTCGTTAGGTTCCATCACCACTACCTTAAAAGCACTACCATGAGGTAATCTTCCTGTAGGTTCTTTGCTACCATTCACCCATTTCAAGCAGCCCCAACCACCCTCTACTTGCTGATACTTACCACTTATCCAGGAGCGTCCTTCAAATTTACCTCTGATGTTGCGTCCTGAATTTTCCAAGTCATCAAGTTCGATATACGGGCACTTTTGTCCTTCGCAGGGTACGGAAAAACCAGCGACATCTGAACCAGAAACTGTTCTTTGACGGCGTTTTTCGGCTGTACCCCAGATAAAATCAATTCTGGCGATCGCGTGCGCGGCTCCCAAGGGGAGCATCGCATTACCTAATTCTGCCAGGGGAACAGGGTAGGAAGCTAAGGGTACAGCGTTTAGTCCGGGGATATCTTTAATTAGAGTATTTTCCCAGTCGGCGAAATTTGATAGCTGTACTGCATTAAGGTTAGGAATATCAGAAATTATGTAAGATGATAAATCAATTTGGTTAAGTTTGAGTTTACCCAGTGCTGGTTTTTGAGCCACAAGGTTAGAAAGTGGGGTGTTGATATCAGTTTCAGGGTATTTGGCTTTTACTAGTGCGGCGATGGGTGGTATTTGTGCAGTATTAGTTTGTTCTAAATTTGGTACAACTTCTGCCAAATGTTGGAGAGTTTGCTTTCCTAATAATGGGAAACTATCTAAAGTAAAGGTGTCCGAATCGGGATAGTTTATAATTTTTGTAATGTTACTTAGACTTAATAAATCGGGTTTTAGCGCTTTATCTATATCACCTAAAGTTAAATACTTATCTGGTGTGTCTCCAGAATTCCATTGACGATCAAATCCATCAATTTTAATCAAACCACTTTTTTGAATGGGTGGCATTTTACTAAATGAGATTCTCTGCCAGTCAGGTAGTAAAACTTGCTTGCCTATGGCAGAAGGTATGATGCGAGTGGGTAGATTAATTTGGCTTTGTGCTGGAGATGGAAGTGAAAAGAAGTTAGTCAGATAACTAAATATTACTAAACAAGTCGATAAAAATATTAAAGTTGTAAATCGAATAATTTTCATACATCAATCTTGAGGTTGACCTGATGAATAATTTTCGATTAAATTACGACAGTATTATGCTTTCCTAAAGACGTAAATCATTCTACTTCAATGGTAAGATTTGGTATAATTTTATATTCAAATTTTGCAGCATAATTCATTAATATTTGTTACATGACTGACCACGTTTCCCTGTTGTGCCTTTAAACCAGCCATTTGGTGCAGCGTCGCGGCTTTCCCTCCCACATTGTTGATGGATTCTTTGATTTTCAAGGAATCATTGTAAAGAGCGATCGCAACCCAGTTTCGATGT
>CAXTCQ010000439.1:0-5130 GCA_964242965.1 uncultured Calothrix sp. | reverse complement strand
AACCGCGATGATGACCGCGAATATCGCAACCGCGATGATGAGCGCGAATATCGCAACCGCGATGATGACCGCGAATATCGCAACCGCGATGACGACCGCGAATATCGCAACCGCGATGATGAGCGCGAATATCGCAACCGCGATGATGAGCGCGAATATCGCAACCGCGATGACGACGATGATGATGACAATGATGAGGAGTATCACCGGAAATCCAAAAAACACAAACACCATCACGATAATGATGACGATGACTAATAGCCATTTTGGATTGTACAAGCGACCCGTCACAAGACGGCAGCGCAACGCTTACGCACAAAAACGCGATCGCATTCCTACCGAGAACGCGATCGCACCTTTGACTCACCGAATCGAGTATCAGATTGTATTTAACTCAAAAAAATCAAATTATAATTTGGTTCGGTCTGTCAAGATTTCAGACCCAGTTTCTGTCACCAACACGGTATGCTCAAACTGCGCTGATAGCGAGTTATCGACTGTTACCGCTGTCCAACGGTCGGCTAAAGTCCGCGTATGTCTCGAACCCGCATTTACAATTGGCTCAATCGCTAAAGTCATACCCGAACGCAGTTTCACGTTAGGCATGTCGCGGGTACGGTGATTAAATACTGAAGGTTCTTCGTGTAAATTACGACCGACACCATGCCCAGTAAAATCTTCGACGATAGTAAAGCCGTTACCTTTTACGTGGTCTTCAATCGCACCCGCTAGGTCAAGCAAATAAGCCCCAGCTTTGACTTGTTCGATACCTTTATACAGTGCTTCTTCAGCAACGCGGATTAATTTAGCAGCATTAGGAGTTACTTCACCCACGGCAATCGTAATGCACGAGTCGCCATGAAATCCTTGGAAAAACGCGCCTGTATCAACTTTTAATACATCTCCGGTACGGATAACTTTCTTCGCATTGGGGATGCCATGTACAACTTCGTTGTTGACGCTCGAACAAATCGAACCTGTAAAACCGTGATATCCCTTAAAGCTAGGCGTTGCACCCATTTCTCGGATGCGCTTTTCCGCATAAGCATCTAAGTCTGCTGTTGTCATTCCCGGCTGCACCAACTCGGAAATTTCTTTAAGAACAGTTGCCACGATTTTTGCGGATTGCCGCATAATATCAATTTCACGCGGCGATTTGATTTCGATGCCTCGACGTTGGCGTTTGGAAGTGTTGGGTTGAGCTGGTTGAGAAAGCAGATTGCTTAAGATGTTCATGGGGGAAATTAATAATTGTTTTCGCTTTGCCGCAGTCAGTGTGGAATGGGGAATCTAAGTTAATTGAACAATAATATCTATTATTCTAAGTTAACTTATTTTGCGGCTTCTGGTTTAATGAAAAGGCTATTTAGACTAGGAATTAGGGGTTGTGGACAGGACAAGGTTGGTCAAACGTCAACACAGACGTGTGATTAAATAACCGAATAACTACTTAAATATTCTCGGACTATCTGATTAAAACTGACATGACAATTCTTGACGAGAAATTTCAAGTTGCCTTAAATAAAATCGCTTCTCCACCTAAAAGAAGATGGTGCAAGGCTAATCAAAAGAGAAAATGTCCAAGTAACCCAACTTCAATGTCGGGTTCCACTTCGTTACACCCAACCTACAATACTAAAAGAAGATGGTGCAAGGTTAATCAAAAGAGAAAATGCCAAAGTTGATGGTAAAAATGCTGTAAGGTTGTGCTTTAGCTCTCTTACGGTCAGCAAGAACACACACTTAGTTGTGTCTCCTTAAGCGCTAATTTACTGACCAGCAACTACCGCAGGTCCAGCTGTGACGACGACAATTTTATCTGGATGAAGTAATTCTCGTGCTGCAAGGTTTACTTGGGCAAGAGAAATCTCTTGAATTTTCTCGGTAAATTCCCGTAATTCCCTTGTCTCAAATCCATAAACTTCATTCATCAAAATTTGATGGATTAATTCATCGGGATTTGCCAGCGACACAATATAGTTACTAATTGCTGTACGTTTGGCAATTTCGACTTCTTGCTCGCTAACCCCTTTAAGGTGAATATCTTCTAGTAATTTGCGAGTGCTTGCGATCGCCTTATTGGCATCTTCGGGGCTAGTTTGCATTTCAATCAAAAATGTCCCGGAATTCTTTCCAGCCAAGAAATTACTAAAAATACCGTAAGTTAACCCCTGGCGATCGCGCACTTCAGCACCGAGACGACTCGATAAAGTATCGCCTCCCAAAATCTGATTTAATACTTGTGCCGCATAATAGCGCGAATCATTGCGCTTAATCGCCGTACCTCCCATATAGGTGACAGCTTGAGCTTTACCCGGTAATACTGAGTTGACCCTAACAATACTATCTGGCATCGATACAGTGGGGTACTGTACTTCTTCAGGTTTACCACTGGCTTGCCAATCACCAAGCTCGGTTTTAATTAGTTCGCGTACTTTTGCTGGGTCAAAATCCCCGACCAATGCCAATACCATTGTGTCAGGACGATAATACTTTTCTTTGAATGCGATCGCGTCTTTGCGACTAATTTTTCGCAAACTGTTTTCGGTGATCAGCTTGTGCGAAGGATGTTTCTTCGGATAAACAGACTGAACAAATGTTCTTCTTGCTACTTCGTCAGGGTCATCTAAATCTTGTTCGAGTTCGGTCAAAGCATGTTTACGGGTCAATTCCAACTCTTTTTTCGGGAAGGTCGCATTTTTGACAGCATCCCCTAATGTATGCAGCAAAACAGGCAAATCGACAGCCAAACTATCACCCTCAATTCGCACCCCTTCACGCGACGCATCAAAATCGAGAGTTGCACCGCGTTCTTCTAAGGTTTTCGCAAGCGCTAATGCATCCTTACTTTTAGTGCCATTAAGTAAATTTTCGGCTACCAACGATGCCAAACCAGCTTTTTCATCCGGGTCAAATTCCGAACCTGCTTTGATATAACCGTCCAATGTCACTGTTGGAGTACTTCGATCGGGCAACATCAAAATCCGTAAACCATTCGCTAACAGAATACTCTCAGGAAGAGTACGCACAGTATTACTTGCACTTGTATCTTCAATTTGCGGCAAATACTTTGATAGTTCTGCTGGGTCTACGGGTGTCCCTGATATAAAGTTTTCGTGGGTTTGAGTTGGATTAGCTTTGCTACTATTTTTCGATGTAATTGCGGCTTGAGTCGGTTTAAAATAACCAATTGTTCGCGCTTCCTTTTTCAAATACTTGCTTGCGACGCGCTGTACTTCTTGTGCTGTTACCTTACGAATATCACTTAAGTAATTATTTATGTAATTAAAATCACCAGTTAGCAACTCATCGTTACCTAACTGCATCGCTTGACTGCTAATATCGCGGTTTCCCAAAATCACCGCTGCTTCAAACTGCGATTTCGCACGCTTCAACTCGTCGGATGTTACACCTTTTTGGGCTAGTTGCGCGATCGCTTTGGTAATAGTCGCGTCAATTTTTTGCAAATCTTGCTTAGGAGAAGCTGTTGCTGAGATTTCATACCAACCCGACTCAAGCAAACTAGAAACCGAACCCGACATATCGGTTGCTAAACCTGAATCGACTAAGGCTAAATAAAGCCGCGAATTTCTTCCTTCAGCTAAAATATAATCCATCATATCCAATGCAGGTACATCTGGATGTTTAATATCTGGCAGAGGATATACCGCTTGTAGGATTGCAGCTGCTCCCGGTTCTTCCAATATTATTGGGGTTTTAATTCCTAAATTCGCATCAATTTGAGACGAAAGACTTATGCCTTTTGACTCTTTAGTTCTATGATTTCTAGATAATTTTCCAAATATTTCTTCAACCGTTACTAATACTGGTTCGGTTTGGAAATCACCAACAATGACTAGAACCGCATTATCGGGACTGTAGAAATTACGATAGTACTTTTGAACTTGCTCAACAGTAAATTTCTCGACATCAGCTTTTGTCCCACCCACTGGTAAACCATATTGATGGTTGGGAAATGCTGCCCGCATAACTGCCCGGTTCAGCCTGTACTCTGGGCTATTTTCATAACCTTGCAATTCGGAAATTACTACCCGCTTCTCACTTGCCAATTGTTCGGCTTCAACAAGTGAGTTTTGCATCCGGTCAGCTTCTAGCACTAATAACGATTTCAACTGTTTGCGCTCGGCAGTGCCATAATATGCTGTTTGGTCAAAACTTGTAAAAGCATTTGAGTCGCTACCCAACGCACTAAACAAGCGACCAAATTGAACTGGACGGCTTGTAGTACCTTTAAACATCATATGTTCAAGCTGATGGGCAATACCGTTGACTCCCGATTCTTCATTGCGCGAGCCAACTTTATACCACACCTGCACTGTCACCACTGGTGCAGTACGAGCTTCTTTGGTGATGACAGTAAGACCATTTTCTAAAACTGTCTTGCGGATATTTCCGTTCACTGTTTTATTTATTGTTCTTTTAGACACTAAAGCGTGCTGAGTATTTGCTGGTTTAGGTGCAGCTATTAACTGACTATTTGCAGAATAATCTTTTAGCAGCAATATCGCAGCCAACCAGAGACTTAAAATCAGTAATGGAAAACGATACTTATATAATTTATAAAACACGGAAGCAACACACGAATTGTGAAAAAACGTCTGTAAATTTGACTACAGATTTTTTTAATGTGTATAGTGTAAACCCCCAGAGTATTCTGTCGCCTCGGCAACACTACAGATTCTAATATTCTACCAAGGAATATAACTAGAGATATGTTTAGTAGATAACACGGAGACTAATTTTTGAGCGTTAAATTAGACTCTAGATAATTTTAACCTAATCCACCCTTTAACTTGCCATTATTGGATGAAATTACTGTTTAAAAGGTGATTTTTCGCAAAAATCGTAGAAGTAACGATACATCCCTAAAAGCACTGAGATATCTAACAAGCTAACTTTTAAAGGATACATCCAGCGGAGAGTAGAGGGTAAAACCCCCTGTAGCAAATGCTGCTTACAGTCTAGCTATAACTCGAATGAATTCAAGAGGTAAACCATCAGCATCGGCAAGAAAAGCGACTTCGTAAATATTTGAGCCTATTTGCTGCTGTGTCGGTTCTAAAAGTACAGTTAGTGGTAGCAAGCCATCCGGATGATTTTGGGAAGATG
>CAXTCQ010000438.1:0-5136 GCA_964242965.1 uncultured Calothrix sp. | reverse complement strand
CATTAATTCCAAGCTAATGCGGAGATTGCGGTTACGCGCTACTTTCCAAAGGGTGTTGGCATCCGGTTCCAAAATCGTAACGGTATCACCGTATACGCGTACTGCTGGAAATGACTGATATAATACTTCTCCCCCAACGGTATCAAATGCCAAATCAACACCCTCCCCATTAGTCCAATCCAAAACGGCTTTGACAAAATCGGTTTGCTTGTAGTTGATTGCTACATCCGCACCCAATTGCAGCACGAAATTTGCCTTTTCTTGGCTACTTACCGTCGTACAGACATTTGCACCTTTAAGTTTTGCTAGTTGAATTGCCACATGTCCAACACCACCTGCGCCTGCATGAATTAATACCTTTTCCCCAGGTTCGAGTCGTCCTCGTTCGTATAAAGCTTCCCAAGCCGTAATTAATACCAGTGGTGCGGCAGCCGCTTCTACAAAGCTGACTGAAGCCGCCTTGCGTGCCGTAAATTTTTCATCGACTGTCGTATATTCTGCGTAATTTCCTTGATGTCCTCCTAAACCACCCTGACAAAAATATACTTCATCTCCAACGCGAAACTTAGTAACATTCGTACCCACAGCTTCAACAATACCCGCACCATCGCAACCGAGGATTGCAGGCATTTTATCGGGGTAGAATGTGCCGCGTTTACGGAGTTTGGTATCGATAGGATTTATACCTGCGGCTTTTAATTTGACTAACAATTCGCTATTTCCAGGAGAAGGTTTTGGCATATCCTGGATTTGCAGTACTTGCGGGTTTCCAGGTGCATTCATGACAACAGCTTTCACGATTTTCTCCTCCAAACTTGATGCAGGTTATAAAGATTAAGACGCGAAATTTCGCGTCTCTACACACCCTACTCCCTAATTATTGTAAATATTCCTCCGTCAGTTCATTTTGGTAAAAAATGTTCATATCATATTCAAAATTGTCTAGGAGGATAGAGAAATTTGTTCGATCGTAGTTGCCTTCAAAAAAAGTCTCTATCACTAAGCTTCTTTCTTCTTCCTCATTAATATATGCTTTGATGAACAAAAAATCTGCATTTAAACCATTTACGTATGTCAACAAATTTACCATCTGAATATTTGCTTCGCAAGAGTAAAGCGTACTAATCAATACACCTCGATCCGAAATACTCCTCAAAATCAAATTGGCTTTTCTCGAATGGCGGCAAAAAAGTAAATCGTCATCCTCTTCAACATGATATCCGTTAAACTCTAAATGGTTACGATACTTTGCTAAAGGATGAACTGTAGTATCTTGAATGTTCATATCTTGCATGTCTTATAAAGAGTGGAAATTGCCATATAATTGTTTTGCCAGATTTATTATTCCCAGCAAACTGGCTCGAAACATCAATCAGTCAAAAGATTTACTTAGAGAATGTTTGAAAAGTCGAGTAAGGTATAAATTGTTATTCTGAGTGGAGCGCAGCGGTTCGGTAGCTATTTATGTTGCTTCATCTAGTTATTTATGATTATCATCCTCGTCTAGGGTTTAATATCCCGACTACAGGTTGCCCATGCGCTACAAATAGGGTACAAATTCCTATCTCGCACATCTTCTTCCTTCTTCCTCCTTCCTTCTTCCTTCTTCAATACCAATTAATTTTTTCTCGAAGTCGGCAAACCCTGTTATCTTTTTAAGGTAATGTTCGTATTCGAGAGTGGATTTCCCCGAAATCTGCCTGGAATTTGTTTAATTAGATTGGATTACCATCTAGCAAACGGGAGTAATTAAACCTTTAGAGGGATGACATCTACAAATCTAACTTGCTAGACGGTAGCGAACTTGTACATCAATCGTTGTATCGCAATCTTTGAATAAAAAACTTCAGGAGAAAAGTAATGACACAGGCAAAATTAGGTGACACTGTAACCGTTCACTACACAGGTAAATTGACCGACGGGACAGTATTCGACTCTTCCGCAGATGGCGAACCATTAGAATTTACAATCGGTGAAGGGCAACTAATTCCCGGATTTGAAGAAGCAGTAGTTGGCATGAATGCTGGTGAATCTAAAACTACACATATCCCGATCGAAGAAGCTTACGGTTCATACCGTCCGGAAATGGTAATCGAAGTTGAACGCGAGCAAATGCCACCAGAAATGCAACCCGAAGTTGGTCAGCAGTTACAAATTCAACAACCAACAGGGGAAGTTATTCCCGTTGTAGTTACCGATGTTTCCGAATCGATAGTTAAGCTGGATGCAAATCATCCCTTAGCTGGAGAAGCATTAGTTTTCGATATCCAACTTGTGGAAATCGCAGCGTAAAAAGTACATATAGGGAAATAGAATAGTGAAGAAGTTTTTTGCTTCTTCATATTCGTAAACTAACAGCGTTCAATTTGAAAAAAGGGTGCTTGTGCGATAGTACAAGCACCTTCGACAATCGTTGTAGCCTATTAACCGATGCGTTGTTGGCGCTTTAATTCGCCAATCAAGACTTGGCAACGCTTACTTGTTTCGTAAGCCTGTTTCATCAATTCGTGACCATTTTTTCGATCGCCTTGCTTAATTAAATCAACACCTTGGCGGCTGTAACTAGTCATTTGCTTGCCTAGTTCCTTAATTCTTGTTTTTAATTGCTCTGGGGTTTTCATTATTTCTCCAACTCAGAAATTAGAGACATTAAATTTTCTGCTTCTACATAAAGTTTATCGGCTTGACTCGCTAACAAGCTAGCATCATCAAAATCTTCATTTTCCATCACGATTTCTGATGCTATGTACAATTCATCAGCCAATCGCTGAAATTCTTCGTACAACAGCATTAACTTATCTAAAGTTGTTTGCTTCATGACTATTTGATTTTCATGGTTTGGTGTTTGTTGTAGTCCCGTTTCCAAAATTCGCATCGTTTCAACCTCAAGATTGCGATCGCTAGTTGGAGTATTGCAGTCGGTTTCATAAGTTCTGAGGGGATTTAGACAAGAGCGAAAAGGTCAAAATTAATGAAACAAGCTACTAGTCGAGAATTTGGCTACATAGCACGAGCGAGAATTAAACACATAGTTTTATCTTCTCTAACCAACTTTCCTCTCTGTCACCAAAGTCAGACTAACCCATTCACCTTTATCGTTATAAGTACGAATCATCCGTTGACGCAAAGAAGGTTCAATTAACCAGCCAATCTCTAGAAACAAAGCTTGCCGTAACTCGACTTTGACTGGAAATGTGGCAGAAGCACCATCGGGTAACATTAAAACTTGGATGGGGTTTTGAGGATTGCTATCAAATTCAAGGATAGAACCCTTTATTTTCGCACTTGAGGTAATAGTTCGATTTCCAAAACTGAGATTTTGAATTAGTCTATCTGTACTATCGAGTTGTAATAGCATTCTACTACTGTATGTACTCGGTGCGCGGAAATCTGGATATATTGTTATCGCTTCCCCAATCCATTCTCCTATTAATGCGTCAACCGTTAAAGCAGGACGTTCTAAAGGTTCACTTGCTTCACGATGTTCGCGGATGAGGGTAATATTTTGTAAGTTTCTATTAGTATCAAAAATTTGAACGAGACGAAGACGACGATTTTGATGAACGAAGGCAAATTCTGCACCAAATTCCGAAAATGGGGCAACTTGAATTACTCCTTGGCAAAATGAACCATTTTCAAAGAATAAAATACCCTTCGATAAGGTGCTAAATTCCAAAACTACATCTTTTGTACCTTGACGTGCAAGCACGAAACGTACAGATTGATTATCGTTCAATCCTTCGAGAGTGAGACGACTGGGGATGTCTTCGAGTTGTTCACCTTGGGGTGAAAACTGAGTAAACGAACCGACCCAAATACCGAGATTTTGTAGAAAAGATTCCCATTGCGATCGCATAATTTAAAGTTAGGAGTGAGGAGTTAGGAGTTATGAGTTATGAGTTAGGAGTTAGGAGCTAGGAGTTAGGAGTTAGGAGTTAGGATTTAGCGTGCGTTTATAAAAGAAATATAAAACACCTCGCTTCGTAAGCTACACCGGGTTTTTATTGGTGGGAAATCGTAAATACTTGTACTTAATTACGAAGAAACCGCGTTTATCTAGTCCTACCCCTGATTTATAATCACCCTCTTAGGAATTTTACTTTTACTTATAACTCCTAACTTCTAACTTCTAACTCCTAACTTTTCGCAAACCGACGGACTGCAAACAGACTTCCCATTAATCCTACCGTTGCACCGAACCCTAAAAGTACTAGCGGCAAAAGTAATGTTTGTGTTGTGGTTAATTTCAACCCGGTGGTGAGAAACTTGATAAATTCAGGTTGGTTGAGAAGTAATTTGTGAAGAAATTGCTGCGTCAAACTGATAAAACCCCATGCAATTCCACCACCAAATAAGCCAAAAGCAATACTCTGAAAAACAAAAGGTAAGTATATCCACGTAGAAGTAGCGCCGACGAGTTGCATAACTTCGATTTCCCGACGACGTGCCATGACAATCAAACGAATTGTGATACTCGTAACCGAAACGGCTGTTAAAGTCAAAATAACTGTAATTGTCAGCGTTATCCAGTTTAAACCGCGATGCAATTGAGCAATGCGAATCACTGCTTCATCAACGTATTGCACCGTTTCAACACCTTTTAATTTTGCCAACTGCGTCGCTAATTTAGGCACAACATCGGAAGAAACCGCTTTGACTTTCAACTCATCAACTAATGGGTTGTTACCAAGCTGTTGAGTTGCACTTTGAATATCCGACATTCCCAACTCTTGCACTAACTTCGTCCAAGCTTGGTCTTTAGTAATTTTTTTGACATTAGCAACTCCCGGCATAGTCGCAACTGTCGCCACTAACGCATCCGTTGTAGCTTCCGTTGTAGTTGTTGTAGTTGTTGTATTTGCATCGAGATAAACCGACACTTCTAACTGACTGCCAAACTGGTTGAGAAGTTTTTCTAGTTGCCAAGATGTTTGCAAACTCATCCCAAACAGAAACAGCAAGACGGTGACAGTACTTATCGCTGCCCAATTCATCCACCCACCGCGCTTTAAGCCCAAAAAAGTTTCTTTTAGCAAATAATCAAACTTTGTAAAAATTTTCAACACCGTTTATCTCATCTATAACAATCGATACCAAGTTATAGCTTTAGGAAGGGGAAGGGGTAAAGGGGCAGGG